>JBOFCO010000027.1:0-26824 GCA_051646105.1 Paracoccaceae bacterium
CACCCTGAAGGGCGACGGAATAGAAACCTACGCCCCGCTTTTCACCTTTTTCGGCTTTCGCTACGCCCGCGTCACACTGACGGGCGGCGCACAACTGGTGTCAATCCAGCAGGTCCCGGTGACCTCTGTCCCGGTGCAGGCCGGCGGCTTCACCTGCGGCGTGCCATCCGTCAACCGGCTGGTCCTGAACACCATATGGTCGCAACGGTCGAACTTCATCGAGGTTCCGACGGACTGTCCGCAGCGGGATGAGCGGCTTGGCTGGACGGGCGACGCACAGGTGTTTGCCGGTACTGCCTGCTGGCTGGCGGATTGCGAGGCGTTCCTGAAGAAGTTTCTGCGCGACGTGCGCCATGACCAGCGGCCAGACGGGGCGGTGCCGCATTTCTCTCCTGACCCGACGCGGCTGCATCCGATCGACGGCCGTGGCGACTGGGCGGGCTCGACGGGCTGGGGCGATGCCATCGTGATCATCCCCTGGCAGCTTTACCTGCACTACGGCGATACCGGTGTGCTGGCCGAAAACTTTCCCGCCATGCTGAAATGGCTGGACTACCTATGGGCCATTTCTGACGGGCCCGTCGTGCGGCCTTCGGCAACATGGGGTGGCCGTGGGTTCACATTCGGGGACTGGCTTCAGCCGGTGGGCGACAACCGCAAGCCCCGGCCCACCGTCGCCGACGATTGCGCGGCGACATTGTATCACTTCATCTCGACCGACCTTGCTGCGAAGATTGCGGGGCTGATTGGCGAGGACGCGCAGGCAAAGGCCCTGCATGATCGGGCCGAGGCGATCCGCGCGGCGTTCAAGCACGAATTCTTTGCCCCGTCGGGCCGGATCGCGCACAACGACCAGACTTCATGGAGCCTTGCGTTTCTGTACGGCCTCGTGCCGCAGGAGCACTACGAAGCCGGAAAGGCCTATTTCCGCCGAGTGGTAGAGGAAGCCGACGGGCTGATCGGGACAGGCTTCATCGGCACCCCTGCGCTGCTGCCGGCGCTGGCGCTGCACGGCATGACGGATCTTGCCGAAAAAATCTTCCTGAACCGCAAGGTGCCGGGCTGGCTCTATCAGGTCGATCAGGGCGCGACGAGCATCTGGGAACGCTGGGACGCCCAAGGCGAAGACGGCACAATCTACGAGCCGGGGATGAACAGCTTCAACCACTATGCCTATGGCGCGGTATGCCAATGGCTGTTCGAGGCGGTGGCAGGGGTTGCGCCAGCGGCGGAAAAGCCCGGCTTTGACGAGGTCATGCTCGACCCGCTGATCCTGCCTGCCCTTGCACCGGTCAGTGCCTGGCATGACTGCCGCCATGGCCGGATCGAAGCGGAGTGGTCGATCAGCGGCGACAGGGTCACCTATCGCGTAACCCTGCCCGAAGGCTGCGCGGGACGACTGACCGTGAATCCGGCCCGACGCGAGATCACATTGGGCGGACAACCCGTCGCTGTGCCGGCCGGGGGGCTCAGCTTGCCGTCGGGCAAACATGAAATCACGTTCCGTGTCTGAACAACCACCAGGTGGAACCAACTACAGGGCTACTGCAACCATTCAGAGGAGGAGAATGACTGATGAAACCGATCCAAAGCGCGGCTTTCCTTGCCGCATTCTGCCTTGTCGCCGGTATTGGCCGGGCGGAAACAGTATTGTCCGTCACCATTGACGGCAACGAACAAACGATCGCGATGATGGATGCGCTGACGGCGGCCTATACTGCGGCCAATCCGGACGTGACCTTCGAGGTCGAGAACCGTCCTGGCGGGGCCGAGGGCGACAACATGGTCAAGACCCGACTTGCCACCGGCGAGGCGGGCGACATTATGCAGTACAATTCCGGCTCGCTGTTCCAGGCGCTTAACCCGGTCGAACAACTGGCCGACCTGTCCGACATCCAGGGCAACGTGATCGACAGCTTCAAGCCGGTGGTCACCGCGACGGACGGCACGGTGCGCGGAATTCCCTTCGGATCGGCGATGGGCGGCGGCATCTACTACAACAAGAAGATTTACGAGGAGCTTGGCCTGAGCGTTCCGAAAAGCTGGGCCGAGTTCATGGCCAACAACGAGAAGATCAAGGCGGCGGGCAAGGTTGCCGTGGCGCAGACCTATGGTGATACTTGGTCAAGCCAACTGTTCGTGCTGGCCGATTTCTTCAACGTGCAGGCGGCAGAGCCGAACTTTGCTGCCGATTACACGGCGAACAAGGCAAAGTACGGCACCTCTCCGGCGGCGATGGCGGGCTTCCAGTATCTGGAAGACGTGTTCAAGGCAGGATACCTTAACGAAGACTTCGGCGTCGCCAAGTTCGATGACGGCGTCCGCATGGTCGCGACCGGCGAAGCCGCGCATTACCCGATGCTGACCTTTGCCCTCGGCAACATGCAGCAGAACTTCCCTGAAAACGTGAACGACGTTGGCTTCTTTGCCCAGCCGGGGCCGGACGCGGCATCGAACGGGCTGACGGTATGGATGCCCGCGGCGCTGTACATTCCGGCGGCTTCACCGAATGTCGATGCGGCCAAGGCCTTCCTGTCCTTTGTCGCCACCGTCGAGGGCTGCAACATCATGATCGAGGCCGCAGGGGCCACCGGCCCCTACCTGATCAAGGACTGTGCGCTTCCCGCCGACGTTCCGGCCTCGGTCGCGGACATGCTGCCCTATTTCCAGACCGAAGGCGCAACAGCCCCGGCGTTGGAATTCCTGTCACCGATCAAGGGCCCGGCGCTGGAACAGATCACCGTCGAGGTCGGTTCCGGCATCCGCCCGGCTGCCGAAGCGGCGGCGCTGTATGATCAGGATGTCGAAAAGCAGGCCAAGCAACTCGGTCTGCCCAACTGGTGATCCTCCCGCCAGTAGTGTCCCCGTCCGCCCGACCGGGCGGGGGCTTTTCCTGCTATATCGGTTACACTCATCCCCGACCCGAACCTCGCGAATGGTCCCATGATACCCCGCCGCCCGTCACCCTATCCCTACTGGTTCGTGCTGCCCGCGGCGGTGATCTTCGTCACCCTGTTCATGGTGCCGACCGTGGCGAGCCTGTGGTTCAGCTTTACCCGTTGGGACCTGACCGAGGCGGAGTTCATCGGCTGGGACAACTACCGCCAGTTCTTCAAGGAACCCTTCCTGATCCAGGGCATGATCAACACGCTGATCTATGCTGTTCTGACCTCTGCCACCAAGACGGTCTGCGGGCTTTTGCTGGCGGTTCTCCTGACCTCGGGCATCCTGTGGCAGAGCTTTCTGCGGTCGGTGGTGTTCTTCCCGGTGCTGGTATCGACCATCGGGGTCGGCATCACGTTTCAGGCGCTGATGCACCCCACAAAAGGGGTGATCAACCTGACGCTGGCGCAGATCGGCATCGACGGCCCGGCCTGGCTGTCCGACCCGGCTCTGGCGCTGTATTCGGTGGCCTTCATCGACCTTTGGAAAGGTGTGGGGCTGGCAACGCTGATCTTCATCGCGGGGCTGGCAGCGATCTCTCCCGACTATTACGAGGCGGCGCGGATCGATGGCGCCACCCGCACCCAGCAGTTCTGGCGGGTGACCGTGCCGTTGGTGCGGCCCGCAACCGTTACCGTCATCACCCTGTCATTGATCGGCGGTCTGCGCAGCTTTGACATCATCTGGGCCACGACCAAGGGTGGTCCCGGCTTTGCCTCGGATGTGCTGGCCAGTGTGATCTACAAGCAGTATCAGGCCGGGTTCTACGGCCTGTCCACCGCAGGGAACGTGATCCTGTTCCTGCTGATCGCACTTATCATCGTGCCGTTCACCTGGTGGATCAACCGTCGCGAGGTGGACCTGTGACCCGTGGCCAGCGCAATACCGGCTTGATCGCCACCGCCGTCGCGGCCGTGGTCTTTGTGACGCCGTTTGTCTTCACTTTCCTTATGGCGGTGAAGACCAGGAAGGAGGCGTCGTTCCTGACTTTCAGCTGGCCCAGCGAGTGGCATTTCTGGTCCAATCTGGTCGAGGTGATCCAGGCCCGCAACTACATGCTGCTGTTGGCCTATTTCAACTCTACCGTCATCACCGTCGGGGCTGTCACCCTGCTGATTGTATTCGGCGCGATGGTCGGTTACGTCCTGCAGCGCCGCCAGTCGGGCTGGAACAGGCTGATCTACGCGGGCGTGCTGACCGGGCTGATGGTTCCCCCCGCCGTGGTCCCGACGATCTGGGTTCTTCAGGGTCTCGGCATCTTCAAGACCCTGCACGGGATGGTGTTGATCCAGGTCGCGTATGGCCTTTCCTTCTCGATACTTTTGTTTCGTAGCTTTATCGGAACGATCCCGCGCGATCTTGATGAAGCCGCACTGATCGACGGCGCAAAACCCCTGCAGATCTTCTTCAAAGTCATCCTGCCGCTTTTGAAGCCCGTCACGGTGACGCTGATCGTTGTGCAATCCATCGCCATCTTCAACGACTTCACCAACCCGCTCTACTACCTGCCGGGCAAGGAGAATGTCACGGTCCAGTTGACGCTCTTCAATTTTCAAAGCCAGTTCCAAAGCCAGTTCAACCTCCTGTTCATGAACATCCTGCTGGTCACAATCCCGCCCCTGTTGGTGTTCGTCTTCTTCAACCGTCAGATCGTGGCCGGCATGACGGCCGGCGGTGTGAAAGGGTAGCGACATGACTTCGGTCAACCTGAAGAACCTAACCAAAAGCTTCGGTGCCCTGGATGTGATCAAGGGCGTTAACCTGACGATCAACCCGGGCGAGTTCTGTGTCTTCGTGGGGCCGTCCGGCTGTGGCAAATCCACGCTGCTGCGTCTGATCTCGGGGTTGGAAGAAGCGACGTCGGGCGTAATCGAGATTGGCGGGATCGATGTAACCCATGCGGAACCGTCGGCCCGAGGCATCGCCATGGTGTTCCAGAGTTATGCACTGTATCCGCACCTGACCGTCCGGGAAAACATCGGCTTCGGCCTGTCGCTGGCGAAGCTGCCCAAGGACCAGATCAAGGCCAAGGTCGACGCCGCCGCCGATGCCTTGCAGCTGACGCATCTGCTGGATCGAAAGCCAAAGGCGCTGTCGGGCGGACAGCGGCAGCGCGTGGCCATCGGGCGTGCCATCGTCCGCGATCCGAAAGTGTTCCTGTTCGACGAGCCGCTTTCGAACCTGGATGCAGCCCTCCGCTCCCAGATGCGGATCGAGCTTTCGGACCTGCACCGCAAGCTGGGCGCCACGATGATCTATGTCACCCATGATCAGGTAGAGGCGATGACGATGGCCGACAAGATCGTCGTGCTGAACGCCGGACGCATCGAACAGGTCGGCAGCCCGATGGAGCTGTATAACGCCCCTGTCTCACCCTTCGTTGCGGGCTTTATCGGCAGCCCGAAGATGAACCTTTATGACGGTGAAGCCACCGGGGAGGACTGCAAGACCTATGGTATCCGTCCGGAGCATCTGCGGCTGACGGATGACAATCCGCGCTGGACCGGCGTGGTGCGCCATGTCGAACGCCTGGGGGCGGATACGGTGATTTACCTCGACATTCCGGACCTTGGCGAAATGGTCGTGCGCACCGACGGCGACGCCAATCCCGTCAATGGCGCCACCTTGGGTGTCAGCCCGGTCGAGGGGCGCGAATTCCGCTACTGAGAGGCGTGGGTGCAGCACATGTCCATGGGTCTGATGTTTCAACCATGGCGTCCCAATTCCTCGACTACAGTTCTATCCGCATACCGTCATGCCCGATATGGCATATACCGTTCCAATAAGGGGCCACACTGTCCTGCCAATGCTGCTTGGTGAATGCAGGAACATCTGACGGGATCAGGTGATGCAGCGCCAGCGCCTTTACCCCCGCCGCACTCGCGATACGGGCGGCATCGGCGGCAAGGGTATGGGCGCGCAGCCAGTGCTTCATCAGCCTGTCGTCACCGTTGCCGATCCGGGCCAGAAGTGCGGGCAGCGCCTCACCCAGCATCGCCTCGTGAATCAGAAGATCACCCCCGCGCGCGAACCCGGCACGTTCCTGCAAGTGGCCGTGTCGCCGGAAAACACCACGGCTTTGCCATCCCTGCCGCAGATAGTGTTGACCTGCTGCTACGATCTAGTTGATCTGGGTGGCTGGCATCCGCTTCCGGAGGCGTTCCGCGACCGCCCGGCCAATGTGCGGCTGGTGGAACTGGACGCACACATCAACGATCCTGTCTTTTGCGAAGCGGCTCTGACGCAGGTGGATGAGTGGATTGCAATCGGCGTGCTGCCGAAGGCATAAGCCCGCTATACCGGCAGGCCCGTATCTGCCTTCGGCTGGTCCATCACGATCTGGCTTTGCACCCGCGCCACCGCCGGATGCGGCAACAGGCGATGGTGGATCAGCGTGTTCAGCGCGGGCAGATCGGCGCACCAGACCCGCAGCAGATAGTCCGCCTCCCCGGTCAGGGTCCAGCAGGCCACAACCGCGGGCAGGGTGGAAATCAGGCTCATGAAGGATCGCGCGTTTTCCGAATTGTGCGCGGCCATCTGCACTTGGACGAAAGCCTGCACCGTCAGGCCAAGCCTGACCGGATCAAGCCGCGCGCGATAGCCAGTGATGACCCCGTCCGCTTCCAGCCGCTGCCTCCGCCGTGCGGCCTGGCTTGGCGACAGGTTCAAAAGATCGCCCAGTTCCTGCGCGGTTATGTCGGCATGGCGCTGGACCTCTGCCAGCAGGCGGGAATCTAGGGGATCCATCATGCGGGATTTTTGAATCATATCCGTCATTCGTGCAATAAATTTGCACGATCATGGTCAATATTTCCAAAAAACGCGCGCAATCGCCAGTGCAACGATGAGAAGATGAGTCCCATATCCGCCTTATCAGGAGACGCCGATGGGCCCCTTTCCACATGACGCGCCGCGCGCCACGATCAGCGCCGACAATCCCGCCGGAACCGACGGGTTCGAGTTTGTGGAATTCGCCCATCCCGAACCGGAAAAGCTGCGCGACCTGTTCCGGCGCATGGGCTATGTGCTGACTGCGCGCCACCGCAGCCGCGCCATCGAACTGTGGCAGCAGGGCGACATCACCTATGTGCTGAACGACGAACCGGGCAGCCACGCCCGCCGGTTTGTAGATGAACACGGCCCCTGCGCGCCGTCGATGTGCTGGCGCGTGGTCGATGCGGCCCATGCCTTTGCTCATGCGGTGAAAATGGGGGCGACACCCTATGGAGGGCCGGGCAAGGCGCTCGACCTGCCCGCCATCGTGGGCATCGGCGGATCGCTGATCTATTTCACCGACCGTTATGGCAGCACCAATCCCTACGATGCCGAATTCGACTGGATCGCGCCTGCAAAACCGGCAGGCGTGGGCTTCCACTACCTCGACCACCTCACGCACAATGTCCACAGGGGCAACATGGACAAGTGGTTCGATTTCTATGGCAACCTGTTCAATTTCCGCCAGATCCGGTTCTTTGACATTGCGGGTAAATACACAGGCCTGTTCAGCCGCGCCCTGACCAGCCCTTGCGGGCGCATCCGTATCCCGATCAACGAAGACCGTGGCGAAACGGGGCAGATCGTCGAATACCTGAAACGCTACAAGGGAGAGGGCATCCAGCACATCGCCGTCGGCACTGATGACATCTATGCCGCCACGGACGAGATTGCCACGCGCGGGCTGGCCTTCATGCCGAAGCCGCCGATGTCGTATTATGAGGCGTCGAAGACCCGCGTGCATGACCATGAGGAGCCGCTGGACCGGATGGCGAAGCACGGCATCCTGATCGACGGCGAGGGCGTGGTGGACGGCGGCGAAACCCGTATTCTGCTTCAGATATTCTCGAAAACCGTTATCGGGCCGATCTTTTTCGAGTTCATCCAGCGCAAGGGCGACGACGGCTTTGGCGAGGGCAACTTCAAGGCGCTGTTCGAGTCGATCGAACAGGACCAGATCGCGCGCGGAGTGCTGAAGGCAGGCTAGGACGAATGCGGCGACGGGCGGGCGAGGCGCAGCGCCTCGGCCAGCACGGCGTCGTCGCCGATGTGGTTCATCAGGATCAGCACCAGCCGCGCGTTCATCGCGTGGCTTTCATTCTCGGCCAGCCCTTCATGTGCTGCGATCAGCCTTGCATAGGCCTCATCCGGTTTCGGCAGGTTCGGGGTGGTGACGAGCATCCTTCACTCCAACGCAAGGGCGTGGGCCAACGCGGCTTTCACGGCGGTTTCGTCAAACCGCTGCCAGCGGGCGGCGACATGCTGGTCGGGGCGGATCAGATAGACGGCAGAAGCTGCATCGCCCAGATAGCGTGTCCGCAGCCCGTCGCTCCCCACCGCCGAAATTGCCAGCCGGGGCACCGTCAGCCGATGTGCGGTGATGCTGGCGGGCGCGTCGGCATCAATGGTCAGCAACGTGAACCCCTGCCCCAGCTGCTTCAGCAGCCAGCCGCTGTCGACGGGCGCATCCGGGCACGGGCTGCCCGGTCGCGTTCGTGCAGGCATATCGGCATTGTCGGGACCATTCAGCACCGATCCATCATAGGTGCAGGGCACCGACAAGCGGCCGGAATTCACAATGGTGCGGGCAAAGGGCAGCGTTTCGGCCAGATCAAGCACGGCATTGCGGAACAGTTTCGAGACCGGGGTTTTCGGCGTGATGAAATCGGTCGCGCGGGTGGAATTGACGATGTTCTCGTCGGCCCCATGCACGCGTTCGGCATCATAGCTGTCAAGCAGCCGGTCGGGGGCCGTGCCAGCCACCACCATTGCCAGCTTCCAGCACAGGTTATCCGCATCCTGAATGCCGGAATTGGCCCCGCGCGCACCGAAAGGGGAAACCTGATGCGCGCTGTCGCCGGCAAAGATCACCCGTCCGTGCCGGAAGCGTTCCATCCGGCGGCACTGGAAGGTATAGATGGATGTCCAGACCAGTTCGTATTCGACACCCGACCCGAGCATGGCATCGACACGGGCGCGGATGCGGTCCGACTGCAGTTCCTTCTTGCGGTCGATGTCCCAGCCCAGCTGGAAATCGATGCGCCAGACATCGTCGGGCTGCTTGTGCAAAAGCGCGGAATCCCCCGACTTGAAATGCGGCTCGAACCAGAACCAGCGCTCGGTGGGGAAATCGGCCTTCATCCGCACGTCGGCGATCAGGAAATTGTCCTCGAACACCCGCCCCTCGAACCCGAGTCCGAGCATGTTGCGAAGGGGTGATCTCGCGCCGTCGCAGGCGATCAGCCAATCCGCTTCCAGATTGTAGGGACCATCCGGCGTGGTCACATTCAGCGCCACATGGTCGCCCTGCGGCCCCACCGCGTCGACACGGTTCCTGCCCCGGATTTCGATGGGTGCGCCTGCGGCCTGTGCGGCAGTGATGGCATCATGCAGGAACTTCTCGAAATACGGCTGTTGCAGGTTGATGAAGGCCGGAAAGGCATGGCCGTCTTCGGGCAGCAGGTTGAATTCATACAGCAGCCGGTCGTCGTGAAAGACCTTGCCCACATTCCAGACGACGCCCTTTTCCAGCATCGGCCCGGCGGCCCCCAGCCTGTCGCAAATCTCCAGCGTGCGCTTGGAAAAGCAGATGGCGCGGGAGCCTTCTGAAATGCCCTCGTTGTCGTCGAGCAGCAGCACCGGCACCCCGCGCCGCCCCAGATCGAGCGCAGTGGCAAGGCCGACCGGGCCGCCGCCGACAACGACCACCTTGTGGCGCACCGGCGCGGGTGCGTCCTGATCTGGGGAGCGGGCATAGGGATACAGAACGAAGGCAAGGTTGTAGCGCTGTTCGATGGCGGTGTTCATGACAACCCTCTGCCCCTCAGCCCTGCAACTGCGCCCACATGTCCAGATCGCGCTGTGCGGTCCAGATGCGGGGGTGGTCGATGCCGCGTGCCTCGTCATAGGCGCGGGCAACGTTGAACGGCAGGCAGTGTTCGTAGATCGCATAGTCGCTGAACTTCGGGTCGCAGGCGGCGCGCACCGCATCCCATGCCTCGCGCAGCGTGCCGTTGCGGGCGGCCACCCGGACCACGGGGGCAAAGGTGGAGGCGACGAAATCCGCCGTCCGGTCCAGCGCCCCGTTCACCGCCTGCTGCCCGATCACTGCATCGCCCCGCCCCGGCGCGATGGCGGCAAGGTCATAGGTGCGGATGCGTTCCAGCGTCGGCCCCCAGTCGCGGAAATGGCCGTCGCCGCAGTAGCAGGCGGAATGCGCCTCGACGATATCGCCGGTGAACATGACATTCTGGTCGGGAACGTGGATCACCGCATCGCCCGCAGTGTGGGCGCGGCCAAGTTGGCAAATGTCGACCCGGCGGTTGCCCAGAAACACGCTCATCTTTCCGTTGAATGTGGTTGTGGGCCAGGTCAGGCCGGGGATGCTTTCATGGCCCTGGAACAGCCGGGGAAAGCGCTGGAACTCGCTGTCCCAATCCTCTTGCCCACGCTCGACCACCATGTTGCGGGCGGCTTCGGACATGATGACCTGCCCCGCCCCGAACGCCGACGCCCCCAGCACCCGCACAGCGTGGTAATGGGTCAGCACCACATGGCTGACAGGCTTGTCAGTGACGCTGCGGATACAATCGATCACCTTCTGCGCCAGCCTGGGTGTCGCCTGCGCCTCGATGACCATCACGCTATCGTCGCCGATGATGACGCCGGAATTGGGATCACCCTCGGCGGTAAAGGCATAAAGCCCGTCGCCGATTTCGGTGAAACTGGTCTTCTTGTCGGCAAGATCGCCCTGCGAGGCAAAGGCTTTGGCCATGTTATTTCCTTTCAGCGGGCGTAGGGATCGACAAGCGCGGGCAGCAACCTGCCGCTGCAGTCGCCGAAGCCGATGGTATAGCCGTCGCCCTTCGCAGCGCCGCGAAGGATCAGGGTATCGTTGTCTTCGACAAAGCGGCGGGTGCCACCCGCGATGGCGATGGGTTCCTTGCCGCCCCATGACAGTTCCAGAAGGCTGCCCCGGCTGTCTTTCGTTGGTCCGGATATGGTGCCCGACCCGAGCAGGTCGCCGGTTGTCATCGCGCAGCCGCTAGTGGTGTGATGCGCCAGCTGCTGCGCGGCAGAATAGTACATTTCCCGATAGTTCGTCCGGCTGACGATCGTTTCCGCCCCGCCTTCCGGGGTCAGGCCGACCTCAAGCGCAATATTGTAAAGCATCGGGCCCGGTTCGTTCAGATAGGGCAGAAGCGGCAGCTCTCGCGGCGGGGTGGGCACGCGGAACGGCTCCAGCGCCGCTTTCATCACGATCCACGGGCTGATCGTCGTTGCTGTCGCCTTGGCCTGAAAGGGGCCAAGCGGCTGGTATTCCCAGGCCTGAATATCACGCGCCGACCAGTCGTTCAGCAGCACATAGCCGAAGATCATCGCATCGGCTTCCGCCACCGTCACCGGGCCTTCCGCGGGAGTGCCAACAACAGCGCCCATTTCAAGCTCGATATCGAAGCGTGCCGACGGGGCAAAGCGCGGCACTGCGTCATCCGGCCCCTTCACCTGCCCCCAGGGGCGGCGCACCGGCGTGCCCGACACCACGACCGAGGAGGCCCGTCCATTGTAGCCGATGGGAATATGCAGCCAGTTCGGCGGCAGCGCGTTTTCCGGCCCGCGAAACATGGTGCCGACATTGGTTGCGTGGTGCCGCCCCGCATAGAAATCGGTGTATTCGGCAACGAGAAACGGCAAGTGCAGCGCCGCGTCCTGCATTAGGACAAGATACGAGGCAATGGCATCCGCTTCGCCGGACCCTTCCACCAGCAGTTCAATCAGCCGTGCGCGCAAGGCAGTCCAGACCGCCGGTCCCGCCTCCATCACCTCGTTCCAGAACGGCACGTCCAGAAGCGGCCCACCGGGCAGCGCCAGCAGCCCCGCCGCCTCCAGCGCGGCGACATCGACGATCACGTCGCCGATGGCCACGCCGCAGCGCGGATCATCGTCACCGACGGAAAACACCCCGCAGGGCAGATTGTTAAGCGGAAAGGGGCAGTCGGGTGTGTTGGCCGAAGCCACCCAGGAACGGAGCAGCGGCATCTGCTATTTCACGCCCGGCGTGCCGTCGAACTTCTTCGCCAAGCTGCCCCAGCAGTCGATGTAATCCTCCTGCATATGCCCGGCAGTGGCGGCCCAAGCGGTCAGGTGCTGCGGGAAGCGCGTCTCGAACATGAAGCTCATGGTTTCATCCAGTTTTTCCGCTTTCAGCTCGGCATTCGAGGCACGCTCAAAGGCGTTCTTGTCCGGCCCGTGCGGCAACATGCAGTTGTGCAGACTCATGCCACCGGGGATGAAGCCCTTTGGTTTGGCATCGTAGACGCCGTAGATATTGCCCATCAGTTCCGACATCACGTTCTTGTGGTACCACGGCGGGCGGAAGGTGTTTTCCGCCACCATCCAGCGTTCGCGGAACAGCACGAAATCGATGTTTGCCGTGCCCTCCACCCCCGAAGGCGCGGTCAGCACGGTAAAGATCGACGGATCGGGGTGGTCGAACAGGATTGCGCCGACCGGGCAATAGGTGCGCAGGTCGTATTTACAGGGCGCGTAGTTGCCGTGCCAGGCCACCACGTCCAATGGCGAATGTCCGATGGCTGTCACATGGAACTGGCCGCACCATTTGACGGTGACGGTGGACGGCACCTCACGGTCTTCATAGGCCGCGACAGGTGTCTTGAAATCGCGCCGGTTGGCCATGCAGTTGGCACCGATCGGGCCACGACCGGGAAGCTGGAATTTCTGCCCGTAATTCTCGCAGACAAAGCCGCGGGCTGGGCCTTCCAGAACCTCCACCCGGTAAACCAGCCCGCGCGGCAGGATGGCGATTTCCTTCGGCTCCAGATCGATCACACCCAATTCGGTGCAGAACCGTAAGCGGCCTTCCTGCGGCACGACCAGCAGCTCGCCATCGGCGCTGAAGAAATATTCATCCCTCATCGACTCGGTCACAAGATAGATATGCGATGCCATGCCGGTCTGGATGTTCACGTCGCCCGCCGTGGTCATGGTGCGCATGCCCGTAATCCATGTCAGCGGCTCGGCGGGCACCGGCACCGGATCCCAGCGGTACTGGCCAAGGCTGACGATGCCCGGATCGATGCAGGGCGCGGATTTCCAGTGCTGAACATCGATCTTGGTGAAGCGGTGCGTGTGCTTGACCGAAGGCCGGATGCGGTAACACCAAGTGCGTTCGTTCTGGTGGCTGGGTGCGGTGAAGGCGGTGCCGGAAAGCTGCTCGCCATAAAGTCCGTAGTTGCATTTCTGGGGAGAGTTCATTCCCTGCGGCAGCGCGCCTGGCAAGGCCTCCGTCTCGAAATCATTGCCGAAGCCGGGCATGTAACCTTCATGCGGGCCCGCGATCGACGCGGCGCGGATCATGCCTTTGGGAAGGGAATGTTGTGTCATCTTGTCCTCCGCAAGCCTCGGTCAGCCGTTCGGAATATTGGTTGCATTTGCAACTAAGTCAAGCTAATTTCGTATCTGCCGCGTATCATCTGTCGTGCGCGGCGGATCAGAACGACCCACCATGCCAAACGAACCGATCATCCTGCACGACTACTGGCGATCCTCCTCTGCCTACCGGCTGCGGATCGCGCTGAACCTGCTTGGACTGCCTTATGAACGTGTCTCTGTCGATCTGGTCGCGGGCGAACAGACCGGTGCGGAAAACCTGTCACGCAATCCGCAGGGGCTGGTGCCGACGTTGCAGATTGACGGGCTGACCCTGACGCAGTCGGTGGCCGTTCTGGAATATCTGGATGAGGTTCATGGCGCCGACTTCCTGCCGCCCGATGCACCGGGCCGGGCGCGGGTCAGGGCGCTGGCTTATGCCGTGGCGATGGAAATCCAGCCTGTCTGCAACCTGCGCGTGGCCAAGCAGGCAGTGGCAGCTTCCGGCGGGACTCTTGGTATGGAAAACTGGATGCAGCATTTTATTGCAATGGGGTTTGTCGGGCTGGAAGCGATGCTTGATCATCCCCGAACCGGGCGTTTTTGTCACGGCGACAGCGTCAGCCTTGCCGACATCTGTCTGATTCCGCAGGTTTACAACGCCCGCCGCTGGGGGGTCGATATGGCAGCCTTCCCGTGCATAGCGGCAATCTCGGCCCGCCTGGAAACACTCCCGGAAATCGCCGCCGCGCATCCGGACCGGGTGAAACCATAGTGATGAAGATGCAGCACCAACAACGAGACATTGATGGCGGCCAACCTGCCGAGTTCGATCTGCAAAACTTCCTGCCCTATCTGCTGAATCAGGCAGCAGAGGCGACTTCAAGATCGTTTCAGGCGACCTATCGCGCGCTTTACGGGATGAGCCGCACGCAATGGCGTGTCATGGCCAACTTGGGCAAGTTCGGCGCGATGACCGCCCGTGACATCTGCGCCATTTCGCATATCGAGAAAACCAAGGTCAGCCGCGCCGTCGCCATGATGGAGACAGAGGGCATGCTATCCCGCGCCATCAGCGCGCAGGACCGCCGCGCGGAAATCCTGTCGCTGACCGAAAAGGGCCGCGCCATCTTCCGCGACCTTGGCCAGCGTGCCATCGCCTATGACCGCGACCTGCGCGATCAGCTCGGTCCTGCATTGTCAGATCAGCTTGAGGATATGCTGCGCAAGTTTGTCGCGCAAAATGGTCAGGATGACACGGAAGAGGATTAGCACCGTGAAGGTATCTGCGCCGGTGATATTGTTCTGTCAGGCAGCTTCATCCGGCCGCTCGAGGCCCCGCCGGGCAGCCGCTTCCACGCCGACTTTGGCCCATTCGGGCAGGTTTCCATTGCTTTCGATTGAGGAAAACACATGCCCGCGCCAGTCAATCCCCTGAAACACCGCCTGCTGTCCGGCGAAGTTCTTCATGGCATCTGGCTGGGCATGGCCGACCCCTATGCTGCCGAGATCGCGGGAACAGTCGGATTCGACTGGCTGCTGATCGACGGCGAACATGCGCCCAACGACCTGCGCAGCACGATGACACAGCTTGCGGTGCTTGATCGCGGCAGCTCTGCCCCGGTGGTGCGCCTGCCCGACGGTGACCCGGTCAAGATCAAGCAGGCGCTTGATATCGGCGCGCAGACGCTGCTGATCCCGATGGTGGACAGTGCCGAACAGGCGGAAATGCTGGTCCGGGCCACCCGCTATCCGCCCGAAGGGTTTCGGGGTGTCGGTTCCTCGCTGGCGCGCGCTTCCCGGTTCTCGGCAATCCCCGACTATCTGACCACAGCAAACCGGGAAATCTGCTTGCTGCTTCAGGTCGAAAGTGTTCGCGGACTGGCCGCGCTTGACGACATTCTGGCGGTGCCGGGCGTTGATGGCGTGTTCATCGGCCCGTCAGACCTTGCCGCCGATATGGGTCATCTGGGGAATACGTCTGTGCCCGAACTGCGCATCGCCGTGTTTGATGCCCTGACCCGCATCCGCAAGGCGGGCAGGATTGCCGGGGTTCTGGCAACGACGCCTGATTTCATTGACGGCTGCAAGGCCGCCGGGGCGAATTTCGTTGGTGTCGGGATCGATGTGCTGCTTTTTGCAGGCGCCCTGCGCGACCTTGCGGCGCGTTATCGGTAGCGAGCTGGGCCAAAGGATTGTGTAACAAGTAATTCAACTTGCCGCGCCCGAGGGTGCGCTGGGACGGCACAACTCATCCCAACACCCGTTCTGCCGCTGCGCCCAGACGCAGCAGGCGTTCCTCGGCCATCGGCAGGCCCATCAGCGACACGCCCACTGACGGGACACCCGACGGCAGGGTCAGCGCGCAGGCCCCCATCAGGTTGCCGATGCGGGTGTTGCGCAGGGCCAGCAGGTTTTCGGTGACGAAATAGGTCTCGTCGGCCAGCAGCCGTTCCGCATCGGGCGGCAGGTTCGGTGACGTGACCAGCAGCACGGCATCGTATGCGGCAGCCCTTGCCAGCCATTGAGCGCGCAGGTCGCGAAGCCGCCGCCATGCGGAAACATAATCCGCGCCGGAAAACGCAGCCCCGCCCCGGAACCGTTCCAGAATGCGGGGGAACATCTTTTCAGGGGCAGTTTCGATCACGTCGCGCCATGTGCCCCAGGCCTCGCATCCGAACAGCGGCGGCGACAGTTTCATCGCCTCGGCCACCTCGGGCGCCTTTTCGTGTCGCAGGATTGCCCCCGCCTGTGAAAGCTGTTTCATCGCGGTTTCCAGCGCGCGGGCGGGGGCGTCGCGCAGGTCATCCTGCGCCACGGTGTCCAGCACCATGATCCGTGCGCCTTTCAGGCTGGCCGCTTCCAGATCGGCTGGCTTGCCGCCATCCAGCACCGCCAGAAGCTGCGCGGCATCCTCGACCGTGCGGGTCAGCGGGCCGATGGTGTCGAAAGCCTCGGCCAGCGGTACGACGCCTGTCAGCGGCAGGCGACCCGATGTGGTTTTCAGCCCGACCAGATCGTTCCAGCCCGCTGGCGTACGGACAGAGCCACCGGTATCCGATCCGATTGCCGCAGGTGCCAGACCAAAGGCGACAGAGGCCGCCGCGCCCGACGACGATCCCCCCGGCGCAGCTTTCGGATCATTGACGTTTGGGGGTGTCGCCGTGACCGGATTCAGGCCAAGCCCGGAAAAAGCCAGTTCGGTCATATGGGTCTTGCCAAGGCAGACCAGCCCCTGAGCCGTGGCACGGAGCAGCACCTCGGCATCCCGGTCGGGGACGCGGCCCGACAGCAGCGCCGATCCGGCCTCGGTCGCAGTTCCCCCCGTGTCGAACAGGTCTTTCCAAGACAGCGGCACACCATCCAGCAAACCGCGACGCACGCCGTCGCGGGCGCGGGCCGCCGCCGCCCCTGCCTCTGCCTTTGCGCGGGGGGCGGTCATCCGCGCGTAGATGCGGCTGGCATCCGGGTGGCGCGCTGCGGCTTCCAGAAAAGCTTCTGTCAGTGCCACAGGGTCGATCCGCCCCGCGCCGATTCCCCGGCCCAGGTCCGATGCGCTTGTCTTCAGCCAATCCTGCATGATGCTCCCCTGTGGTTGCACGAAAGGGTAGCGACAGCGACGCGCATGGACAATCCCGCGCGGCGGCGCATAGTGACGGGATGAAGATCGACAGCGACATTTTGATCGTCGGCGGCGGGCTGAATGGCCCGGTCCTGGCGCTTGCGCTTGCGCAGGCGGGGTTCGGCGTGACGCTGGTCGATGCGCTGCCCGCTGAAACGCGGGCTGATACCGGATTTGACGGGCGCGCCTATGCGCTGGCGCTGGGGTCGCAAAAGCTGCTGGCGGCGGTTGGGGTGTGGCCGCGTGTGGCAGCGGCTTCCCAGCCAATCACCGGCATTCGCACGGCGGATGGCAGCAGTGCGCTGCCCGTCACGCTTGGCTTTGACGCAGCAGAAATCGAAGATGGCGCGATGGGTTTCATGGTCGAGGATCGGGTCCTGCGTCCCGCGTTGTTGGCCGCGATTGCGGAAGCCCCGGGGATTACCCATCTGGCCCCGGCAGAGGTGGTGGCGCAGGTCACAGGCCCGGGTCAGGTCGAAGTGACCCTGGCGGATGGGGCGCAATACCGTGCCCGCCTGTTGATCGGGGCGGACGGACGCGGCAGCGGCACAGCAGCGCGGGCAGGCATCCGCCGTGACACGCACGATTATGGACAGGTGGCCGTGGTCTGCGCCGTGACGCATGAACTGCCGCATGACGGCATCGCCTGGCAGGTGTTCCTGCCCGGCGGGCCGCTGGCAATGCTGCCGCTGAAGGGAAACCGTTCCGCAATGGTGTGGAGCACGCGGGAAGCCCATGCCCGCGATCTGCTGGCGCTGGACGATGCCGGTTTTGCCGCCGTTCTGTCGGATGCTTTCGGTGACCGTTCGGGCCAGTTGCAGACCGACAGCCCGCGCAGCAGCTATCCGCTTTCGCTGAGTCTTGCACAAAGCCATGTCGCTGACCGGCTGGCGCTGGTGGGGGATGCCGCCCATGGCGTGCACCCGGTGGCGGGGCAGGGGCTCAACCTTGGTCTGCGTGACGTGGCGGCGCTGGCAGAAGTTCTGGTAACAGCGCGGCGCCGGGGCGACGATATCGGCTCCTCCGTTGTGCTGGCTGACTATCAACGCTGGCGTCGGTTCGACAACACGTTGATGGCGCTGGGCATGGACAGCACTGTCAGGTTGTTTTCAAATGACAATCCGATCCTGCGGGCAGGGCGGGTGCTGGGGATGGGGCTGGTCAACGCCCTGCCGCCCGTGCGCCGCGCCTTCATCCGGCAGGCCGCGGGGATCGCGGGCGAAGTGCCGCGCCTGATGCGCGGTCTGCCTCTCTGACATGGAATTTCCCGAAACGACGGCCGACAATCTGGAATGCCTGATGCGCTGGCGGCGCGATGTGCGGCATTTCCGGCGTGACCCGGTGCCGGAGGCGCTGTTGGCGCGTGTGCTGGCGCAGGTGGATCTTGCACCTTCGGTCGGGAACTGCCGTCCGTGGCGGTTGGTTCTGGTGCGCGATCCGGCCCGCCGCGCCGCGATCACAACCCTGTTCGAACAGGCAAACGCGCAGGCCGCGACGGGCTATGACGATGCCGTGCGTGCCGAATATCTGCGGCTGAAACTGGCGGGACTGCGTGAGGCTCCGGAACATCTGGCGGTGTTCACCCTGCCCGATCCCTCTGAAGGGCGCGGGTTGGGGCGCAAGACAATGCCGGAAACCTTGGGCCATTCCACGGCCATGGCGATCCACACGATCTGGCTTGCGGCGCGGGCGTTGAACCTTGGGGTGGGCTGGGTTTCGATCCTCGATCCGCTGGCCGCCGCCCATGTTCTGGAGGTGCCGGAGAGCTGGCGCCTGACCGGCTATCTGTGCATCGGCTGGCCTGAAACGCAGGATGATACGCCGCTGCTGCACCGCGCGGGGTGGCAGGAAAACACGACACCGCCGGTCTTGATGCGATAGGCGGTCTTCGAAAACCGGCCCGCACCCCCCGCTATTCAACCTTTGTCCTCCATGCTAGCCTTTCCGGGCGAACGGGAGGGAGGCTGTCATGACCACATTGCTGATCGGAACCACCAAGGGGCTTTTTATCCTGCGGCCCGAGGGCGCGGAATGGTCCGTCAGTGGCCCGCATTGTGACGGTTGGCCGATCAATCACGCCATTGCGGCACCGGGCGGCAAGACGATCTGGGCTGCCGGGGGTGGCGAATGGCAGGGCGCGGGTGTCTGGCGGTCGGATGATGGCGGCGCGACATGGACACTGTCGCTGCTGTCAAACGGCAAGCTTGATGAATGGCTGAACAACGATCCCGCGATGGCAGCCCAGTTCGGGATGAAACCAAATCCCCCGGCACCCTTCACCGGCAAGGTCGAGGTTCTATGGTCGCTTGGTCGTGCGGGCGACCGTTTGCTTGCGGGCGGCAAGCCGGGAATACTGTTCGAAAGCACCGACAACGGCACGACGTGGGCCGAAGTTACCGGCCTGACCGGGCATGAAAGCCGCGAAGGCTGGGAGGCGGGGGGTGCTGGATTGGTGGTTCATACGATCGTCAGCGATCCGGACGATCCGCGCAAGACATGGGTCGGCATATCCGCCGCCGGGGTTTTCGCCACCGAAGACGGCGGCAAGACCTGGGACCGACGCAACCGTGTGTCCAATGCCGGCGCTGCCGCGCATCATGATCATGACCACAGACATGACCACCCGGAGCAGGAGGTGGGTTTGTGCGTGCACAACATGGTGCGGTCGGGCGCTGGCCCCGGCGATCTGATGTATCAGCAGAACCACCACGGCGTGTTCCGCAGCGAAGATGGCGGGCGAAGCTGGACGGACATTTCCGAAGGTTTGCCCTCGCGCTATGGTTTCCCCATCGTTGTGCATCCACGCGATCCGCGCACCGCCTGGGTGATCCCGCTGAATGGCGATCAGGCGGGGCGCTTTCCGCCAGATGCCTCTGCCGCAGTCTGGCGTACCCGCGACGGCGGTGAAAGCTGGACCCGGCAGGACAAGGGGCTGCCCGCCAAGAACTGCTTCTTCACGGTGCTGCGGCAGGCAATGGCGGGCGACAGCGCCGAACCCGCGGGGGTCTATTTCGGCACCAATACCGGATCGGTCTTTGCCACGCGGGACGAAGGAGAGACATGGGTTGAAGCGGCAAAGCACCTGCCGCTGATCTTGGGTGTGGAAACCGTTCCTGCCTGAAGTCTGCGTATAGAGGCGTTATTCCCGCCACACACCAAGGCGCGGGATTTCGATTGCCGGGCAGCGGTTTTCGACCACGGCCACGCCTTTGGCCCGTGCGGCGCTTGCCGCCGCCTCGTTGCGGATGCCAAGCTGCATCCACACGGTTTTCAACCCCGGAAGATGGGCAAGGGCATCCTCGACCACCGGCGGCACGTCCTCTGACCGGCGAAAGATGTCGACCATATCCACGCCTTCTTCTGGCGCGATGTCAGCCAGCGAGGCGCGTACGGTTTCGCCAAGCGCCTGCTGCCCTGCCTGTCCCGGATTGACCGGGATCACCCGGTAGCCGCAGGATTTCAGGAAAGCCGCGACCGAATGGCTGGGCCTGTCGGGCCGGGGTGACCAGCCGACAAGGGCGATGGTGTTGGTGCCGCGCAGGATTTCCGCGATGCGGGCGTCGGGTGTATCTGTGGGATGCTGTGCCATGGTCCCGATCATATCCGAGGAAAAGGCCCGGACCAAGTGCGGTCCGAGCCCAAGTTGCGGAACGAGGGACAGTAGGAAAAACACGGAAGTTCCGGTCCCGTGTCCCTTCATAGCTAGGGCAGCGCGGACGGGATTGAAGACCCCGTCGCAAAGCTGTGATCGGCAGGTGTCAGGTCCCGGCTGCTCTGTTTGCTGCCGCATATAGCGAAACGGCGGCGGCATTGGACACGTTCAGCGATCCGAAAGCCCCCGCAAAAGGTATGCGCACAAGGTGATCGCAGGTGTCGCGGGTTTTTTCGCGAAGACCGGGCCCTTCGGCCCCCAGCACCAGCACCACCGGGCGTGTTCCGCAGGCAGCAAGCCCTTCGGCCAGCGACATTTCGGCTTCTCCGGCCAGACCAAGCAGCATGAAGCCCATGTCGCGCAACTCTTCCAGCGCGTCGGCCAGATTGCGGACGCGGAAATAGGGCTGCCGTTCCAGCGCGCCCGAGGCCGTCTTGGCCAGTGCGCCGGTTTCGGGCGCGGAATGGTGCAGGGGGGCGATCACCGCCCGCGCGCCGAACACCTCGGCTGACCGCAGGACAGCCCCGACATTGTGCGGATCCGTGACCCGGTCCAGCGCCACGACGATCCCTGCCCCTGGTCCAGTGGCGCAGGTATCGGCAAAACCGCCCCAGTTCAGCGGCTTCACCTCGACCGCAGCACCCTGATGCACCGATCCGTCATCAATCGGCACTTCGAAACGGCGCGGATCGGCGATTTCGGGGATGATGCCTGCCTCGGCAATCGCCTCTGCCAGCTTGTCATGTGCGTTCTTGGTGACCACCAGCCGCAGTTTTTCGCGTGCCGGATTCACCAGCGCGTCCCGCACTGCATGCAGACCGAAAAGCCAGACGGTTTCCGCCGCTGCCGCCCGCCGCGCCCGTTCCTTGTCTATCACCCAATCCGGTTTCTTCATGCTGCGCCTTCCCTCCGGTCTGCCTTGAATGGCCCTGATATCTGCGCCGTGCAAGCGCAAAGCAGGTGCCATCATCACGCTGGATTTTCGCCTTGACGCATCTGGGGGCGTTGGCTAAGCAGCCCGACATGGCGGGCGACGAGCTGCAAGGTGCGGCAGGGGACTGTAACTCCCCCGGGGCGACCCACGCCTGGTTCGATTCCAGGGTCGCCCACCATTTCCATCAAATTCGTAACGACAATTTTCCCTGTGCGCCGCAAAGTTGAGACTTTGCGATGCGCCACGCGGAATATCCAAGCCTTTCCCGCGCAGACGCGCAGTCAGCCGAAACTACGGGTCGGGCGGTCAAAGACCTTGCGGCCCATCAGACTGCCGACCAGATCGACCATCAGCTTTGCCGTACGGCCGCGCTCGTCAAGGAACGGGTTCAACTCGACCAGGTCGAGAGAGGTGACCAGGCCGCTTTCGTGCAGCAGTTCCATGACCAGATGCGCCTCGCGGAATGTGGTGCCGCCGGGAACTGTGGTGCCAACCGCGGGGGCGATGGACGGATCAAGAAAGTCGACATCCAGCGACACATGCAGCAGGCCGTTGGCTGCGCGGACATTTTCCAGAAATTCCCGCAGCGGCGCGACGATGCCGCGCTCGTCAAGTACACGCATGTCGTTGATGGCTATGTCGTGATCCAGCAGTGCGGCATGTTCCGCCGGATCGACAGAGCGGATGCCGAACAGGCAGATGCGTTCGGCCGGGATTGGGGCCGGAAAGCGTGGAAAGGCATCGAAACCGTCGCGGCCGGCAATATAGGCGACCGGCGTACCATGCAGGTTGCCCGACTGGGTCGTCAGTGGCGTATGGAAATCGGAATGCGCGTCGAGCCACAGCAGGAACAAGGGGCGGCCCAGTGTTTCGGCATGGGCGGCAACACCGGCGACCGATCCAAGCGCAAGTGAGTGATCGCCGCCCATGATGATGGGGAAGCCGCCTGTCATTGCGGATCGGGTGGCATGGGCCAGCGCTTCGGTCCAGCCAAGCGTTTCGGGCAGGGAATGCACGGCCGGGTTGGAACAGGTCACCGCAGGAAGATCGGCAAGCACCAGATCGCCATGGTCGGTTACGGTATGGCCAAGATCACGCAGGGTCTGGGCGATGCCGGCCACGCGATAGGCCGCGGGTCCCATCAGGCAACCGGGGCGGCGCTGGCCGCTGTCGATGGGCGCGCCGATCAGGATGCAGTTACGGGACATGGTGGTACCTTTCAGTCGGGTCCGTTCAGCCTTGCCCGATCACTATTCCCGCTTGGCGCTCAGGCCGCAAGTCGGGTGCGCATGGCACCATGCAGGGAAGGGTTCGCAGCGAGCACCCCGTTGGATCGGGGATAGACGGCATTGAAGGCCAAAGTCGCGCCTGTACAATCCGTGACTTTTGCCCCCGCCGCGCTGAGGATCAGTGACGCTGCGGCACTGTCCCATTCCCAGACCTTGCCGAAGCTGAGCACGGCATCGGCGCTGCCATCGGCCACGCGGCACATCCGCCAGGCCAGCGATGCGTTGAACATCCGTTCGAATATCGGCACCGGACCGGACCAGTGCTGCGCGCCAAGTGCCGATGAATTGGCGTAAAGCCGTGCGCCTTCGGCATCGGCATGGGCAGAAGGGGCGATCGGGCTGCCGTTGCAGGTGGCTGGCCCGTCGGCAGTGGCGGCATAAAGCAGGTCAAGCAGCGGCAGATAGACCACGGCAGCGGTGATCCTGCCGCCGTCGGCCACGGCAAGCGCATGGGCGAACCCCTTTTCCCCGGCGACAAAGGCGCGGGTGCCGTCGATGGGATCGGTGATGAAAACCCGGTCATGGTTCAGGCGGGCTGCGTCATCCTCTGTCTCTTCCGACAGCCAGCCATAATCGGGGCGCGCCCTGCGCAGTGTTTCGGACAACATGCGATCTATCGCCAGATCGGCCTCTGTCACCGGGCCGGCACCTTCGCCCTTTTCCCAGACCTGCGGATCCTGCCGCCAGTACTTGCGCGCGATGTCGCCAGCGGCATGGGCGGCCTCTGTCAGCAGGGCAAGGTCGTCTGCCTGCGACACGTCAGCTACCGGCCAGCGTCAGCCCGTCGACCAGCAGGCTGGGCACCACGAAAGACAGGTGATGCCGGGCGTCATTCGCAGCTACCAGACCGCGCAACATCTGCCGCAGGTTGCCGGCGATGGTGCATTCATTGACCGGATGGGTGATCTGGCCGCCCTCCACCCAGAAGCCTGCGGCCCCACGCGAATAGTCCCCGGTGGTTGCATTGATTGACGACCCGATGAGAGAGGTCACCAGCAGCCCCCGACCCATGTCGCGGATCAGGTCTTCGCGGCTGTGCGTTCCTTCGGTCAGTGCGACGTTCGAAACAACGGGTGCAGGTGCCGCGCCAACTCCGCGTGCCGCGTTGGCGGTCGAACGCAGGCCAAGCCGGCGCGCAGTGCCCAGATCGAGTGTCCAGGATTGCAGCACGCCGTTCTGCACGATGTTCCGACGGCTTGTGGCCAGTCCTTCGGCATCGAACATGCGCGAACCGCTGATGCGGGGGCGATGCGGATTTTCGGTCAGGTCCATCCCATCGGGCAGCACGCTTTCGCCCATGGCATCGCGCAGCCACGTGGCACCCCGCGCGACCGCGCTGCCATTGATCGCCCCCAGCAGATGACTGACGAGGGTCGAGGATACTCGTTCATCGAACAGCACCGGAAAGGCGCCCGTCGGCGGTTTGCGCGCGCCAAGCCGTTCCACCGCACGTTCGCCTGCGATGCGGCCGATTTCGGCGGGCGCAATCAGATCAGACTGGAACACACGGCTGTCGCCATGCCAGTCACGCTCCATCCCCGTGCCTGTGCCGCTGATCGCCACTACGGAATGGGACCGTGTGCTGCGGGCATATCCGCCCGAAAAACCGTTGCTGGCCGCAAGCCGGATGCGCCGCAGGCCATAGCCCGCTGATGCCTGCTGCACCTGCGTCACGCCCGCGACGGCAAGGGCGGCGGCTTCGGCCTGACGCGCATCTTCCTGAAGCATCTCTGCATCCGGTTCGGGTGCAGGATCGCAAAGCTCCAGCGCCGATGCGTCGCGCTGCCCGGCAAGGTCGGCCGCATCGGCCAATCCAAGGGTCGGGTCATCGGGGGCTTCGCGTGCCATGGCGACGGCGCGTTCGGCCAAAGCCGCTATTGTCAGGGCCGAGGTATCAGAAGCCGAGACACACGCCTGCCGTTGGCCGACCAGCACACGCAGGCCGATTTCAATGCCCTCGGCACGCTCTGCCTGCTCCAGCCGCCCGCCACGCACATCGACCGACAGCGCCGTGCCTTCGATGGCCAGCGTGTCGGCGGCATCCGCCCCCGCCCTGCGTGCCGCATCCAGCAGCGCGCCGGTCAGGTTTTCAAGTCCGTCGGCCATTGCACCCGCCCGTTTCGTTCCGCAATTCGCAGCTAGTGCCAAGCGGACGAAAGCGCAAGCCCACCGCCATCTTCAGCAGGCACGACAGTGCTACTGCATACGCTGTCCATTGGCATAAACGCCGCCGTCGGGCCGAAATTCTACGGCCGATGTCATCACGTCATCGCCATCACCCGGCTTCGCAAACATGTTCAGCATCATTCGGGGCATGGCTGCTTCTGCCTCGGGGATCAGGCCGGCACTGACCGCCTTGTCGATCAGCCCGTTCACGCCCTTCAACGTGAAATCAAGGGTGCCGAGCGGCGTTGGCGAACCGTCCATGTTGGTGACAGCGGACCAGTCCAGCGTGACCTGCCCCTTTCCGGTCACCTCGGCACCGGCTGCGGCAACATGCAGGTTGTTCAGGTTCACTTCCGTCACCTGCGGCGGCGGCACCGCCACGCCGGTTGTTTCGGCTGCGAGCAGGGCGAAAGGCTGCCAGATCACTTTGCCGGTCAGGTCGACGACAAGGTTGACCGGCCCCCGGTCAAAGGTTGCGGTGGGATCGAAGGAGGCCCAGATCTCGTCGCTGAGAGCCATGTCCTTGAGCATGATACTATACACGAAATCCTGTGGTTCCTCGATCGTTGCCAGAGGCACAACCGCCTGAAACGTCCCCCCGGTGACATCGACCCTGCCCTGCGGGAACGGCAGGAGTGGAGAGGAGAAGGTGATCGAAAGCTTCCCCATGTCAGAGCTCCCCCTGACGGATGTCTTGTCGAACCCCAGATCGAAAGTGCTGTTGTCCGAGACCATATCGAAGGAAAAGCCAAACAAGAAAGTCTCGACCCTGCTCTTGCCAACTGACTTGCCCTGCGATCCGGAAATGTTGACCGAAAGCCCTGACTGCACCGCCGCCGCGAAATCGTCGGTGCTGTCCATTTCCGTCAGCGGGTGCGCGGGTGGCAGCGTGACCTGTCCCTGAAATACAACGTCCTCGGTCAGGCTTTCGCTGGTGCCTGAGGATGCGGAATATTCGTCGCCTTCCACCTTGTCATTCGTATTGTAACCGAGTGTTTTCGCAGCAAAGGCAAAGTCGCGACGGCCGGACAGATCGGCTGCCGGCATCACCTGACCGCTGAGACCGGACATCGAAACCGTTCCAGTGCTCGTCGTCACCGTGTCGGTTCCCTCATAGCCTTCCTGGGTTTGCCGGATGCTGTATTCCATATCGATTTTCGTCGCCGCATAGGCATAGGCCAGCCCTGGGCCAGCCTCGGTCGCGGTCAGGGCCAGATCGCCCGTAGCGATATCAAGGTGCGTGTTGTTGGCCGGATCGCCATCAACGTTCGTCATGATGTTTTTCGGGAATGTCACTGTCACTTCGCCCGCTTGCTCGGTCAGGGCGATTTCCTGCGCCTCCAGAATCCTGATGCCATGCGATGTCAGGTTTGCGTCCGCAACGCGCAGCACTTTTCCGTCACGCTGCACCTGCCCTTCAAGCTCGAACCCGAATGCCGATGCCTGCGCCTGCCAGTCAGCCCAGACACGATCTGCGGTAACATCGGCCTGCGCGGCCTGAACGCCAGCCACGCCCAGCAACAGGGCACCAAACAGTGTTCGGGAACGGAACATGATATACCTTTCAAGGCTGTGCAAAGCTTCCAAAGCTCGCTTCGCATCCGATTGCGGCAAAAAAATGGGCCGCGCAGGCGTTTCTGCACGGCCCATCCCACTGATGTCAGTTGATTACTTGATCCGCTGTCCGTTGGCGGTGATGCTGCCGTCGGCGCCCATTTCCAGATCGGAGATCAGCGTATCCTCACCATCACCCGGTTTGGCAAACAGGCCCAGCATCATGCGTGCACTCATTGCCTGATCTTCGGGGATCAGACCCATGGCAACCAGCTTGTCCA
>JBOFCO010000003.1:0-42010 GCA_051646105.1 Paracoccaceae bacterium
GTGCCGCGATGATCGGTAATATGCCGTGTCATGGTCGCTCCTCTTCAGGTCGGTTGGATGGATGGTGATCCATCATGCACCAAAAAAGGGGATTCTGCATCACTTTCGTTCTGGTTGTGGGAAACCCGCCGAACCCGCAGCCGTCAACAGGCGACGAACTGCCCAGCGCGCGGCATCGGCCACTGCCGGATCGGGATCGCAAGCCAGACCTGCAGCCACTTCCTGCAGCGATGCCACGGCCGAATTGCCAATGGCATAAAGCACATTGCGCACAAAACGATCGCGCCCGATACGCTTGACCGGACTTCCTGAAAACCGCGCGCGGAAACCGGCATCGTCCAGCTTGGCCAACTCTGCCAGCGGTGGCGCACCCACCTGTGCGACATAGCCCATGTCGTGGGCCGCAACGGCAAACTTGTTCCACGGACAAACCGCCAGACAATCGTCGCAACCATAAATACGATTGCCCAAAAGCGGGCGCAGGTCCTCGTCAACCGGGCCCTTGTGCTCGATCGTCAGATAGGAAATGCACCGCCGCGCATCGAGTTGAAAGGGCGCGGGAAACGCATTGGTCGGGCAGATATCAAGACAGGCCGTGCAACTGCCGCAATGTTCGGTTTCCGGCGTATCCGGCTCCAGCTCCAGTGTCGTGAAGATCGCCCCCAGAAAGAACCAGTTTCCCAGATTGCGGCCAAGGAGGTTGGTATGCTTGCCCTGCCAACCCAACCCCGCGGCCTGTGCCAGCGGTTTTTCCATCACCGGCGCTGTATCGACGAAAACCTTGATCTCGCAGCGCAAAGAAGATCGGGCCGCCTCACCGATCAGCCAGCGCCCCAGCCGTTTCAGCCGCCTCTTGACCAGATCGTGATAGTCGCGACCCTGGGCATAAACCGATACCGCGCCCCGGTCGGGCCTTTCCAGCACGGCCAGCGGATCGCCCTGCGGCGCGTAGCTTTCCGCCAGCATGATGACCGACCGCGCCTCGGGCCACAGCGCCACCGGATTGCCGCGCCACCCCATGCGTTCGGCCATCCAGCCCATCTGGCCATGCCGGCCCTCCGCTACAAAGCTTGCAAGCCGTTCCGCCGCCTGCGGGATTGCATCGGGTCGGCAAATGCCCGCTGCAACAAAGCCCTCGGCCCGCGCCTGGGCAACAAGACGCGCCTTCATGTCCATTTTCTGTCCGCAAATATCCCGCAGGGGGTGCGGGGGATGCGAAATCCCCCGCCTGCAGCCCGATCAGAAATCCAGATCGGCATAATGCTGCGGCGGCGGGAAACCGGGCACCTGATCGGCCAGAAGCGAGCGGAAGGCGGGGCGCGACTTGATCTTGGCATACCAGTCCTTGACCGTGGCGCTGCGATGCCAGTCCACATCCGAAATGTAGTCCAGACAGGACAGATGCGCGGCAGCGGCAAAGTCGGCCAGCGTCATGGCATCCCCCGCCAGCCAGCGGCGCTGGTCCAGCAGCCACGCCAGATAGTCGAGGTGGTACTTGATCCGGTTCGCGCCGGTCTTGACGTTCTTCGAATCCGGATAGCCCTGCCCCATCACCTTCTTGTTGACCCGCTCATAAACCAGTTTCGAGGTCACCTCGGCATGAAACTTGTCATCAAACCAGGCGCACAGACGGCGGACTTCATACCTGCCATCGGGCGATTTCGGCATCAGCGGGGGGCTGGGCACCATTTCATCAAGATATTCACAGATGGCCTGACTTTCTGAAAGCGTGCGCCCGTCATAACGCAACACCGGCACCTTGCCCGCCGGGTTGCGCCGAAGAAATTCGGGATCGCTTTCCCAATAGCGTTCCTCGACCAGTTCCACTTCGATCTTCTTCTCGGCCAGCGTCAGGCGAACCTTGCGGCAGAAGGGGGAAAGCGGAACGTGGTAAAGTCGGGTCATCGGCCATCTCTTGCGGGATTGCCCCCTGATAGCGGTCGCGCCGGTTGCATTCAATCCAGGAAACAATCCGCGCGGCCATCGGCGCGGATGGTCGCCGCCCCATCAACGATGGAGGCAGCCCGACCACGCAACCCCCTGCCCGGACTGGAAGCAGAGCGGTTCTTTGGGGCGGGAAGCAGGGCAGCGATGCGGGCAGCCTGCACCTCGGACAGGTCAGCGGCATCGACGCCGAATTCTGCCCGCGCAGCCGCAGCGACACCGAAACGTCCCTTACCGGTTTCGGCAACGTTCATATAGATTTCAAGGATACGCCGCTTTGACCAGACCAGTTCGACAACCGGGGTTATCATCGCCTCCAGCGCCTTGCGCGGCCAGCTTCGTCCCTGCCACAGAAAGACATTCTTGACCACCTGCTGACTGATGGTGGATGCGCCCCGCCCGCCACCGCCATCGATGGCGGCACGGATCGCAGCCATGTCAAAGCCCCAGTGCTGGCAGAAATTGGCATCCTCTGCCGCAACGATGGCGGCGGCCATCGCCAGGCTGACGTCCTCGAAATCAACCCACTCACGGTCAAGTGCGCCGTAACGGCTGCGCTCTGCCAGCATATAGGGCGTCACCGGTGGGTCGATGACAGTATAGGCCAGGATCAGCAGGAACAACGCCAGAACGGCCCCGGCCATGCCGCGCAGCATCCAGACCACCGCCCGGCGCAGTCCGAACCCGCGCGACGACGATTGTTTCTTTTTCGTACCTGATTTGCCTGCCGTCGCCATAACGCCCAATAGTCACGGGCAGTGTTGACGGTCAAGCGGCCAGCAGCCGCGCCTCATGCGCGCGCAACACATGCCGTGCGGTTGTCCAGCGGGCAAGGCCCGCTTCTTTCGACAGTTCGGGGAACAGCGCAAGCAGTTCGGCCCGCATGACGGGATTTCCTGTCAGGACGAAATCACCGGGATAGAGGCTTTCGCTTGGCGCCGATTCCGAAAAGACGATTTCATGCCGGTCGAACAAAAGATGAAAGTATTCAACTTCGGGCACTGGTTCCAGCGTCACACCCACACCATCGACCAGGTGGCAGGCGGCGACAAGAACCTCATCCGTGCCGCATACCAGTTCAGCACGCCATCCAGTGACCAGGATCCTGTGCTGGGGGGAAACGAGAAGAGGGCGACTGTTCCCGACGACGCCGGTGGCAAAACGCACGGGGGCAAATTTTCCCGTGCCCGCAACCCGGCTGCCACCGATCCAGCGCAACGGTTGCGCACCGTTGTCCCGCGTCAGGACAAGATCACCTGAACGCAGATGTTCGACCGCGCGCGGGCCATCGGGGGTTTCGATCAGTGTGCCCGTTACAAAACAGGCCGGGGTCAGACTGCCAACCGCGATTTGCGTTGACGTGTCGACCCAGGTGGAGCTTTGAAACACCGCGTCCGACAGAATCGTGCCATCGGTCGGGGTGAAAACCGCCGGTCCCCCCGTAACATAGAATGTCACGCCGGTGATGGTGGTGGTCACGCCGTTCATCACAACGGTGATCGTGTCACCAACCCAGACATCGGTGATGGTCAGCCCATTGAACGTGTCACCTGCAGTAGTGCCGATCAGGCCATCGTCATTGGCATCGATGAAATCATAATTTGTGGCCGTCAGCGTAGTTCCCGCTGCCGGCGCCGTGCCCGGATCGACGATAAAGAACTGGTCCGTATAGGTCGTCGGCACCGAAGCTTTGTCCTGTCAGGTTTCGCCAGCCTTGTTGCACGGAAACCGGACAGGATTATGTCACAAAAAGGCCACTGCTGCTGAACAGCGGTGGCCTGCAATTTTGTCCGATGGCTATTCCGCCGGAACAGCCATTGCCTCTGCGCTCAGGGGGTGGGGCAGGTGGACGAGCATTTCCTTCGGACAGATCTGAAGGAAGTTGCTGCGTTCCGTCGCCCAGTCCTGAAGGATGGCACCCGCCTTCACGCTGCCGGTTTCCGCATGGTGCCGTTCGATCAACGTCTTGAGCTGTGCTTCCCAATGGGGATGGCTGACTGCGTCAACCACCAGCGATTCCATATTGATCAGCGCCCTTGCAATGCCGTCCGGATCGTAAAGATAGGCCATGCCACCGGTCATGCCCGCGCCGAAGTTTGCACCGATCCTGCCCAGGATCACCGCAACACCCCCGGTCATGTATTCGCAGCCATTGGTGCCACATCCTTCGATCACCACGGATGCCCCGGAATTGCGCACGGCAAAGCGTTCGCCCGCACGGCCGGCTGCGAAAAGGTGCCCCCCCGTGGCCCCATACAGCACTGTGTTGCCGATAATGGTGTTGTCCGCGGCAACCAGAGGGCTGGCCATACCGGGACGCACCGCAATGGTGCCGCCCGACAGGCCCTTGCCCACATAGTCGTTGGCATCGCCCATCACTTCCAGCTTCAGCCCGTTCACGGCGAAGGCCCCCAGCGACTGCCCGCAGGACCCGGACAGCTTTACCGTCAGGTGATCGGGTTGCAGGCTGTTGTTCATGCCGAACTTGCGCACGATATGGCTGGATGCCCGCGTTCCGATGGTGCGGTGGGTATTTCGCACAGCATAGGAAAGCTGCATCTTTTCACCGTCTTCAAAGAAGCGGTGGCCATCCTTGATGATTTCACCATCCAGCGTGTCGGGCACCGCGTTGCGCGGCTTGGACCGATCATAGACGATCTTGTTCCAGCCATCGACGGTGATCAGCAAGGGGTTCAGGTCAAGATCATCCAGGTTCGCGGCACCCCGCGACACCTGATTGAGCAGGTCCGCCCGGCCGATGATTTCATCCAGGCTGCGCGCGCCGATGGAGGCGAGGATTTCCCTTACCTCCTGCGCATAGAAGGTGATCAAGTTCACCACCTTGTCCGCCGTTCCGGTGAACTTGGCCCGCAGCCGCGGATCTTGCGTGCAGACGCCCACCGGGCAGGTGTTCGACTGGCACTGGCGCACCATGATACAGCCCATCGCGATCAGCGCGGCGGTACCGATGCCGTATTCCTCGGCACCCATCATCGCGGCGATGATGATGTCCCGCCCCGTGCGCAGCCCGCCATCGGTGCGCAAAGTTACCCGTTCGCGCAGCTTGTTCATCGCCAGAACCTGATGCGCTTCGGTCAGGCCCATTTCCCAGGGCAACCCGGCATATTTGATCGATGTGCCGGGGGATGCGCCCGTGCCGCCATTGTGGCCCGAAATCAGGATGATATCCGCCTTGGCCTTGGCTACACCTGCAGCAATCGTGCCTACCCCGCTGGCTGAAACCAGCTTCACCGTCACCTTGGCGCGCGGATTGATCTGCTTCAGGTCATAGATCAGCTGTGCAAGGTCTTCGATGGAATAGATGTCGTGGTGCGGCGGGGGGGAAATCAACGTCACCCCCTTGGTCGAATGCCGCAGCCGCGCGATCAGTTCCGTCACCTTCATGCCGGGCAACTGGCCGCCCTCGCCGGGTTTGGCACCTTGGGCGACCTTGATTTCCAGTTCCTCGCAGGCGTTCAGATATTCTGCCGTCACGCCGAAGCGACCAGAGGCTACCTGCTTGATCTTGGCCGAAGGATTGTCGCCGTTCGGTTCCGGCAGGAAATGTGCCGGATCCTCGCCGCCCTCGCCGCTGTCGGATTTCGCGCCGATGCGGTTCATCGCCACGTTCAGCGTCTTGTGCGCCTCTGGCCCCAATGCACCCAGACTCATTCCCGGCGTGACAAAGCGCTTGCGGATCGAGGTTATGCTCTCCACCTCGTCGATCGGGACAGGCTTGCCCAACGGCTTGATGTCCAGCAGGTCACGCAGGTGGATAGGCGGATTGGCCCGCATCGCAGCCGAATACTGCTTCCACAGGTCATAGCTGGCCCGGTCACAGGCCGCCTGCAGCATGTGCATCGTCTGTGCTTCCCAGGCGTGCTTTTCACCCGAACGGCGCGCCTTGTAGAAGCCACCGATGGGCAGCACATCCGTGCCGCCGTTCCAGCCGCGCGCGTGCACCTCTTCCTGCTTCTGCTGGATGCCGGTGACACCGATACCGGAAATGCGGCTGTGCATACCGGGGAAATATTCCGCAACCATGGCGCGGCTCAGCCCCACGGCTTCGAAATTCAGCCCGCCTCGATAAGACGAGATGACCGAAATCCCCATCTTGGCCATGATCTTAAGCAGGCCGGCATCGATGGCATCGCGGTAACGGCGCATCGCGTCAGTCAGCGAACCTTCCATCAGGCCACGGCCGATACGGTCCGCGATACTGTCCTGCGCCAGATAGGCATTGACCGTCGTCGCACCGCAGCCGATCAGCACGGCAAAATAATGCGGGTCGATGCATTCGGCCGACCGGACATTGAGCGAGGTAAAGGTGCGAAGGCCCTTGCGCGTCAGCCCGGAATGAACGGCGCTGGTCGCAAGGATCATTGGCATCGCCACCTTGGTTTCCGACTGATGTTCATCGGTCAACACCAGATGCCCCGCGCCGGATCGAACGGCATCCTCCGCCTCTGCCCGGACCCGCTCCAGACACTGGTGCAGGGCATCAGGGCCGGAACCGGCGGGGAAGGTGCAATCGATCACCGCGACGCCCGCGCCGAAGTGATCCATCATCTTGGCCACTTCGGCATTGGCGACGAACGGGCTTTCCAGCACCAGAATTTCCGCCTGGGCACTGCTTTCATCCAACACGTTCTTGAGGTTGCCGAAACGCGTTTTCAGGCTCATCACCCGCGTTTCGCGCAAGGAGTCGATGGGCGGGTTCGTCACCTGGCTGAAGTTCTGCCGGAAATAGTGCGACAGCGGACGATAGACCGACGACAGCACGGCGGCGGGCGTGTCATCGCCCATCGAAGCGATCATTTCCTTGCCGTCCTCGGCCATCGGCGTCAGGACCTGTTCAAGTTCCTCCAGCGTGTAGCCTGCCGCGATCTGACGACGACTCAGTTCCGCGCCACCGAACCCTGCTGTTTCGGGCAGGTCGCGCATCATTGCGTTCAGATCGGTGACCTTGGCAATCCAGTCACCGAAAGGCTGCGCCCCGGCAAGTTTGTCCTTCAGTTCCCTGTCGTGATACAGACGGCCCTCGGCCATATCGACGGCGATCATCTGCCCCGGCCCCAGCGCACCCTTTTCGCGCACCACGGTTTCATCGATGGGGACCATGCCTGCCTCGGACCCGGCGATCAGCAGGCCGTCGCCTGTCACCACATAGCGCATCGGACGCAGGCCGTTGCGATCCAGACCGCCGCAAACCCAGCGGCCATCGGTCATTGCCAGTGCGGCAGGTCCATCCCAGGGTTCCATGACGGCATTGCAGTAGGAATACATGTCCTGCCATGACTTCGGCATTTCATCCTGGCTTTTCGACCAGGCTTCCGGCACCAGCATTGTCTTGGTCATCGGGGCAGACCGGCCTGACCGCACCAGAACCTCGAAAACTGCGTCCAGCGCGCCGGAATCCGACGTGCCCGCCGGCACGATCGGCTTGATGTCGCCCGCCATGTCGCCAAAGGTGCTGGACGCCATGCGGATTTCATGGCTGCGCATCCAGTTCACGTTGCCCTTCAGCGTGTTGATTTCACCGTTATGGGCCAGCATGCGGAAGGGTTGCGCCAGGTGCCATTGCGGGAAAGTGTTGGTGGAATAGCGCTGGTGATAGATGGCAAAGGCGGATTCAAACCGTTCATCCATCAGGTCGGGATAGAACACGGCCACCTGTTCGGCCAGCATCATCCCCTTGTAGATGATCGACCGGCAGGAAAGGCTGCACAGATACATGCCCGCGATATTCGCCGCCGCCGCTGCCTTTTCGATCCGGCGGCGGATGACATAAAGTTCACGCTCAAACGTTTCCTCATCCACGCCCTTGGCGTTCTTGATAAGAATCTGCTCGATTTCCGGCCGCGTCGCATTGGCCTTTTCGCCCAGAACATCGGTGTTCACCGGCACATGCCGCCAGCCATAGATGTAATGGCCCATGCGCAGCACTTCGGTTTCCACGATCGTCCTACAGGTTTCCTGCGCGCCGAAATCCGTGCGGGGCAGGAACACCTGTCCGACGGCCACCAGTGCGTTCATGTCGGGTTCATGCCCGGTGCGCCGGATCTGGTCGTAAAAGAAGGGGGCGGGAATCTGCACATGAATACCCGCGCCGTCACCCGTCTTGCCATCGGCGTCGACGGCGCCGCGATGCCAAACCGCCTTCAGTGCCTCGATCCCGTTGGCCACTACCTTGCGGCTGGGCTTGCCGTTCAGCGCGACGACAAGGCCAACCCCGCAGGACGCGTGTTCATCATCCAGCTTGTAAAGCGAATGCTCATGCATCCACGCGCGGCGGGCTTCTTCGGCTGCGGACCAGACTTCATCATATTGGGTCATAGCGGGGCCTCGGCGGTTTGGGGCTTCATTCGGAAACGTTCGAACCGGCCGCGGCTGATGCCGCCTGCGGCGCGGATGGCGGTGCGGGCGCGAACCGGGCGACCGACAAGGGTAAAGGCGACAATTCGGGCCAGCAGACCACGGCTGTGCAGATCACGGGCAAGGCTGTGGTCCTTGCCCGGAAACAGGAAATGCGCATAGCCCGCATCGGCGGGAAAGCGCAGCGCATGACGCAGTTCGTCATCGCGCGATCCGTGCAGGACCGTCACCATCGTCTGGGTTCCGCGCAGGTCGGGCACATGCGGAAACCGCCAGGTATCGATGTTGCGGGTAAAGTCACGCCAGCGGCGCTCTCCCGGCACGACGCCGCGCTTGACCGAAAACTGTGGCGAAACAGCCAGAACACGATCAATCTGCGTCAGAGTGGCAAGGATCATCGCTGCCGTGCCACCCATGGAATTACCCATCGCGCAAATCTCGGTCACGCCAATGCGTTCGGCCAGCGCCTTGACAGCCGCCACGATCTGCTCGGCCACGCCGCGCCCGTTCATCCAGCTACGGCTGGCATCGGAAACGAACAGCACATGGTTCTGACCATCCATATGGGCAATCTTGTAGAATTCGGGGGGCGGAATTTCATCGCGCCGCAACCCGACGCCGGCGATCGAAACGACCAGCCGCGACCCGCTTCCCGGCAGATAGGACATGTGCAGCGGCGGTTCGCAGTGAATAGATTCCGGTGACATCATCAGGGCACCTCTGCCATGGCGATGTTCAGGTCGCAGTCGTATTTCGGCACGGTGGAAAGAAAGCCGTCCTCGCCCGGAAAGATGAAGTCGACGGGGGTCGAAACCACGGTGCGCTGTTCGATGCCGTCATCGACAACCTCTCTGTCGGACATGAACAGCCGCCAGTCGCGGCTTATCAGTTCATTTCCGGAACGCGTGTTCAGCACATTTCCCACCGCATCGGTCGTGGTGATCTGGAATTCGGTCTGTTCCATCTCGACGCCATCGATGATGAATTTTCTGCCTGTCAGCCTGTCCTGGCCAATATAGTGGAGGGCCACCCCGCCCGCATCGTTTGTTGAGAAGTCGTAGGTATCAAGGTTCTTTGCCAGCAATTCGCTGAACGATGCCGGATCTGCCGCGCCATCGGCCAGATAGGACGCTTCGCCACCCGGCAGATTGATCGATTCAACCCACTGCGTTTCAGCATTGATGCGCGACTGAAAGAACGGCCCCGTCATGTCATAAAGGATGTCCCACTGATCGCCCGGCGCATCGTGCTGGCAGATGTAATGATGCGCGACCACGCAGCCCCGCATCTGCACGGTGACGAAGACATCGCAACCCGCCGGCGCGGTGAAAGTCTTGGGTGCAACCGGCAATGCCGGCGCATCCTGCGCGGCAAGCGGACCTGCCGTCAGCATCAGCACCAGAATGGCCGCCGCGCGTTCCATGATTACTCTGCCGCGACCTGACCGGGCTGTGCCAGGTACGACAGGATCGCATCGGCCGCCTCGCGCCCATCGCGGATCGCCCAGACCACAAGACTGGCCCCCCGCACGATGTCGCCCACGGCATAGACACCGGGCAGGCTGGTGGCGTGGCTGCGGAAATCGGCCTTGACCGTGCCCCAGCGGGTAACTTCCAGCGCCGGTTCACCCCAAAGTGTCGGAAGCGCTTCGGGTTCAAAGCCCAGCGCCTTGATAACCAGATCCGCAGGTTCGGTGTAATCCGCGCCCTCGATCAGTTCCGGTGACTGCCGCCCCGTGGCATCTGGCGCGCCCAAGCGCATGCGCTGCACAAGGACACCATTGACCGGCTCACCTGCAAAGCCCTTGGGGGCGGTCATCCATACGAATTCGACGCCCTCTTCCTCGGCGTTCTGCACCTCGCGCTGGCTGCCCGGCATGTTCGCGCGGTCGCGACGATACAGGCATTTGACCGATGTGGCGCCTTGGCGGATCGCAGTGCGCACGCAATCCATCGCCGTATCGCCGCCGCCGATCACCACGACGCGCTTGCCATGGGCATTCAGTTCGCCGCTGTCATATTCCGGCACATCGTCGCCAAAACTCTTGCGGTTGGAGGCCGTCAGATAGTCGATCGCACGCACGATACCCGCCGCGCCGGAACCCGGCCCGGTCAGGTCGCGCGTCTTGTAGACGCCGGTGGCGATCAGCACCGCATCGTGCTGGCCACGGATCGCATCAAAGCTGATGGTTTCACCGACATTGCAATTGAGCACAAACTGCACGCCGCCCTTTTCAAGCTGCTCGATGCGGTTCATCACCACATCCTTTTCCAGTTTGAAGCCGGGGATGCCATAGGTCAGCAGGCCGCCCGCGCGGTCATAGCGATCATAGACGGTGACCTGTATCCCCTGACGCCGCAGCACATCCGCCGCCGCCAGCCCGCCGGGGCCGGCACCGATGATACCCACGCTTTCCGTCCGCTCGACATGCGGTGAAATCGGCTTCACCCAGCCGGAATCCCATGCCGTATCGGTAATGTATTTTTCGACAGCACCTATGGTGACGGTGCCATGGCCGGATTGCTCGATCACGCAGTTGCCTTCGCACAGCCGGTCCTGCGGGCAGATGCGGCCGCAGATTTCCGGAAAGGTGTTGGTGGCCTGACTGATTTCATAGGCTTCCTGCAACCGGCCTTCGGCGGTCAGGCGCAACCAGTCAGGGATGTTGTTGTGAAGCGGACAATGTGACTGGCAATAGGGCACGCCGCACTGGCTGCACCGGCTTGCCTGCTCTGCCGCCTTGGCCGCTGCGTATTCACGATAGATTTCGTGAAAGTCCTGCGAACGCGCGTCGGCCGCCCGTTTTTCAGGCATTTCCTTCGGCACGGTCACGAACTGTAGCATACGTTGGTTGGCCATGACGGAACCTTCCTGCGGGCAATCGGGAAGGCCTCTTTACCCAAGGACGGGAAAGAATAAAAGTCAGTATATATTACCTAGTTTCGTATTTTTTACTCGCCGCGCCATAAACGTGCGCGCAAATGATGTAATTTAGGTCAGCAAACAATACCTATCATGCTATCCAACCAGCCAGAGCCCCAGCAATGCAGCCACCCCGACAATGATTCTCCACCAGCCGAAGAGGGCGTAACCCCGCCGCGAAACGAAGGACAGCAGGCTGCGCACCACCAGAATCGCCGCGATGAACGCACAGGCAAAGCCCACGGCGATTTCGCCCATCGCCGACAGGTCCAGAACATCACGGTTCTTGAACAGGTCATAGGCGAAGGCGCCCGCCATCGTCGGCATCGACAGGAAAAAGGAAAATTCAGCCGCCGCCCGCTTGCTGACCCCCATCGCCAGTGCCGAAACGATGGTCGCGCCGGAACGGGAAACCCCCGGCACCATCGCCAAGCATTGCGCAAACCCGATGCCGAGCGCCACCTTCAGCGGCAACCGTTCCGCATCATCATAACGCGGCGTCAGGTTCAACCTATCCACCCACAACAGAACAAACCCGCCCAGGATCAGCATGATGGCAATGAGCAGCGGCGTTTCGAACAGCACTGTCTTGATGAAGTCATGCGCCAGAACACCGACGATGACCGCCGGAATGAACGCAAGCAGCACCGACATGACAAAACGCCGCGCCCCGGTATCGGTCGGCAGCGCCCGCGCTACCGAAAACAGCCGCCCGGAATAGACCAGCAGGATCGCCAGGATCGCGCCAAGCTGGATCACCACCTCGAATGTCTTGCCCTTGGATTCGAAGCCAAGGAAATGGCCGGCAAGCAGGATATGCCCGGTGGACGAAACGGGGATGAATTCGGTCAGCCCTTCCAATGCGCCCAGCAGGGCGGCCACAAGGGTGCTGTTTTCGGTCATGTCGTCCTCGGGAATGGGGCGGAGCGTCAGGTCGCCTTGCGCAGGCGCTTGGCGGATTCCTTGATCGCGTCATACTGGCCAGAGGGGCGGAAGCGCCACAGATAATCGGGAATGATCGCGCCGATAGCGGTGGGCGTGATGCCCAGTTCGGCAAGGCCCATGGCCCCCTTCGCCACCACATTGTCGGTTGTCAGGCTTTTCACCTGATCGCGCGTAATCATGGAATTGCGGAACAGCCCACCCGTGGCGAATTGCAGGAAATCCAGCAGCGAAGCCCCGATCCGGGCAAAGAAGAACGGGATGTTCACGATCAGCTTGCGGCGATGTATGACTGCCAGCATATCCTGCATCAGACTGCGGAAGGATTTTACGTCTGGTCCGCCCAGTTCATAGACCCCCGCCCCCGCACGGCCCGTGATGCCTGCCACAGCCGCCTGGGCCACATCATCCACCCAGACCGGCTGGAATTTGGTTTCAGCGCCGACCAGCGGCAGCACCGGCCCGAAACGCGACATGGATGCAAAGCGGTTGAAGAACCCATCCTCTGATCCGAACATGATCGACGGCCGCAGGATCACCGCGCCGGGAAAGGCGGCCCTGACCGCTGCCTCTCCTGCCGCCTTGGTCTGGGCGTAAAGGCTGGCCGCTTTCACATCGGCACCGATGGCCGATACGTGCACCAGCCGCCCCACGCCATTGTCGGCGGCCAGCCGTGCGATGCGGGCCGCACCTTCGTGCTGCACGGCATCGAAATTGTTCCTGCCGCCCTTGTCGAACGTGCCCACGCAATTGACCACCGCATCGGCCCCGGTCATGGCCGCCCGCACCGAAGCGTCGTCGCGGATATTGCACAACACCGGTTCAACCTGACCGACAGACCCATAGGGCTTGACGAACAGCGCCTCGTTCGGACGGCGGACGGCGACGCGGACGCGCCAGCCCTCTTTCGCCATGCGTCGGGCAATATAGCGCCCAAGAAAGCCGGAGCCGCCATAGATCGTGACCAGTTTCGACATGGGCGATACCTCCGCAACCTTGGCCGCCTGACTTCTGCCGCCCTGAATAGCCGCAGCACGATTTTCGGACAAGGCGCAATTCCGTCGCAGAATCCGGCTTTTCCCTGATTGACACCGCCCGAAGCACCCCTTACATCGCCCTTCACGACATCAGCCCAGATGGCGGAATTGGTAGACGCGCTGGTTTCAGGTACCAGTGCCGCAAGGCGTGGAGGTTCGAGTCCTCTTCTGGGCACCAAACCCCTTCGCCAATGAGGGGTTACATGACGATCCATCTGCACAAAAACGATCTTCCCGACGGGCTGTTGCTTGGCCCCGTCGTGGCGATCGATACCGAAACCATGGGGCTTGATCCCCGCCGTGACCGGTTGTGCGTCGTGCAGCTTTCTTCAGGGGATGGCGATGCACATCTTGTGCAGATCGCCAGGGGGCAAAAATCCGCCCCGAACCTTCAGCGGCTGCTGGCCGATCCCAAGATTCTGAAGCTGTTTCATTTCGGGCGTTTCGATATTGCCGCTCTGGAAAATGCGTTCGGTACCGTCACAGCGCCGGTCTGGTGCACCAAGATCGCCTCGAAGCTGATCCGCACCTTTACCGACCGGCACGGGCTGAAATACCTGTTGCAGGAACTGGTCGGAGTTGACGTGTCGAAACAACAGCAGACTTCCGACTGGGGGGCAGAGGACCTCACAGAGGCGCAGCTTGAATATGCGGCATCCGACGTGCTGTATCTGCACAGGCTGAAGGATGCCTTGGAACAACGCCTGATCCGCGAAGGCCGCATGGATCTGGCCCAGGCCTGCTTCGATTTCCTGCCGGTGCGCGCCAAGCTTGACCTGTTGGGTTGGGGTGACGACATGGCAGACATATATCATCACTGACATGACCGAAGCAGACTCTGACCGTTTCCTTGCCACCGCCCGCCGTGTGATCGGGATCGAAGCGGCTGCACTTGGCCAGCTTGGCGATGCCCTCGGCGCCAGCTTTGCCGAGGCCGTGGCAATGATTCTGGACGCACCGGGGAGGGTCATCGTTTCCGGCATGGGCAAGTCCGGCCATATTGCACGCAAGATCGCGGCGACGCTGGCCAGCACCGGGACACCGGCGCATTTCGTGCATCCGGCAGAGGCCAGCCACGGCGATCTGGGGATGCTGACGCAGGGCGATGTGGCGCTGGTCCTGTCAAATTCCGGCGAGACACCCGAACTGGCCGACATCATCGCCCATACAAGGCGGTTCGGGATTCCGATGATCGGTGTCGCCTCGCGTGACGGATCCAGCCTGATCCGCCAATGCGATGTGGCGATTCTGCTGCCCCGCGCTGAAGAAGCCTGCGGCACGGGCATCGTGCCGACATCGTCCACCACGATGACGCTGGCGCTGGGTGATGCGCTGGCCGTGGCGTTGATGGAACATCGCCAGTTCACCCCCGAACATTTCCGCCAGTTCCACCCCGGCGGCAAGCTGGGCGCCCGTCTGCTGAAGGTGCGCGACCTGATGCATGCCGACATGCCGCTGGTGCCTGCCGATACACCGATGTCGGAAGCGTTGCTGGTGATGACGCAGAAGGGCTTCGGCGTCGTCGGCGTGACCGACGGGGCGGGCGCGCTGGCGGGTATCGTTACGGATGGTGACCTGCGGCGGCATATGGCGGGGCTTCTGGACCAGACCGCAGCGCAGGTCATGACAGCGGGGCCGCGCACGATTGGCCCGGACCAGCTTGCGGAACGCGCCGTGGCGTTGATGAACGACCGCAAGATAGGCTGCCTTTTCGTGGTTGACCCCGAATCCAGCCGCGATGCCGTGGGCATCATCCATATCCACGATTGCCTGCGCGCGGGCGTGGTCTGACGCGATGGAACGCGAAAGCGATCTGCGTTCGCGCGTGGTTGCCTGGCTGAAGATCATCCTGCCGCTGTCCGCCCTTGCGGTTTTGTCGACGCTCTTTCTTTTTTCCCGGGAGATCGATCCCGAGGATGCGATCCCCTTCGCGGATGTCGATGTCGAGGGGCTGGCCCGCGATCCGCGACTGAGCGCTCCAGAATACTCCGGCATGACACGCGACGGCACGGCGGTGCGCGTTTCGGCCGAAAATGCGCAGGTTGATCCTGCGCGGGCGTCATTGATCCGCGCTGGTAAGGTTCGGCTAATGCTGACCGCCCCCGACGGAGCCAGCACGGAAATCACGACCGACAGCGCCGAACTGGATGGACAGGCCAACCGCCTGACGGCCACGGGCGGGGTGCGGATCGCATTGTCCAGCGGCTACGTGGTCGATGCACCGTCGGTCGTTGCGGCGATGGATCGCACGGATGTTGAAACCGGTGAAGGCATCGATGCGACGGGGCCGCTTGGCAAAATCATGGCGGGTGGGATGACGATTTCGGTCATCGGTGACACAGGCCAGCATCTAGCCGTTTTCAACAAGGGGGTTCGCCTGATATACACACCCCATCCACAGGAAGAATGATGTTTCCGCTATTCAGATCAGCCATTGTCGTCATGGGCCTTTGCCTTTCCCTTGCGCCCGCCATGGCGCAGGAAACGCAGATCGCGCTGGGGGGAATGCGCGCGGATACGAGCCTGCCTGTCGAGATGACATCGGACTCCCTGTCACTGAACCAGTCGGATGGCAGCGCGACCTTCGCCGGCAATGTCGTCATCGTTCAGGGGGAATTGCGCCTGGCTGCGGCCGAGGTGCAGGTGCGATATATGGCTGGGGACGGGGCTGCCAAGGGCCGCATCGACCGGCTGCTTGCATCGGGCGGGGTGACGCTGGCCACCGGCGCGGAAGCGGCAGAGGCGCAGGATGCCGAGTACAGCATAGACAGCGGCACCGTGGTACTGACCGGCGGCGTGCTGCTGACCCAGGGGCCGAACACGATTTCCGGCGACAAGCTGACGCTGAACCTGAAGGACGGGACGGGTGCCATGGAAGGCCGGGTCAAGACGGTTCTCGGCACGGGCGGAGGAAACTGATGGCCACGGTGCGTGCGCCAGCGCTGCCCCCCGGGCTGACGGTCGAGGATGGTCAGGGCGGATTGACCGTCGTCAACCTGCGCAAGAGCTACAAGCGCCGCCCGGTGATCCGTGATGTCAGCCTGCGCCTGGATCGCGGAGAGGTGGTGGCCCTTCTGGGCCCGAATGGTTCGGGCAAGACGACCTGTTTCTACTCCATCGCCGGTCTGGTCACGCCGGAGGGGGGCTCTGTCCTGCTGGACGGGCGCGATGTGACGGCGCTTCCGATGTATCGTCGCGCGCGGCTCGGCATCGGTTATCTGCCGCAGGAAGTGTCGATCTTTCGCGGCCTGTCGGTTGAGGACAACATCCTTGCCGTTCTGGAAATCGCCGAGCGCGATGTTCACAAGCGACGCGAGCGGCTGGAGGAACTGCTTTCCGATTTTTCGATCACCCACCTGCGCCGGGCACCGGCGCTGGCGCTTTCGGGTGGCGAACGCCGCCGGGCGGAAATCGCGCGATGCCTGGCGGCCAACCCACGGTATCTGCTGCTGGATGAACCCTTTGCCGGCGTTGACCCCATTGCTGTGGGTGAAATCCGCACTTTGGTTCACAAGCTGAAATCCCGCGCCATCGGCGTGCTGATCACCGATCACAATGTGCGCGAGACGCTTGAGATCGTAGACCGTGCCTATATCCTGCATGACGGGACCGTATTGATGAGTGGCACCACCGACGAGGTCGTCCGTGACGAGAATGTGCGGCGTGTCTATCTTGGTCAGAGTTTCCGTATTTCCTGAGCCATTCCCTTCCCGGGCCGCAATGGACCCCTAGCCATGAAGGCCAAGACAACGATCCGGCAGACGGCGCGGCTTTCGCAAAGCCAGAAGCTGGCGTTGACCCCCGCCATCCGCACCGCCTTGACCATGCTGCGCATGAGTGGCGCAGAGGTCGAACAGGCCCTGCTTGCAGAGGCGGCCGACAATCCTTTCCTGAGGATCAGCGCACCGAAAGGAATGGGCGGCGATGCCTTCGAACTGGCCCTGCGGACCGTGGCGGAAAAACCGTCGCTCACGGCACGTGTCACGGCGCAGCTTGCCACCATGCGCCTGCCCGAAAACGTCCGCGCTGCAGCGATGTTTCTGGTCTCGGAACTGGAACCAGATGGAATGCTGACCGCACCGCTCGCAGATATTGCTGCGGAAACCGGTGCTTCGTTGTTGGTGCTGGAGGCTGGGCTGGCAGCACTGCACAACTGCGAACCCGCCGGGGTAGGTGCGCGAAACCTGACCGAATGCCTTTGGTTGCAACTTTGCGATTTCGGACATCCGCAAGATCGCGCACGGCTGGCTATCGACAATATTGATCTGTTTGCGCGCCAGCGCTGGACGGAGCTTTCACGACTGACCGGCCTGCCGGCCGCCGGGCTGGATCGGTTGGCGCGCGATATCCGCCGCCTGTCGCCCCGCCCCGTCGAACCCGACACGCAATCACAGGATGTGGGCTATCTGGTGCCCGACCTGATTCTTGACCGGATCGATGAAGGTGGGCTTTTGGTCAGGCTTTCGCAAACCGGGCGGATGCGGCTGCAACTGGACACGGCCCTGCTGGCGGCCACCAATGCGTCTGACAGCGGGGAAATGACCGCACTTGACCAGAAACGGGACAGAGCCGAAGCCGTAATCCGCGCGCTGGAATTTCGTGGCGCCACCCTTCTGCGCGTGGGACAGGCGATCGCTGAAAGGCAGCGCCGCTTTTTCGACGAGGGGGCAGGGGCGCTGTTACCATTGTCACGTGCCGATATTGCACTGATGCTGGAACTGCATCCTTCTACCGTTGGCCGGGCAGTGGCGGGCAAGGCGATGCAGGTAGACGGTGTGCTGGTGCCGCTGACGACGTTTTTTTCATCGGCAATCGCCTTGGGAAGCGGCGAGACAGCTTCGGCGGCGGTCCAGTTCTTCATCCGCCGCCTGATCGATCAGGAAGCAGACAATGCCCCGCTTTCGGATGAGGCGCTGTGTGCAGCCCTGTACGCCGACGGTGTTGACATCGCGAGGAGAACTGTCGCCAAATACCGGAAATGCATGCGAATACCCTCGTCCTTCGAACGCCGCCGCCGCAAGGCTGCGCGCAACCTGCCCGGGGACAAGTCCGGCAGCAGGTCCGGGCGACCGGGGGGCTGAAATTTCTGCCAGCTGCGGTGCGGGAAACCGAACCGCAGCGATTTACAAGAGCACCACGAGGAGGTCCCATGCGGTATCAGATCAGCGGTAAACAGATCGACATCGGCGATGCGTTGCAGACGCATGTCAAAGACGGTCTGGGCGAGGCTGTGGGCAAGTATTCCCAGCGCCCTACCGATGCCACCGTCGTCTTTTCCCGCAGTGCGCATGAATTCGTCTGCGAAGCGACCGTGCATCTGTCGACCGGATTGACAGCGCAGGCCAAAGGTCATGCGTCTGAAATCTACCCGGCCTTCGAATCCTGTCTGGAAAAAATGGACAAGCAGTTGCGCCGCTACAAGCGCCGCCTGAAGGATCATCATCATAAACGTTCGGAACCCGTTGAATTCGACGGTGCGCCAACGTATATCCTCGCCGCGTCCGACGGGGTGGACGAGGCAGAGCCTGAAACGCTGCAACCAATGATCATTGCCGAGATGGAGACGAGGGTGCCCTCGCTTTCTGTCGGTGAGGCGGTGATGCAAATGGAAATTGCAGGGGCAAAGCTTCTGGTCTTCCGCAACGAGGGACACAGCGGCGTCAATGTTGTCTATCGCCGTGACGACGGAAATATCGGCTGGATTGACCCCAGAAACATCTCTTAGGCGCGCCGGGGGGCGCCCGGAAACGTGGTTCATGGAACTGTCTAACATACTGAAACCGGCTGCCGTGCGTGTCATGGGGCAGGTTTCCAGCAAGAAGCGTCTCTTCCAGGATCTGGGAGAGATCGCCGAAGCGGTCTACGGGATTTCCGCAAGTGAGGCGGTTGATGCCCTGCAAGACCGCGAAAGCCTTGGTCCGACCGGCGTGGGCCACGGCATTGCCCTGCCCCATGCGCGTATTCATGGCCTGTCCACCGTCAGCGGAATTTTCCTGCGGGTCGAAAAGCCGCTGGATTTCGATTCGGTGGACCGCCAGCCTGTCGATCTGGTGTTTGCGCTGTTTGCACCCAAGGATTCGGGGGTCGATCACCTGAAAGCCTTGGCGCTGGTGTCCCGCACGATGCGTGATACGGGCGTTTGCACCAAGCTGCGGGCCAATTCCGATCCGGCAACGCTGTTCGCAATCCTGACCGAATTCAGAACCAGCCAGGCGGCGTGATCCGGGCAACACCCGGGCGCCGTCAGGCCCGCCAGTCGGTAAAGCCGAAGCCTGCATAGTCGCGCGCATAGGCCACGCGGGCGGCGGATTCGATCGCCGGGCTGACAACACGGGACAACAGTGCCGTATCCCGAGTCGTATGCGGCAACGGTACCGGCTTTATCCCGGCAGCCGCGCAAAGCATCGACACGCCCTCTTTCAAGCCTTCCTCGCGCAGGATCATGTCAGGCAGCGCGAACTGCGCCATACCTTGCAGAATGGCGCTCTGGCTTGCCCAGGCGGGTTCGGTCTTTTGCCCGGTCTGACCGGCGAGATTGCTTTTCAGATAAACGAGAAAACGTTCGAACCCTTTGCCCCATTCTCCTGCGTCATCACTGGCAGGATCGGGAAAGTTCACGCCATAGTGCCGCGACAGGATGCGGCAGAGATCGGGCTGACCGCCATCTGCAAGCGCCCGGAATGCACTCCAGCCACGTGTCACGGGGTGACCTACCACGACAAAGCTGCGGAATCCCGGGTGCCCCTGCATCCATTGGCGCAGGCTTTTCTGTGTAAGGCCGGAAACCGTTTTTCCGCCTTTTCCCATCGTCTCAAGCCAGCGCCGCACCCTTTCGGCATCTGTGCCCGGTACCGGCATGAACATTAGCGGCACATCATCACCGACGATAAAACCCGGCACGCCCGCTGCCCGCCGCGCTTCGCCGTTTGGAACATCCGCAAGGCCAAAGGGATCAAGCCGCGAAAGACTTTCCGCCATCTCCTGCGGGTTCGTTACCTTGTCCGTCGCAGGGCCGGGATTTTGCGGCTTCAGCCGGCTTGCGGGGCGCACCTCGGCCTGAAGCCCGAGAAAACGCGCCAGCCCGGTCAGAACCGCCGCATCCTTCAGGTCGTCGTAGCCGATGTGAAACGCCGTCTGCCCGCCGTGCTGCAACCCGCGCCGGATATGTTCCTGAAAGCTTCTGATGCCATCCAGATGAGCGGAAAAACCCTGCGGATCGAAACGCACCTTTGCGGATTTCCTGTCCTTGGCTTCCGTTATCAACCACTGGCCCGTTGCTACCGCGATCAGGCCGGAAATGTAGCTGTCCAGCGGATTGCGGGTCAGAATGATCTTTCCGCATCTGGGATCGGCAAGGGTCGCGTTCAGAATTCGCGGGTCATGATCGTGAAAAAGGCGAAAGCCGTGCAGTCCCGGCGCAGTTGACCGCATTCGTGTGATCAATGCCACCGGGTCGGCCTCGCGGGCTGCCATGTCCATACCAAGCCAGGACATCTGCCCCTGCTTGCCCACAAAAACCGGATTAAAAAGTTCACCGTGACAGTGAATGTCAGGCAGGCCATTCAGCGTGTCTTCCAGCAGGTTCGACCCGGTGCGCATCCCCGCGTAGATCACATAGTAATCGAAAGTCACTGTCTGCCCCTATTGCACAAGATAGGGCTTGCCACTTCGGTCACCCCGCTGGCTTTCCGCACCGGCTCGTGCGGCGACAGCGACCGGGAAATCGCCCATCAGCACCGGTTGCATTCCCTGGTTGCGCAGGTTTTGCAGGAACTGGCCAAAATCGGACAGATCAACAATACGCGGCACCTCTGACAGACGGCGCAGCGAACGGGGGCTGATTTCATCGATGATCGTTTGCAGTGGCTCCATCGGGGACGCAACAAAATCCGCCATGGTCCAGACGCGGACCCGCGCCTTTGTGGAAAGGGACCGCAAGACAGACAACTGCTCACGCTCGATCTTTTGCAGGCGCGCCGCTTCGCGCCGAATATCGGAAAAGCGCTGGTTTGACCGGAACAGGGGCAGCGCCCACGCCCCTGAAATGATGGAAATCTGCGCGTTCGGGTCGGTGGCCATAAACTGGTTCAGCGCCTGATTGCAGGTCGGCGCAAACTGAAAGCACTGCCTTTCGCCCCGTGTGTTCCAGATCAGGCTCGTCAGAAAATCGCGCGGATTATAGTCACGCAGGGTGGCGCTGTCGGACAGCGCTCCGGCAAAACTCGTTTCTCTCCCCGCAAACTCCACACGGTCGGGCGCGAACAGATGACCATGGACGCGCCCGCCTGCCACACGGGTAAGCCAGTCCTCGAAATTCTCGAACACTTCGGCAAAGCCCTGAAAGACGGAATAGGGATAGGATGTCTTGCCGTTTTCCATGTCCTGCAAGGGATAGCGGCTTTGCATGTAAAGCCCCGGCCGCCCGCGCGTCCGGCGTTCAACGGCCTTGGAAAAGATACGGTCGACGACCGACGGGTTCGGTTCCGCCACCCTTGTGCCGGCCTCGGCCGGCGCGGGTGCCTCAAGGAAGGCACCGTAAAGCAGATCGGCCCGTGCCCATATCTTGCGGGCAATAAAGCAATCCGATCGACGAAGAAGCTGAAGATGGTCATCATAGAAGATGTAGGGTTTCCCCTGATAATCAAACTTCGACAGGGTCAGCGACCGGCTTTCGATCCGTGTAGAATGCTTGCGGGCAAGGGTCTGAAAATAGCTTTCGTCGGGAATCCACACCCGCGAGAAATAGGCATCCAGTTTTGACCGCTCGGGATCGGTCAGGATGGCGCTTAGCGTTTTCCGGGTAAGGCACCACCATTGCGAACCCAGATGCGGCACGATGCCTTCGGGAATCTTGCGCCGGATGCGCAGGCGGCGCTGAAGATCCACATAGCGGTCAAACAGCCGCCGCTGCTTGCGCCATGAAAACGGGAACCGCAGGGTGAAGCGTTCCAGATCAAGCCCGCCCACCGTCCAGTCGACGTCTTCGGTCGTTACGGATTCAATGAAATCCTTGCCCTTGAAACTGTCCAGATAGGCGACCAGTTCGCCCGCCGGGCGCAGCGGCAGACAGGATCCCGAGGCGAGATAGACATAACGCACCTGCGGAAAATCGGCGAGCATGGTTTCGCAGGCCAGTTGCGTTGCCCGGACAATCGACCAGGTGCCCCATTCGCAATTGTGGCGGCGGGACAGCCGGACATCGTAAAGATCGGCCAGATCGGCTTTCAAGCGTTCGAAATCCGCCAGGCTGGCACGGGTGTCGACATGGATCACCACCGGGCATCCCTGGCTGACCCAATGCCGCGCCACCTGTGCGACGCGATCAAAGGCCGTGTGGCACAGCATCACGAAACCGACGGTCATGCCCAGTTCCCCTTGGACATCAGACCCAGCACCTCAAGCTGTCGCCAGTTCACGTATTTCTCTGACCACTTACACCACAGTTCCGGAGAGGTTTTCAGCCGCTGCGCATAGGCGCGGTATTCCGCGGCCCCGGCATAGTGTTCGCCACGCGTGGCTTCGGTTTCGGCACGGGTGATGAAGCTGTCCAGAAACTTGGTATGCAGTAGCACACCCGATGCCTTTTCGCCCCCCCTCGTTTCGTATGTCACGTTGAGGTTTCCGGGCAGAACCGTATGTGTCGACGATGCAAAGGCATAACCGCGCTGCCATTTCACCAGCGGGGTCTTGTTCAATGCGGGTGCGGCCTGCGGATTGTCGGCAAAGAAATTACGCGCGCGTGGGCCACCCTGAATCCACAGATTGCCATACCGGCTGTTCTTGCGGATCGTGTAGTTGCCACTGTCGAACCAGTTCACGATTTCCAGCGGATCCTGGCCTTCGCGATACTGCGCTTCGCTCAACGCGCCCTGCGGATACATATCCAGCAGCATCGCCCCGAAAGACGGGATGTCAGAGGCATCCAGCCAGTCGGTCAATGCGCGAAGCGGGCGGACATCACAGAAAGGATATACGAAAAGCTCATCCAGATCGACGCAAAGCACCCAGTGCCGGTGACCGTATCGTGCAAGGATGTGATTGACCCAATCCACCCCGAAGCGGGATTTGCGGTAGCTTGCATCCGTGTGCCACAGCGAAACGTCAGGTTGCCCGGACAGGAGTTCAGCAGAATCGTCCTGCGACCCGTTGTCGATCATCAGGAAGTGCCCGACGCCAAGCTTGCGGTAGTAATCCAGAAAGAATGGCAGCCGGGCCCGCTCATCCCGCAATACGGAGACCAGAAGGATATCGTCTTTTGCAATCTGTGGTGTCCGGTCCTGCACCAGCGACAGTTCGCGACGCTTGCGAAAGGCGCGGAACCGCCAGCGACGGCGACGAAGCCTTAGCCGATATGCGCGCCACAACCCCACGAGAACCTTCCCTTCCGGTCAGCCACGCGGCAACCGGCGGATCAACATTTCGCGGGATCACCCAGAACCCGGCCAAAATGTTCATCCCAGGACGGCAGGGGCGGCGGGTTTTTCCGCGTTGCTTCCCCGACCGGTGCCCATGCCAACTGCTCGATCGCTTCCAGCCAAGAATAGCTGTCACCGGGGGTTGCGTAAACGGGATAATTGCCAAGCGTTTCGCGGAATACGGGCAGATCGGAGCAGATTACGGGCACGCCCAGCGCCGCAGCCTCCAATGCGGGCAGGCCACAGCCCTCGGCAAGGCTGGGGAACAGCAGGCCACGCGACCCGGCCAGAAGCCCCATTGCAGCAGCATCATCGACATTGTGGAAAACCCGCACCGGCCCGGAAGGCGGCAGCCGGTCAATCCGTGCGAGCAGTTCAGGGGCAGCCCAGCCGCGTCGGCCGATCACAATCAACAGCGGGATCGTTTCGGCGCTGTCCTCGCGGGCCATTTCTTCCCACAGGTCCAGCAGAAATGAATGGTTCTTGCGCGGTTCTATGGTCCCGATCGTCACGAACCAGGGGCGCGCCGAGGGCAGCAATGCGCTGGCGGCCGCCATATCTGGCTGGCTTGCCACGATACCAAGGGGTGCGACCGAAACGGGCGGCAACGGACCTGCTGCAAGGTGGCGCGATACATCGTCAGCAACCACCTGCGTTGGACACAGGATATGGCGTGCATGACGCGACACGGCTGACAGCTTGGTCGCGAAGATTTCGCCTATCGCCGGACCACGTGTGACGGGGCGAGAGAATTCCGGATGATCCAGCGGGATGGTGTCATGAATCATCACCGTAATGCCCAACCCCGCAGCGCCGATGCGCAACAGCGAGTCGTCAGACACGTTGGCATGGCCGACATTCAGATAGCGGCCGCCGCCGGGGAAAGCATTGGCCAGCAACCGCTCCACGCCCGCAGGGCCTGCTTGCGCCGCCGACTTTTGCCAAAGCGACCATTGCGCCCGGCCCTTTGGGCCTGCTTCCCACCAGCCCCTCGGCGGCTGCGCCGGTGACAACAGCAGGCGTTCCAGCATCGCGGCCGCTTCGGCATCCAGCAGCATGCCGCCGCCTGATTTGCCGCGCTCCTCTGTCCCGACCCAAAGCCGCATTTCCTGACCCGGCACCTGTGCCCGGCGCAGATATTCCAGTTCGATACGGTCTATGCCGCTAAGCGGTCGGCGGCCAACGCGCGACACCAGCCGCGTCACATCCAGCAACAGGGGGCCGGTATTGGCTGTCATGCTGCAATCCGCCCGACCGGCAGTGCTGCAAAAGCGATCAGGCGCCGCCATTGCGACGCCTGATCTGTTCTGGACTGACCTGTTGATATTGCCAGGATGACCTCGGGCAACGGTTCTTACTGGGCAGCCTTCTGCAGCGCCAGCATGGTGTTCAGAAATTCGGAAAATTCGTCGCGCAGGTCTTCGCGCGCAAGGCCGAAGGCCACCGTCGCCTGAAGGAACCCTGCCTTTGAACCGCAGTCGAAACGCTGGCCACGGAACCGGAAGCCGTAGACATCCGAACCCTTGGTGATTTCGCGCGCAATGGCATCCGTCAGCTGGATTTCGCCCCCTACGCCCTTTTCGGTGCGATGCAGGTTTTCCATGACCTTATGCGACAGGATATAGCGCCCGATCACAGCCAGGTTCGACGGTGCATCCGATGCCTTGGGCTTTTCGACCATCCCCTTGACGGAAACCAGCGCACCCATGTCGTCCTTGATATCCAGCACGCCATAGGACGAAGCCTTTTCCGGTGCGACCTCCATCGCAGCTACCATGTTGCCGCCGGTTTCGGCATAGGCTTCTACCATCTGCTGCAGGCAGGGCTTTTCAGCCGCGATCACGTCATCCGGCAGGATCACGGCAAAGGGCTCGTTGCCGATCAGGCGGCGCGCGCACAGTACGGCATGGCCAAGCCCCTGCGGGCGGTTCTGTCGAACATAGGCAATGGCGCCGCTGTCCATGTTGGTCTTGTGAAGCACGTCAAGAAGGTGGGTCTTGCCGGACTTTTCCAGAGAATTTTCCAGTTCCGGGTTGTTGTCGAAATAATCCTCAAGCGCTGACTTCCCGCGCGAGGTGACAAAGATGAATTCGGTGATCCCGGCGGCACGCGCCTCGTCGATTGCGTATTGGATCAGCGGCCGGTCAACCAGCGTCATGATCTCTTTCGGGATCGACTTGGTTGCGGGAAGGAATCGCGTTCCCAGGCCTGCGACGGGGAAAACGGCTTTGGTCACCTTGCGTGTCATGGTCTCACCTTATACTGGCGTGCGGCTCGGGGTATGGCCCCCAAGCGATTGTCCCGCCATTGGTATCTTTCTGCGCTGAGGCAAAATTATGTCCACAAGACGGATACAAAAAGGGTACTGGTCCTGTCTTCCGTTGCCTCGGCAGAGCCTTGCCTAGATCGCAGGTGCGTCGGCGGGTTTCCGGCAGCGTATGTGCCACACTCTTGCCTTTTCACGTTCAACGCGATTGCGGAAGCTACAAATTTGGAGAATAGCATCGCTTCTTTCCGCTTTCCCGAAAATTCCGCCGGATTGTTCCCAGAAACCGCGTAAATCGTAACGCATATTATGGCGAAATGTTGTCGGGGACAGCAGGAACAACGTCACGATATCCCCCGATACCGCCCGATCAGCGGCCTTGGCGCGCAACCGTGCAGTCTGCCAGAATCGCCCGGAAAGCGAAATGCAGGCCCCCGACTGTGCTGCAAAACGGCGGAATGACGCATCGTCAGCATGTGGCAGGGCCGGTATGTCGGTCAGAGCGGCTGTCGCACCCTCCGCCAGCCCGTCTTGCAGGGTGTCGAGCAGCCGCGAAACATCGCGCGGCTCTATGTCGCCACGCACCATCCGTTCGTTCAGACGCCGTCGCACATCCGCTTCCAGCCAGCGGATGACTTCGTGCCACTCTTCAGCACTGGCCATTTGCCTGCGCATGAGGATCGCGCTGCTGCGCCCGACATCGTGAAAGCTGCGCGGCACCAATGTTGCGCTGCGATGGGGGCTTTCCGCCTTGAAATGATGCACCTGCGCCATGGGCACAACGGCAACCGATGCACCTGCTGCCGCAAGACGCAGGTTCAGTGAGGTTTCATCAAGATAATATCGGATCGCGGGATCAAAGCCCCCCAACTCGGCGATAGCCACGCGGCGATAGGCGCAGTTCGTCCCTGTCACCTCGATCGCCTGCCCCGAAGACGCAGTCAGCGTAACCGGAGTGTTGCCCGACAGGTACAAGGGAAGCAATCGCCCGAAGCGATCAACCTTGCCACCCTGCCACTGAAATGAAATTCCGTTGCGCGACCTCACGAATCCGCCTGCGGCCAGAACTGCCGGATCAGAAAAAGGCGCGGTCAGTCGCGACAGCCAGGTCGGCTCTGCCACGGCGTCGTCGTCGATAAAGACCACCACTTCGGTGGACGCCAATGCAATGCCGTGATTGCGCGCCACGGAAATATTCGCCTGATCGAACGTTTGGGTTTTGATGTCCGGTTCATCCAGATTGACCAGCGTGGCGGGATCAGCCACCACGATCACCTCGAAATCCGGGTGGTCCTGCTGACGAAGGGCGCGCAGGCAGTGTTGCAGCGGGCCGGGGCGGTGGCGACTGACGATGACGACGCTGGCACGAATGGCTGCCTTTTCGTCACCGGGATCGGTCATTCGATGCCCATCTCGGCCATCATCGCCTCGATCCGGGGGACATCCGCGGGGTTGTTCAGTTCCCAGAACTGGCGCCCCTTTGCCTGCACCTCGACACACAGCACGGCGCGTCCGTTTTCCAGAAACCGCAACTGTTCCAGCCCTTCCAGCGTTTCCAGCGGCCCAACCGGCCAGGCGGGATAGGCGGCCAGCGCCGCCGGGCGATAGGCATAGACGCCGACATGATGAAACACCGGCGTTTCGTCCGCGTCAGCATACGCCTTTCCGGTATAGGGGATCACTTCCTTGGAGAAGTACAGCCCCCTGCCCCCGGCACCGAAAACCGCCGTGGTTCCACCCACTCGTCCTGCGCGGCGGTCTTCAAGAAAGCCGTTCACCGCCCGGCCATCGCATCTCAGGACTGGAGTGGCAATCTCAGCCCCGGAATCGGCGCGCAGGCCCGCCACGAGATTCTCAATGAACCACGCCGGCGTCAGTGGCGCGTCACCCTGCAGATTCACCACAATCGCATATCCGCCGCCCAGCGCTGCATGGGTTTCGGCACAGCGTTCCGTGCCATTCTGGCAGGTGGTGGAGGTCATGACGACCTCTGCCCCGAAACCTGTCGCATGATCGGCAATCCGCGCATCGTCGGTGGCCACCACCACCCGGTCGATTCCGGACACCGCCATGGCCGCATCCCAGCTTCGCCGGATCAGACTGCGTGCAACACCCGACGCGCCCCGCAGTTCCGCAAGCGGCTTGCCCGGATAGCGGCTGGAAGCGTAGCGCGCCGGGATGACAAGCAGGACGGACATATCAGCCTTTCAGCTCAACACCCGGCGCATGGGCGATAAAGAAGCCGTTGCGGAAACCGGGCTTGCCATAGGTGAATGCCTTGTGGCCGTCGAAAGTCACCATCACCCCGCCTGCGCCGCGCAGCACGGCATCGCCTGCCGCCGTGTCCCACTCCATTGTCGGGCCAAGTCGGGGATACAGGTCGGCCTCGCCGGTGGCGACAAGACAGAATTTCAGCGACGAACCGGCACTGGTCATGTCCTTGACGGCATATTTTCCAATGTAATCGTCCGTCGCCTGATCGCGGTGGGATTTCGACGCGACGACCATCAGTGCGGCATTGTCGGACTTCGCAACACGGATCGGCTTGACCGGGCCCCGCGTCTCCTTGTCGAAACCGCCGGTTTCCTCGACCGCGGAACCATCGGCCAACGTATAGAACAGCCGGTTCTTGGCAGGGGCATAGACAACGCCCCGCAGCGGCACACCATTTTCGACATAGGCGATGTTCACTGTGAAATCGCCGCGGCGCTGCACGAATTCCTTGGTGCCGTCCAGCGGATCAACGATCAGGAAGGAGGCCGCTGACTGGCTGTGGCTGGCGGCCTGTTCCTCTGTCACCAGCGCCAATCCGGGGAAGGCCTCGCAAAGACCTGCAGTGATCAGCGCATCGGCGGCTTCATCGGCGGCAGTTACCGGGCTTTCGTCGGATTTCGAACGCACATCAAAATCGGGGGATTGATAAATTTCCATAATGCGGTCGCCCGCTTCCAGTGCCAGACGGCGCATCACGGTCACAAGTCTATCGAAATCCAACATACAATCTCCACATTCGCGGGCTATTGACCACGCGTTGATCTTGAACTTGCGGCACCTTATGATGCGCCGTTGGCAAAACGGCAAGGTTTCGCGGGCAAAATGGCGATAGCGATCGTTGACGGAAACAATCTTGGGCCGAAGCGGTGATCTTTCACAATAACAAACCTCGCACACGTCTGCGCACCATCTGGGCGATCCTGGAACTGATCTTTCATGCCACGGTGCGCCACCTGCGCAAGACCCATCGCAATGCAGTCGTCGGTCTGGTGATGAATGTGGTGCAGGCGCTGGTGATGGTGCTGATCTTTTACGTGATGATGAACCTGCTTGGGCTCAGGAACGCTGCAATCCGGGGTGATTACCTGCTTTACCTGATGTCGGGCATATTCCTTTACATGACCTTCGTCAGGTCAATGTCGGCGGTTGTGAAATCGGACGGACCGACTTCGGCGATGATGCAGCACGCCCCGATGAACACGATCGTCGCCATCCTGTCTTCTGCTCTCAGCACGCTTTACATCCAGATCCTGTCGATCTTCGTGATCCTGTTTGCCTATCATGTCGGCATCAACCGGATCGAGATCGACGGTCCCATCGGTGCGCTGGGCATGATTGTCATGGCCTGGTTCTGCGGCCTGTCGATCGGAACGATGTTTCTTGCTGCAAGCCCGTGGTTTCCCGGTTTTGTCGGCATCCTGAACACGGTCTTTTCACGGGCAAACATGATTGCCTCGGGCAAGATGTTCGTGGCGAACACCCTGTCAGCCAGCATGCTGGCCATTTTCGACTGGAACCCGCTGTTCCATATCATCGACCAGACACGGGGCTTTGTGTTCCTGAACTACAATCCCCACAACAGCAGCCTGATCTATCCGCTTTACGTTGGCCTGGCCTGCCTTGCCATCGGGCTGATGGGCGAATTCTTTACCCGCCGCCATGTATCGATAAGCTGGTATGCCACGCGCTAATCGACCACACGAAGCGTCAGATTGATGCGCCCGCCGTTCGCCAGCAAGGTCGAGGTTCCGGCCGCGATCCTGTCGACACCGTGAAACGACAGGCGCGCATCACCCCCCATCACCAGCACATCGCCGGATCGCAGCCACAGACTTTCAGTCGGGCCACCGCGCGTCAGATTGCCGATGCGGAACAGGGCATCGTCGCCCAGAGAGATCGAGACGACAGGGAAACCGAAATCGGCTTCGTCCCGGTCCTGATGCATCCCCATGCGGGCCGCGTTATCATATAAATTGACCAGACAGCAGTCTGGCAGTCGTGACGTGCCTGCGACCTGCCGCCATATTCCTAGAACACTTTCAGGAATCGGCGGCCAGTTTTGCCCCATCGGATGGCGGGTTTCATAACGATAGCCGCTTCGGTCGGAATACCAGCCGTATTTCCCGGCCGATGTCATCCTGACCCGCATCGGCTTGCCCCAGGCGGTGACCGGGGAAAACAGCGGCGCCGCAGACACAACAGAACGAATGTCGGTCACCATCGCGGCTTGCGCGTCAGGGTCGATCAGACCCTCGAACAGCAGAAAGCCCCGTATTTCGCGGGGTTTTTGCGGGTGTTCCACTGCCCGTATGATTTGTTGCGGATTTTCTTCGTTTTTCAGGCGAATTTCCTTTCCCTGCGCCGCTTGCAGCCTTGTTGCGCCCTCCTTATATACGCCCGGAAGCCGTTCCGGGATATTGGTTCCGGGCAGAACTTGGGATCAGGGGACAGGGGCCGCCTAAGGGCTTGTTCCCGCAACATCGCCGAAGAAGGAAATGCATCATGGCAAAAGTCATCGGGATTGACCTCGGGACCACGAACAGCTGCGTCGCCATCATGGACGGGTCGCAGCCGCGTGTGATCGAGAATGCCGAAGGGGCACGCACCACGCCCTCTGTTGTCGGGTTTACCGACAGCGAACGCCTTGTCGGCCAGCCGGCCAAGCGCCAGGCGGTTACCAACCCCACCAACACCGTTTTCGCAGTCAAGCGCCTGATCGGCCGTCGCGTTACCGACGCCGAAGTGGAAAAGGACAAGAAGCTTGTCCCCTATTCCATCGTGAATGGCGGCAATGGCGATGCCTGGGTGGAAGTGAAGGGTGAAAAATACTCGCCGTCGCAGATCTCTGCCTTCATTCTGCAAAAGATGAAGGAAACCGCTGAATCTTACCTTGGTGAAACCGTCACACAGGCAGTCATCACGGTTCCCGCCTATTTCAACGACGCCCAGCGTCAGGCCACCAAGGATGCCGGCAAAATCGCCGGTCTGGAAGTGCTGCGGATCATCAACGAGCCCACCGCTGCGGCGCTGGCCTATGGTCTGGACAAGAAGGAGACCAAGACCATCGCGGTCTATGACCTTGGCGGCGGTACCTTTGACATCACCATCCTTGAAATCGACGACGGCCTGTTCGAGGTGAAATCGACCAACGGGGATACGTTCCTTGGCGGTGAAGATTTCGATATGCGGATCGTCAACTATCTGGCCGACGAGTTCAAAAAGGAACATGGCGTCGATCTTACCAAGGACAAGATGGCGTTGCAGCGCCTGAAGGAAGCCGCCGAAAAGGCCAAGATCGAGCTTTCGTCAAGCCAGCAGACGGAAATCAACCAGCCGTTCATTTCCATGGCGCCGCAGGGCGGCACGCCACTGCACATGGTGATGAAGCTGACCCGCGCCAAGCTGGAAAGCCTGGTCGATGACCTTATCAAGAAGTCGATGAAGCCTTGCGATGCCGCGCTGAAAGATGCCGGCCTGTCCAAGGGCGACATTGACGAGGTGGTTCTGGTCGGCGGGATGACCCGCATGCCGCGGGTCGTCGAGGAAGTGACCAAGTTCTTCGGCAAGGAACCCCACAAGGGCGTGAACCCCGATGAGGTCGTGGCGCTTGGCGCTGCCATTCAGGCCGGTGTGCTGCAGGGCGATGTGAAGGACGTGGTCCTGCTGGACGTGACCCCGCTGTCGCTGGGCATCGAAACGCTTGGGGGCGTGTTCACCCGGCTGATCGATCGCAACACCACGATCCCGACGAAGAAATCGCAAATCTTCTCGACCGCCGAGGACAACCAGAATGCGGTGACGATCCGGGTGTTCCAGGGCGAACGCGAAATGGCTGCCGACAACAAGATGCTGGGCCAGTTCAACCTTGAGGAAATTCCCCCCGCGCCGCGCGGCATGCCGCAGATCGAGGTGACCTTCGACATCGACGCCAACGGCATCGTTTCTGTCAATGCCAAGGACAAGGGCACCGGCAAGACGCAAGCCATCACCATCCAGGCCTCTGGCGGCCTGTCGGATGCGGATATCGAGAAGATGGTTCGCGATGCCGAAGCCAATGCCGAAGGCGACAAGAAGCGCAAGGAGCTGGTCGAGGCAAAGAACCAGGCCGAAAGCCTGATCCACTCGACCAAGAAGTCGCTCGATGAACATGGCGACAAGGTCGATGCTTCGACCGTCGAGGCGATCGAACTGGCCATGGGCGCGCTGGAAGAACAGCTTGGCTCGGAAGATGCGGGCAAGATCAAGTCAGGCATCCACAACCTGACCGATGCCGCCATGCGTCTGGGCGAGGCGATCTATAAGGCACAGCAGGCATCCAGCGAGGGTGCTGCCAGTGACGATGACGACGGCCCGCGCAGCGTCGATGACGACATCGTTGATGCTGATTTCGAGGATCTGGGCGACAACAAGCGCCGCTGAGCGCCGCTGACGCCGTGAACCGGCCCGGTATTATCCGGGCCGGTTTGCACGTTCCGCGAAGGAGTGCCTGATGGCCAAACGCGACTTCTATGAAGTTCTGGGGGTCTCCAAAGGCGCGTCCGCCGAGGAGATCAAGAAAGCCTATCGCCAGAAGGCAAAAGAGCTTCACCCCGACCGCAACGCCGACAACCCCAATGCCGAAGCCCAGTTCAAGGAAGCGAACGAGGCTTACGATGTGCTGAAGGACGATACCAAAAAGGCGGCCTATGACCGCTATGGTCATGCCGCGTTCGAGGGTGGCATGGGCGGCGGCGGTGCGCGCGGCGGTTTCCAGCAGGGCGATTTCGCATCCGCCTTTTCCGATGTCTTCGAAGACCTGTTCGGGGATTTCATGGGCGGCCGTGGCAACGGTGGCAATGGGCGCCAGCGGGCGGCACGCGGATCTGACCTGCGCTACAATCTGCGGGTAACGCTGGAGGAAGCCTTTGCTGGCGTCCAGAAAACCATAAATGTCCCCGGTTCCGTCGCCTGCGGTGCCTGTAGCGGCACGGGGGCAGAAGGGGGCGCTGAACCCGCCGTCTGCCCGACCTGCGCGGGTATGGGCAAGGTGCGGGCGCAGCAGGGCTTTTTCACCATGGAACGGACCTGCCCGACCTGTTCGGGTGCAGGGCAGATTGTCAAAAATCCCTGCCGCGTTTGCGGCGGCGCGGGCCGGGCCGAAAAGGATCGCGCGCTTTCGGTGAACATCCCGGCGGGGGTGGAAACCGGCACACGCATCCGCCTTGCGGGCGAGGGCGAGGCCGGGATGCGTGGTGGCCCCTCGGGCGATCTTTACATCTTTATCGAGGTGCGTGAGCACGCGATTTTCCAGCGTGACGGTGTACACCTGTTCTGTCGCGTGCCAGTTGGCATGACTGCTGCCGCACTGGGCGGTTCGATCGAAGTCCCGACCATCGACGGCGGTCGCAGTCGCGTGACGGTCAGCGCGGGCAGCCAGTCGGGGCGGCAGATGCGCCTGCGTGGCAAGGGCATGCCCGCCCTGCGTGGTGGCGGCACAGGCGATATGGTGATCGAACTTGCCGTGGAAACCCCCGTCAACCTTACCGGACGGCAGAAGGATTTGCTGCGCGAGTTCGAAAAGCTTTCCGAGGACAACAATCCGGAAAGCGCCGGGTTCTTCAAGCGCGTGAAAGGCTTCTGGGACGGGATGAAGGGTTAACGGTGACCCCTGGCTGCGGGCCGGATCGGTCGTGGTCCGATTCTCGAATCTGCCGGGTATCGCATCTTTCGGCATTAATCCTTTCTTCACCCCGGCTGGGCAGGCTGGGGCCATGTCCCGCACCCGATCCCTTCACGAACCTTCGCTGCCGTTGTTCGAAGCGGATGAGGCGGTAAATGCGCCGCCCCTGTCAGGATCCCTGCCGTCCTACATCCGAGATCACCGCGCCCGCCTGCGTGCACGTTTTTCCGACGGCGGGGCGCAGGCCGTGCCGGATTACGAGTTGCTGGAACTGCTGCTGTTCCGGTCCATCCCCCGCCAGGATGTGAAGCCGCTGGCCCGTCGCCTTATCGACACGTTCGGTGACCTGAACGGGGTGATCGCGGCGCCGGTCACCCGACTGATTGAGGTGACGGGTATCGGCGAAAGCGTGGCACAGGATCTGAAGATCATCGAGGCGGTCGCACACCGCATGGCCCGCGCCCGTGTGCTGAACCGCCCGGTGCTGTCATCATGGGATGCGCTGCTTGATTACTGTCACACCGCCATGGCGCACAGGGAAACCGAACAGTTCCGCGTGCTTTATCTGGATCGGAAGAATACCCTGATCGCTGACGAGGAACAGGCCCGTGGCACTGTCGATCATGTGCCCGTCTACCCGAGGGAAGTGATCAAGCGCGCACTGGAACTGAACGCTTCTGCGCTGATCCTCGTGCACAATCATCCGTCCGGCGATCCCGCACCCTCGGCTGCCGACATTTCAATGACGGAAACGATCCGCGACGCGGCCGCGACGCTGGGGCTGACCCTGCACGACCACCTGATCATCGGGCGGTCACGCGAAACAAGTTTCCGCACGCTAGGGTATCTGTGACAGGGGGCGTATCCGAAAATGAAATCGCCGCGTCGGCCCTCCCCGGGGGACATGGGGTGGCCAACGCGGCGCAAACGTGCGCGGCAGGCGTGGGGAACGCCTAGCGCGACGCTATCCGTATCTGGTCAAGATCGGGCATCATCTGCACAAAATCGCCAACCGCATCGCATGTCGGCATGGCAAAAAACACATCCGTGTGCACTGCGGCAGATTCACCGGCATTCAGCACCGTAGCCTTGCCTTCAGCAGTCTGCCCACAGTTCCAGCGAGTAACCTCCGCCTGAATCACGATGCGGCGTTCGGCATGGCCCGCCGGAAATGTGTAGACCTCTGCCAGCATCGGCACGGGTGCGGCGCTGTCGCCTACGCGCATCAGATAGTCGCCGGCAGCCGCAACCAAACCCGGTTCGGCGGCGTTCATTTCGCCCTTGCCGCCGATCCGCGCGCCCGGTTTCAGCACATGCAGCGACAAGGCCGCCGTATCCTGCCATTGCAGGACCATGCGGTTCAGCGCTGCAACCTCGGGCACCTCCGTCGCAGCCTCCAGCACCTTGCCATCGGCGAACTCCACCCTGACGGCGGCCTGTTGTTTCAGCGCGGGAAGTGTGATCTGCGTCCCGCCATCGGGGCCGGTAACCAAGGAAACGGCCATACCCGCATGACGCAGCACCGCTGCCTCGTTCGGGCGGCAACTTGCCGCGAGGATGACCCTGATCATCGCGCCCGGCTGGGCACTGGCGGTGATTTCATCCGTGCAGGACAGGCCAAAGGCATCGAATGCGCCATCGCTGACAACAGCCGGGGTCACATGCCCCTTGTCCAGCGCCGCAACGCGGATGCCAAGCCCCGTATCCGTGCCAAGACTGATCGGACGGAAATCGGGCAAGCCCGGCAGTTTCGGTATATCGGTGGCCGTGGCCGCGACCGTGGTAATACCCACGGGTTCGGTGCTGGCCCCCATTGATGAAATGCGGCCCGTCAGATTCGCGCCGTTCTGCATAAGATGGCCGGTGGCAGCGGCCAGTAAAAATGTCGACGCAACCGTCAACATCCTGCGCTTGTCACGCATTTTCGTCTCCGTCATCCCCAGACTTCGACCGACTTATGAGGGGCGAAGTAGGCATACACATGACAGTGCGGCGTCGGTGCGCAGGGCGTTATTCTGGGTGGAATACCGACAAATCGCTGTCCACACTCCGATTGTCCACGAAATCTGGTAGGCTTAAAACCGCCAGTTGCGAAGGCCGCCACATTCTTGCCGTAAAGATGCGCCGACCGATTCGGTTCTGGATGGCTGATCAGGCAATACGTCCATGACAATGCTTGAATTTTTCGCCCGAGCCACATGGGCAGGCATCGTTGCGGCCCGGGTTGCCCCAGGTTGCAGGGTCACCCTCGTCGAATCCCGGACGTGCCGCAGATGCCGTAGACACAGCAGCCGATCCGGCAGCCACCGGCGCGCTTGCCGTGCCTGCTTTCGCACCCGCCACGACCTGCGCCGACTGTTGCTGCGCTTGCAACTGGGCAATCATCGCGTCCTGTTCAGCTTGTGTCAGCGGGCGCACCTGCCCCAGCTTCTGCGTGACTTCCGTTCGCAGGCCATTCAACAGGTTCTCGAACAGTGCGAAGGCTTCCGTCTTGTATTCCGACAGCGGATCGCGCTGCGCATAGCCGCGGAACCCGACGACAGAGCGCAGATGTTCCAGCGTCAGCAGATGCTCACGCCACTTGCCATCGATGGTTTGCAACAGAAGCTGCTTTTCGATGTTGCGCATCGTTTCCGGCCCGAATTTTTCGGCCTTGTCGGCGATGAACTTGTCGCTTTCGTCATAAAGCCGTTCACGGACGGTGCCCTGATCGACGCCCTCTTCCTTGACCCAGGCCATGACCGGCAGGTTTTGACCAAGCCGCTGGATGGAAGCAGCATAGAGCCCCTCACCATTCCACTGGTCGGCATAGCTTTTCGGCGGCAGGTATTCGTCGACCATATCGTCGATCACCTGATGCCGCATATCGCGGACGATATCCGACAGGTCCGGGCTTTCCATGATCTCGCGGCGCTGGCTGAAGATGACCTTGCGCTGGTCGTTCATCACGTCGTCGAATTTCAGAAGCTGCTTGCGAATGTCGAAGTTGCGCCCCTCGACCTTGGCCTGCGCCTTTTCCAGCGACTTGTTCACCCACGGGTGAATGATCGCCTCGCCCTCTTTCATGCCCAGTGTCGACAGCACCTTTTCCAGACGCTCCGACCCGAAGATCCGCATCAGATCATCTTCAAGGCTCAGGAAGAATTCCGATCGCCCCGGATCGCCCTGACGACCGGACCGGCCGCGAAGCTGGTTGTCGATCCGGCGGCTTTCGTGGCGTTCGGTTGCCAGAACATATAGCCCGCCGGCTTCAAGAACTTTCGCCTTTTCCTCGGCATGCTCGGCCTCGATCCGTTCGCGCACCTCGTCCGGATGCAGGTGGGGATCGACGCTGATCGCCTCCAGCACCTTCATTTCGACATTGCCGCCAAGCTGGATGTCGGTGCCGCGCCCGGCCATGTTGGTGGCGATGGTCACGGCGTTCAGCTTACCTGCATCAGCAACGATCTGCGCCTCCTGCTCGTGCTGGCGCGCGTTCAGGACGTTGTGCACCACGCCCGCTTCTTTCAGCAGGTTTGACAGGAATTCCGATTTCTCGATGCTGGTCGTGCCCACAAGGATCGGCTGGCCCTTGGCATGCGCGGCCTTGATTTCCTCGACAATGGCGGTGAACTTTTCGCGCGCGGTACGATAGACGCGGTCGTGCTCGTCCTTGCGCTGCACAGGGCGGTTCGTCGGAACCTCGACCACGCCCAGCTTGTAGATTTCCATGAATTCTTCGGCCTCGGTGGCCGCGGTGCCGGTCATCCCCGACAACTTGTCGTAAAGCCGGAAGTAGTTCTGGAACGTAACGGATGCCAGCGTGATGTTTTCCGGCTGGATCGTCACGCCTTCTTTCGCCTCGATTGCCTGATGCAATCCGTCCGACAGACGGCGACCGCGCATCATGCGCCCGGTGAATTCGTCGATCAGCATCACCTCGTCATCGCGGACGATATAATGGCTGTCGCGCTGGAACAGCTTGTGCGCGCGCAGGGCCTGGGTGACATGATGGACAAGCGTCGTGCTTTCCGGGTCATACAGCGTCTGCTCCGCCGGCAGGATTCCCGCCGCGTGCAGGCGGCGTTCGATGAACTCGTTGCCGTCTTCGGTAAAGGTGACGTTGCGGGTCTTTTCGTCCAACGAGAAATGTTCCGGCAGCACTTCCGGGATCAGGTGATCCACGATCTTGTACAGTTCCGAACGGTCCTGCGACGGCCCCGAAATGATGAGCGGCGTCCGGGCCTCGTCAATCAGGATGGAGTCCACCTCATCGACGATGGCAAAGAAATGCCCGCGCTGGCTCATCTCGGACAGTTCGGATTTCATGTTGTCGCGCAGGTAGTCAAAGCCAAGTTCATTGTTGGTGGCATAGGTGATATCGGCGCGGTAGGCGGCCATCTTTTCCGCTGCAGGCTGGAAAGGATAGACCACGCCCGTTGTCATGCCCAATGCGGCATAGACCTTGCCCATCCATTCGGCGTCACGTTTGGCCAGATAGTCGTTGACGGTGACGATATGCACGCCCTGCCCCGCCAGCGCATTCAGATAGGCCGGGAATGTCGCGACCAGCGTCTTGCCCTCACCGGTCTTCATTTCCGCGATATTGCCCTGATGCAGGAAGATGCCGCCCATCAGCTGCGTGTCAAAGGCACGCAGGCCAAGCGCCCGGCGCGCGGCTTCGCGGCAATTGGCAAAGGCTTCGGGCAGAACGGCATCCATATCCTCGCCACCCTGCACGCGCGTCGCCAGCGCGACCGTGCGTTCCTTGATCTGTTCATCGCTCTGCGACTGAAACTCTGCCTCCAGCGCATTTATCTTTGCCACAAGCGGCAAGACCGATTTGACCTTGCGATCGTTGGGTGTTCCAAAGACCTTGCGTGCGAGTGTGCCGAAGCCAAGCATTCTGTTTCCGCCCTGCGGTTCCTGACGTGATCGTGTGACGCTTTGCCTTGCCCGCCCTCGCAGCCTTGCCTAGAAGGTCGTGAGAAGCGGCCTGCACTGCCTTGTGCGACCTTGCGCGATGTAAGCGGCGTGCTGCTAACTGTCAACGTCGCGGCGGGTCCGCGACACCGGAGGAAGGGGCATTTCATGCTTTTGCAGGCACAACGCGCATTGATCATCGCGGCATTCATCGCGGCGACAGGCCCGGCCCAAGCCCAGGATGCAGCAACGGAAGCCCCGGCAAATCCGGAAGCTGCTGCAACCGAAGCACCCGCTGCGCCTGCGCGTGATGTCACGGCAGATACGGTCGTGGCGACGGTAAATGGCACGGCCATTACCCTGGGGCACATGATCGTGATGCGGGGTCATCTGCCGGAGCAGTACCAGACGCTTCCGCCGGACGTTCTGTTCAACGGCATTCTCGACCAGCTTGTACAGCAGGTCCTGCTGTCGCAGACCGCCGAGAACGACCTGACCAAGCGTGACACGTTGGCGCTGGAAAACGAGCGGCGCACCTATCTGGCCAACAAGGTGATGGACATTGCCGTAACAGAGGCGGTGACAGAGGAAGCCCTGCAAAAGGCATATGATGCGAAATTCGCAAGCGTTGAGCCGGGCAAGGAATTCAACGCATCGCATATCCTGGTTCCGACTGAAGACGAGGCAAAGGCGATCAAGGCCGATCTGGATGCAGGCGGGGATTTCGAGGCCATCGCGAAAGAAAAATCACAGGACGGTTCGGCGGCCGGCGGCGGATCATTGGGGTGGTTCGGGCTGGGCATGATGGTCAAGCCGTTCGAGGATGCCGTGCTGTCGCTGGAAAAGGGCAAGATTTCAGATCCGGTGCAGACAGATTTCGGCTGGCATATCGTCAAGCTGAATGACACCCGCGTGGCGACCGCGCCGACATTGGACGATGTGCGCGAGGAACTGACCGCCGAAGTTCAGAACGCGGCGGCTGAAGCAAAAATCAAGGAATTGACCGACGCGGGCAAAGTGGAGCTGTCGATCAACGGCATCGCGCCCGAAGTCTTGCAGGATGGCGCATTGCTGGACAATTGATCGCACCGGCATTTCGGGGTCTGTATCAAAAGGCGGGGAAGTCTGACCGACATGGCAAAAAATCCGGAAAAGCAGGTAAAAACGGACAACAAGGCCCTGAAAGCCAAGCTGTCCAAGCTGAAAAAGAAGCTGAAGGCGGCGAAAGCGGTCGAGAATTCGGCGCCGGTGCCAAAAACCAAGGCCAAGGTTGTATCGCCCCTTGCCCCAAAAGCGGGTTTTCCTGCCCTGCCGGTCATCAAGGGGGCGGAGTTTTCGGCCCATGCCGCCGGTGTGCGCTATCCGGGCCGCACCGATGTGATGCTGGTGCGCCTTGCACCGGGGACGCAGGTTGCCGGGGTGTTCACGCGATCATCGACGCGCGCCGCCTGCGTGCTGGATTGTCAGGCCAAGCTGGCCGCTGCCAGTGCGAAGGCGGCGGCAGACGGCGCGGCGATCATCGTGAATTCGGGCAATTCCAACGCCTTCACGGGCAAGGCCGGCCAGGCCTCTGTCGATGCTGTTACGGGTGGGGTTGCCAAGGCGCTGGGGCTGCCAGCCGCCCGCGTGTTTTCATCCTCGACCGGGGTGATCGGGGAACCGCTGCCGCATGACCGGATAGTGGCCGCAATTGATACATTGAAATCCGGTCTGACGGAAACCGGGATCGAGGACGCCGCCCGCGCCATCATGACCACGGACACCTTCCCCAAGGGTGCGGCCGCCGAAATCGCCGGGGACGGCGGGCCAATCCGCATCGCAGGCATTGCCAAGGGTTCCGGCATGATCGCCCCCGATATGGCGACGATGCTGGTCTATATCTTTACCGATGCGAAGATTTCGGCGACCAGCCTGCAACGCATGCTGTCGCGCAACGTGGATGACACGTTCAACTCCATCACGGTTGACAGTGACACATCAACCTCCGATGCCCTGATCCTTGCGGCGACTGGCAAGTCACCCGCAGCCCCGGTCAAGGGCGCTGTTTCCAAGGCATTCGAAGCCGCGTTGCGCAAAGTAATGATGGATCTTGCCCATCAGGTCATTCGCGATGGAGAAGGCGCAACCAAGTTCGTTGCCGTCAAAGTGACAGGGGCGGCCGATGCCGCCGATGCGCGCCGCGTAGCACTTTCAATCGCCAACTCTCCGCTGGTCAAGACGGCGATCGCCGGACAGGATCCGAACTGGGGCCGCATCATTGCCGCTGTGGGCAAGTCGGGCGCTAGAGCGGATCGCGACCGGCTGACAATCCGCTTCGGCGACATTCTTGTTGCGGAAAAAGGCTGGCGAAACCCGACCTATAAAGAAGAACAGGGCGCAGAATACATGCGCCGGGAAGAGCTGGAGATCGGCGTGCATCTTGGCATTGGGCGAGGCAAGGCCACGGTCTGGACCTGCGATCTGACGCACCGCTACATCGACATCAATGCCGATTACCGGTCGTGAAAACGCTTCTGGTTTCTGCCGTTGCGCTGATTGACAGCGACGGCAGAGTGTTGCTGTCACAAAGGCCCGAGGGAAAATCGCTGGCCGGGCTGTGGGAGTTTCCCGGCGGCAAAGTGGAGGCCGGGGAAACCCCGGAAGCCTGCCTGATCCGCGAGTTGAACGAAGAGCTGGGCATCGACACCTGGACAAGCTGTCTGGCCCCGCTGACTTTTGCCAGTCACAGCTATCCGGATTTTCATCTTTTGATGCCGCTCTTTGCCTGCCGACGCTGGCAGGGCATTCCCAGCCCGCGCGAAGGACAGACATTGGCTTGGGTCTCCGCCGCCAATCTGCGCGATTATCCTATGCCGCCTGCCGATGTGCCGCTGATCCCGATCCTTCGTGATTGGCTGTAACAAAGATATCCACACAAATTCCGGCGGATTTTCGCTTATTGCAGTAAAATGTTGCAGTTGCTGAAACTTATGCCGCTTATTTTGGATGATTTTTAACGAAAGACTTCGTAACAATTAAGTGTCGCTTGTTTGACTGGGGAGGCAACGGGGACATGTTGAAGACAATATCTATGGGAAGCTGTGTGTCCGTGCAGGGCATGTTCATCAAGAAACTTCATGATGGACAGATCGTTGTACGGGTCGGGGATCAGACATTTGTCGGTTTTCCGGTAGGTCACGCGTCCTGATCATCAGGTACTGCGTGGGCTGACCACATTACGCAAACACACTTGACCTTGCGCCGGTATCGCAGCGATATCGGCGTGTTTTGTTTT
>JBOFCO010000147.1:0-16409 GCA_051646105.1 Paracoccaceae bacterium
ATCTCCATGATCGGTTTTTTCTTGGCTTCGCGTGCAATCTCGATATCGGTCTTGAAGGCCATCTGCATCTCCCTGGGGGACGTTCCCCTTTGCGCGAAGTGTTAGCGACGGATTGCCCCCGTGTGAGGCGCTTTTCCGACCTTTGGCCCACGATTTTCGCCAGCACGCGTTTCCGATCGGAAAAATTGGAACGCTTTCTGAAAAATCATCATAAATAGAACGGAAATTCCAATATGCCCGGTCAAGCTTCGGCGCGTACCATGTCAAGGCAGGCCCAGACCGGCTGGTCGGGAATATGCAGGCGGACCGAATCGCCCAGTCGGAACACGCCCTCGCGCTCCACCCATGCGGTGACCCCCCTTCGCCCTGCCGCTGCGGGCTTGAACGTCGCCCCCTTCCCCGGATACATCCGCTCGATGGCCCGTGCGGGAATGGAACAGGGCCGGTTTTCCATGTCGACGACCAGCGATGCCCCTGACGTGCCGATCAGCCGCGATCCGGGGGGTACATGGCTGAAATCGGGAATGCCGCGCAGCACAACCGTTGCCCCCAGCAATGACGGCGACAGGCTTTCCAGGCCCATGTCGAAAGCAATGGCGGAAAGCTCCTCATCCGACAGGATCGACACCTGCCTTGTGTTCCGGATTTCGGTGCCGCGCGGATATTGCCCGGTCACACGGCTGCATGAAGCGCGGGTCAGGCCGGAATGGACCTCTCCCCCAATGCCCGAGAAGCCCGCAAAAATCTCGGTCGCCGGTTCAGCGTCCAGAATATCCGCCTGTCCTGTTATTCGGCCCAGCCAGGTGATTGTGGCGTGAAACGCCGTCTGCTTCAGCGCGGGCATGGCTCACGTTTCCAGATGCAGCGTCAGAAACAGGCGCCGGAACGGGAAAAGGACCGATCCGTCCCGCTCTGCCGGATAGGCCGAAGCAAGGGCAGCTTCATAGCTGGCGATATAATGTGCGGCTTCATCATCGGTCAGCCGTGCCAGCATCGGGCGCATCGCGGTGCTTTCGGTAAAAGCCCGCACGGGGTGACAGCCGTCAGCCGTTGCCGGAAGACGTTGCAGATATTCCGTTTCCCAGACCGACACGCGGCCAGCAGGCGCCAGCAGCCGGTAATAGACATCCGGCGCATGAACCGGGGCCTGCCAGTGCGCATAGTCGAAACGGTCAGGAAAATGTGCCTGCGCAAGATCGCGCAGGAACCGGTGCGAAGCTGCGGCGAACTGGCGGGGCATCTGCACCGCCAGCACCCCGCCCGGCATCAGCAGGCCGGTCAGTCGCAACAACAGATCGTCGTGATCCGGCAACCAGTGCAACGCGGCATTTGAAAAAATCAGCGCCTGCGGGCGCTCCGGCTGCCAGTGCCCGGCGTCCGCCTCTTCCAGCATGTCGTAAAGTCCGGTCTCGCGCGCCTCTTTCAGCATCGAGGCAGAGAGGTCTACCCCGGTCAGCGGTGCATCCGGATAAGCCTCGCGCAGCGGGCGCGCCATGACGCCCGCACCACAACCCAGATCGGTGATGCCGCCCGGTGGAAGCGGCCCGATGGTCCGAAGCAGGTCAAGAGCTGGCCGCAGCCGCAGATCGGAAAACCGCGCATAGGCAAGAGGATTCCAGTCCGCCATCACAGCCAACCTTTCCTGCGGAAATAAAGATAGGGCAGCACAGCAGAAACGACCATCATGCCAAGCGCCATGGGATAGCCGAACCACCATTTTAGTTCCGGAAGATGCACGAAGTTCATCCCGTAGATCGACGCGATCAGGGTTGGTGGAAGGAATACGAAGGCAACAACCGAGAATATCTTGATGATGTCGGATTGCTGCATGTTGATGAAGCCCAATGTGGCATCCAGCAGAAATCCGATCTTGTGGCCATGGGTGGCCGCGTAATCCATCAGCGAGTGAATATCGCGCAGCATGGCCTTGGTGCGGGCCTTTTCGCCCCGATCGGCGGCGGCACTGCCGATCTTCTGGTTCAGCACGGCCACAACACGATCGAGGGTGCTCAGGCTTTCCTGCAGTTTCGCATTCAGGTCCTCTGCCTGTCCGATCCGGTCCAGAAGCACGGACAGCCTGTCCCTGGCGCGGGTGCCGGACTTGTCCCGCCGGAACAATTGTGCCGAAAGCCCGTCCAGTGTGCTGCCAACACCTTCCAGCAGATCGGCAAGCCGGTCGACCAGCGTTTCAAGCAGTGCCAGAAGAACCCCCGGCGCGTCGCGGCAGCCCATGTCACCCGCCGCAGCCCGTTCGGAAAAGGTACGGATGGAACGCGGCTGATGATAACGAACCGTCACCAGCCGCCCCCCGGAAAGGATGAACGTGACTGGCGCAAGAACAGGCGTTTCACCGTCATGCAGCGAAACGATGGACGCTGTAAGAAACTGCGCGCCATCCACGGCATAGATGCGTGACGTGCTTTCGATTTCCTGCATCTCACCCTTGGTGGGAATGTCGAATTCCAATGCAGCTTCTACCAGCCTTTCCTCGGCCTCTGTCGGGCTTTGCATGTCGATCCAGACGGCCTGCATCAGCGCCGCCCCGGCATCCGGTGCAGCAATCAGGCGGTTTTCGTTCAGAACATAGGCCTCGATCATTCTGGCATTCCGCAGGTTGCTGACCCTGTTCGGGCAGCCGCAGAAAAACCCGCAATCCCCGTCGGCGCAAGCAAAGAAAAACCCCGCCGGGCGAAGCGGCGGGGTTTCTTGGCCTTATACCGGCGCATCAGGCCGTGGGTTCGGGTTCCAGTCCGCCTTTGGGTCCGCGCGGCTTGGTCGTCTTGGGGATCGCCAGCACTGACCCGCTGTTGTCGGACGAAGGCGTATCATCACCGCCACCGTCGCGCCGCAGCGGCTCCCCGGCGATGACCTTGCGGATTTCGTCGCCTGTCAGGGTTTCATATTCCAGCAGCCCCTCGGCCAGACGCTTCAGATCATCCGCCTTTTCCGTCAGGATGTGCTTTGCGGTTTCATAGCCCTCGTCGATCAGGCGGCGTACCTCCTCATCGATCAGTTTCTGCGTTTCGGCAGAATGATGGCTGCCACCCGAATAGGTGCCAAGATAGCTTTGCTGCTCATTGGCATAGTCGATATGGCCGATCTTGTCCGACATGCCGAACTGCGTGACCATCGCCCGCGCAATCCGCGTCACCTGCTGGATGTCCGATGTAGCGCCCGATGTTACCTGATCCTTGCCAAAGATCAGCTCCTCGGCCACCTTGCCGCCCATCGCCATGGCAATCTTGGACTTGTATTTGGTGAAGGTCACCGAAAGCTGGTCGCGTTCCGGCAATGACAGCACCAGCCCCAGCGCCCGGCCGCGCGGGATGATCGTTGCCTTGTGGATCGGGTCGTGCTGCGGCACGTTCAGGCCGACGATTGCATGGCCGGCCTCGTGATAGGCGGTCAGCTTCTTCTCGTCCTCGGACATGACCATGCTGCGCCGTTCGGCACCCATCATCACCTTGTCCTTGGCCGATTCGAAATCGATCATCGTCACGAACTTGCGGCCCACACGCGCGGCCATCAGCGCGGCTTCGTTCACCAGATTGGCCAGATCGGCACCCGAAAAGCCCGGCGTGCCGCGCGCAATGATGCGCAGATCGACATCGGGGCCCAGCGGCACCTTGCGGGCATGGACGGACAGGATCTTTTCCCTGCCCTTGATATCGGGGTTCGGCACCTGGATCTGGCGGTCGAAGCGGCCGGGACGCAGGAGGGCCGGGTCCAGCACGTCGGGGCGGTTGGTGGCCGCGACGATGATGATGCCCTCGTTCGCCTCGAACCCGTCCATTTCGACCAGAAGCTGGTTCAGCGTCTGTTCGCGTTCGTCGTTGCCGCCGCCATAGCCCACGCCGCGCGACCGGCCCACGGCATCAATTTCATCGATGAACACGATGCACGGCGCGTTCTTCTTGGCTTGGTCGAACATGTCGCGCACACGGGACGCACCGACGCCTACAAACATTTCCACGAAATCGGAACCGGAAATGGTGAAGAACGGCACGCCGGCCTCGCCAGCAATTGCGCGGGCCAGCAGGGTTTTACCCGTGCCGGGCGGGCCGACCAGCAGAGCGCCCTTCGGAATTTTGCCGCCAAGACGGCTGAACTTCTGCGGGTTGCGCAGGAATTCGACGATTTCCTCAAGTTCTTCCTTGGCCTCGTCGATCCCGGCCACATCGTCAAAGGTCACGCGACCATGCTTTTCGGTCAGCAGCTTGGCGCGCGACTTGCCAAAGCCCATGGCTCCGCCACGTCCGCCACCCTGCATCCGGTTCATGAAGAATATCCAGACACCGATCAGCAACAGGAACGGCAACCAGACCCCAAGCAGGGACAGGAAGCCGGACTGTTCTTGCGGTGTTGCCTCGACGGCGACATTCTTGTTCAGCAGGCGTTCGGTAATTTCTTCGCCGCTGGGCTTGATCGCCAGATATTGTTCGCCATCGGCGGCACGGATCAGCAGGCGTTCGCCGTCGATGCGCACGCTGGAAACATCCCCCGCCTCGACCTTGTGAAGGAAATCTGAATAGCTGATTTCGCGGGACTGCAAAGTCGATTGCCCGCCACTGAAGACGTTGAACAACATCAGGATCAGCAGAAAAAGCACAACCCAGAATGCAATGTTACGCGCGTTTCCCAAGGGGAATTCCTCCGGTATCTCCGCAAGTGCGGCATTGCTCTAAAATAGAGACGCAGGCGGCGGATTCAATGCGATAATAGGGTCGCGTGGAATTCCGCCCCGTCGCGCAGCAGATGCGCCTCATAGCCGGCTGACCGGCCGGCCAAAGGTGCGGCGATCAAATGCTGTCCACGCCACAGGGCGGGCGATGACAGAACCGATGCGCGCGGCAGGCCACCAGCGCGCCAGTCCGGACACTCCGCGATGCCTGCTTCGCCAAGCGCCCGGATTTCCAAGGACGTGTCAGCGTCACAAACTTTAATATTTTCAGTATCTTGCGACGCATTCATCCGCCACCTGCCATCCCAGATTCCGTCCGAAAATGCAATGGCAGCGGCGACGGAACTGGGTTCCCGCACAATACGGATGCTTGCTGCGCCGGCCAGGATCAGGCAGCCTGCAAGCGACCGGCGAACCGGTCTTTCCAATGCCCTATCAAGCGCCCGTAAGGCCGACAGCCTTGGGCGATAGACAGCCGATGACACCCAGCACAACGCATGGGCAAGCAATCGCAGCCGCGTTTCCGCAGGGGCAAGCAAATACGGTTCCCGCGCGATCAGAACATCACCGCGGTCAAGCCGGACCGCTGCTGTCGACAGGTCATGTGCGGCCTGCGACAGCACGCGGCGGGCTTCGGCCTGCATCGCTGCCGTTTCAACCAGCCGCTCGACTCCCAGGCCTAACGGTTCCAGCAAGGCCAGCGCCCGGCGCGCCTTGACCCGGTCATAACCCGGATCGTCGTTGCTGGCATCCTCGGCCCAGTGCTGCCCGATCACCCGCAGATGATCGCGCAGCGCGTCGCGGCGCACCGACAGCAGCGGACGCACCCACAGGATGCCCCTGGCCTTTCGCTCTGCCGCCATAGCCGAAAGCCCGTCCACCCCGGACCCGCGCGCCAGCCGCATCAGAAAGGTTTCCGCCTGATCGTCGGCGGTGTGGGCCAACGCCACCGCAGTCATGCCCAGAGTCTGCGCACACTCCGCCATCAGCCCGGTCCGTCCGCGCCGTGCCGCATCCTGAAGGTTGCCCTGCCCATCCCAGTGCCAGTGCAGGACATGGTGGGGAATGGACAGCGCAGCGCAGGCACGCGCCACCAAAGCCACCTCGGCATCGGCCTCTGCACGCAGGCCGTGGTGAACGGTCATGGCGTGCAGCGCCACCCCCCGTCCCGCCAGCAACCGCAGCAGCGCCATGGAATCGCCCCCGCCCGAAACGGCGACGCCCAGACGCTGGAAACGTCCGGGCGCAAGAAATTTTTCGATGGCGCCTTGCGGGCTTTCGGTCAGGAACACCCGAGCGCCTGCATCGCGGTTGCGGCCTCTGCCGCAGGGGCACCTCCGGGAAAGCGCGTGCCAACCTCTGCCAGCGTCACGCAAGCCTCTTGCGTCTGGCCCAGCACACCGAGGCTAGCACCAAGTTTCAGCAGGGCTTCCGGTGCGCGGGGGCCATTCGGCGCCCCCGAAAACGCCTCAAGATACGACCGCGCGGCACCCTGGGTGTCGTTCAGCTTGGTCAGCGCCTCGCCGCGCAGATACTGCGCTTCGGATGTCAGCGGACCGCCTGTGTAGGTCTGCGCGAAGGCGGCGAAAAGCTCTGCCGCACGCTGGTGTTCGCCCGCATCGAGGGCGGTCTTGGCGGCATCAAAATCCGCCTGCTCGCCCACCGCAAGCTCCACACCGCCCGCAGGGGGCGTTGTTGTCGCCGTACCACCGGCGGCAGGTGCTGTCGCGCCACCTGCGGGCAGTTCGCCGCCCCCCAGCGTGGTGGTTTCGCCCAGCTTGGATACATCCCCGCCTTCCAGTTCGACCAGACGGAACTCCAGATCGGCTATCCGCCTTGTGCCATCGGTGACAACGGCGTTCAGCCGCCCCTCCAGCGCTTCAGCCTTGCCGGTCAGGCGCACCAGTTCCGCCTCGATCGCGTTGACACGATCAATGGTCGTGCCGCCCGCCGCCGGGGCCGCAGCCCCGCCGGTGGTGGAAAGCTCACGTTTCAGCTTCTGCACGTCGACATGCAGGACGGACAGCTCTTGCCGGATGTCGGCCAGCGTTTCCTCACGGCTCTGCGCATGGGCAAAGCCGCCCAAGAAGACCGCAAGGACAATACCGCCGAAAATTCCGCGCATCTGCATCTGCCCGTCCCTTGTCAAACCGTGCCTACGTCAAACCGGTCAGACGCCCGCACCAGCCGAAATCACCGTGACGGCACGGCGGTTCTTGGCATAGCACGCTTCTTCCGAACACAGTTCCAGCGGGCGTTCCTTGCCATAGGACACGGTGCGCAGCCTTGCGGGCGATACGCCCTGTGCCACAAGGAATTCCTGCACCGCGCTGGCGCGGCGTGCACCAAGAGCAATGTTGTATTCGCGGGTGCCCTGTTCGTCGGCATGGCCTTCAATGATCGCCGAATAGGCGGTGTTCTGGTTCAGCCATTGCGCCTGTCCGGCCAGAACCTGCTGCGCTTCCGGGGTCAGCACCGACTGGTCGACGGCGAACAGCACCCGGTCACCGATGGTGCTGGCGAAATACGCCGGAGAGGTGGGATCGTTCACCCCGCCAAGGCCCGCCTGCCCCAGACCGCCCGCGCCATCTGCGCCAAGGCCGGTATTCTTGGGATTGTTGCAGGCCGACAGCGCCAGCGCGCCAACCAGAAGAAGCGTAGAACCGAGAAGTTTCATGAAGGGAACCGCCTTTGTTATGTGCTCGATTGCGGGCAAGATAGCACCGGTTTTCGGGTTTGAAAACGTCAGCCCGATCACGCTTCGTGTCGGGCTGACGAAGGATCATCAGGGAAGAAGCGGCGACCATGCCGGATCAGACGCCGCGCCTTCGCTTGTCACCTGCCGCAAGTTCCGCCCGGTGATGTCGACCGAGTAAAGCGCGGGCGCACCCGCCGCCCCGGCGCTTTCGCGGGTGAACATGATGACACGGCCATTCGGCGACCATGTCGGGCCTTCGTCCAGGAAGCTGGCTGTCAGCAGCCGCTCCTCTGACCCGTCGGTGCGCATCACACCGATATGGAAGCGACCCGCGTTCTGCTTGGTAAAGGCGATCAGGTCGCCCCGCGGCGACCAGACCGGCGTGCCATAGCGCCCCTCTCCAAAGGAAATCCGCACAGGCTCGCCCCCGCCCGCAGGCATGACGTAAAGCTGCTGGCTGCCGGAGCGATCGCTTTCAAACACGATCTGCGTGCCATCCGGGCTGAAACTCGGCGCCGTTTCAATCGAGGGCGCATCGGTCAGCCGGATCGGCGCGCCGCCACCTGCCAGCATGTAGATGTCGCTGTTGCCGCCTTGTTCCAGCGAAAACACCACCGTCTGCCCGTCAGGGGCAAAACGCGGCGCAAAGGTCATGGTGCCCGGCACTTCGGCAAGGGTCTGGGTGCCCATCGTCCCCACATCCAGCAGCTTGATGCTGGGAAAGCCGGTTTCATAGCTGGTATAAAGCACCCTGTCCCCGGCAGGGGAAAAGCGCGGGGCCAGAACGATGGTGCTGTCGTCAGTCAGGTACTGCACACCTGCCCCGTCGTAGTCCATAACCGCCAGCCGTTTGGCGCGGGCGTTCTTCGGCCCGGTTTCCGAAACGAACACCACGCGACTGTCGAAATAACCGCCTTCGCCGGTGATCCGGCTATAGGCGGCATCGGCCACCTTGTGCGCCATGCGCCGCCAGCTTGCCGTGGTGCCGACGAATTGCAAACCATCGCCAAGGGGTGCCTGGGAATACACGTCGAACAGGCGGAACTTGACCACCAGTTGATCGCCCTGCACCGAAACCGCGCCCGTTATCAGCGCCTGCGTGTTGATCGCCGTCCATTCCGGATAGGATACGGGCGCATCAAAACTGGTGACACGGGCGATATGCGCATCGGCGGGAATTTCGCGGAACAGCCCCGTACCGGCAAGATCGGCGGCGACAACCTGCGCAATGCCGGTGGCATATTCCCCTGCCCCGCCTTCGTCGATGAAAGCCGGCACCGCAAAGGGCAGCGGCTCTACCACGCCGTCCGTGATCTCGATCCGCAGGGGGCCGGTTGGCGCATCCTGTGCAAGTGCAGGCAGCGTTCCGAAAGCAAGGCCCATAGCAATCACAGGCATCGTCGCCCTGGTCAATCTGGAAAATCCGGTCATCCGATCCTCTCATCCCGCATGGCGGTTGGTCCATTCTATCGCCATATGAACTGGCGCAAATACTATATCTTGCGGCAAACCTGACAATACTGCGCCTTCCTGCCTAAAAGACTGGCCCAACCGCATCATCTGATCCGCATCTTTTCCGGGTTGAACACCATTTCGATGGTCTTCCACTGCCCGTATTTCTCTGCCGGAAGGTCGAAACCCTTCGCCCCGCACAGGATGATCGCCCGCCGCGCCGCCTCGTATGCCTGCCGTGCTGCCGCTTCCTCACCACCCTCGAAGGTCAGCATCCGGATCGATCCCGCATCGGGCTTGCCGTCCTGCGCCATCTGCACTTCCAGAGTGACTGTGACCCGCAGCGCATCGGTAGACAGCGATCCCACATTCCAGCAGTTCGATACGGCCACCCGCAGCGCATCCTTTTCACCGCCGGTCAGGGGCGGCCCGGTGGGGGCGGCGGCCTCCGGCGTATCCGATCCGCCACCCAGCGCATCCGCCAGCGCAGCATCGACGGCGCTTTGGTCGGTCGCGGGTTCGGCGGCCGTTTCCGTGACAGGATCGGGTTCCGGCTCCGGTTCCGGGCGGGCTGGCCGCGTTTTCGGCGGGCGGGGCGATGCAAGCGGCGCGGCGCTGACCGGCCGGGGCTGTTCCTCGCGGTTTGCCTCCGTCTCGATCACATCGCCTGCCTCGGGTGGTGCGGCGGCTTCCTGCGGGTCCTGCACCAAGTCTTGCGGCGGCGCCTCGGCGTCCGGCGTGACTTCCTCCACCGCCGTTTCGGCGGGGGCGGCATCGGGGGGCGGCTCTGCCGTCGGCACCGGGGCGACACGGTCTGCCGCCGTTACCTCTGTCCGCGTGCCGGCCTGATCGGAAATGGCGGGCAGGTCATCGGGCGTGGGCGGCAGCGGGTCGGGTTCCGGCTGTGGCTCGGGCGTCGGTTCCGGCACAGGTTGTGGAGCGGGTTCCGGCGGTGCGGCTTCCGGTTCGGGCCGGGCGACGGGTTCCGGTTCGGGCTGTTGAAGAACGGGTTCTGCCTCCGGCGTCTCGGGACTTTCCTCGGCTGCCGGGGCCGCTGCCGCCTCGGGGGCAAGCTGTTCAGTGCGCGGCGCCCGGCTTGCCGCGGCCTCGATCGCTGCAAACTCCTCGGCGCTGACGAGCGAGACATTGGACAGCACCGCTTCATCAGGCGGGGCGCGAAACAGCCAGCCGCCCAGCATCACCCACAGCACAAGGCCGGCATGCCCTGCCGCCGAAAGCCCTGTGCCGATCTTCTGCGCGCCGTCCATGCGCTTACTGGCCCTGTTCGCCCGTTGCTGCCGTGCTGCCATCCAGACGGGGCCCGCCGGTATCGGTCACCAGACCGATATTGCTGAACCCCGCCGCGTTCAGCGCGCCCATGATCTGCATGACCCGCTCATAGGAAACCGATCCGTCGGCGCGCAGGAAAATCTTGTCGTCCTGCCGTTCTGCGGCAATGGCGCGCAACTGTGTCACCAGCGAGTCTTCCGGCGTTTCGGTGTTCTGCAACGCAAGCGTTCCATCGGCCTTGATGCTGATGGTCAGCGGCTCTTCCTGCTCGGTCGGCAACGCCTGCGCGGCAGTTTTCGGCAGTTCCACCGGCACACCAACCGTCAGCAAGGGCGCGGCGACCATGAAGATGATCAGCAGCACCAGCATGACATCGACAAAGGGCGTGACGTTGATCTCGCTCATCGCGGCCGGCTTGCCGCGCCGCCGCCGCCCGCGCCGTTTCGCGCCACCGCCCTGAATGACCCCGGCCCCCATCGCTCAGGCGTCCAGCTGGCGCGACAGGATGGTGGCGAATTCGTCGGCAAAGGCCTCGTACCCGCCGACGATGCGGTCGCTGTCTGCCGACAGCTTGTTGTAGAAGATCACCGCCGGAATTGCCGCCAAGAGGCCAAGGCCGGTGGCCAGAAGCGCCTCGGCAATACCCGGCGCAACGACCGCCAGATTGGTGTTCTGGCTGATCGCGATCTGCTCGAACGCGGTCTTGATGCCCCAGACGGTTCCGAACAGGCCAACGAAAGGTGCGGTCGACCCGACCGTGGCGAGGAACGGCAACCCCGCGTTCAGCTTTTCGCTTTCCTTGGCGATCGCCACGTCCATGCTGCGGTCGATCCGCGCCTGCGCACCCGCAATCAGCCCGCCATCCTGCCGGTGACTTCGCCGCCATTCCACCATGCCAGAGGCGAAAATCTTTTCCGATGCCCCGTCCGGCGTGGCGCCGATGGTTTCGAACAACTCATCCAACGGCTCGCCGGACCAGAAGGCCCGGTCGAACACCGACGCCTCGCGCCGGGCGGCCCGATAGGCGATGAATTTCTGGATGATGATCGCCCAGGACCAGAAGGAGGCGATCATCAGCAGGATCATCACGATCTTGACGATGAATGTTGCGCGCGCGAACAGCGCCAGAAGGGAGAAGTCGATCTCCTGCGCGGCGGCGAGGGCTTCGGTTTCCATGTGTGTTCGATACCTGTTCGATGCCTGCGTTCGGCCGGAACCCAAGTTCCAACCGGATCTGTCCCGCCCATTTCACCGGCGGCTTTCCTGCTCTGACGCACGCCGGGGCGCGCATCTTGGTCCGGGCATTGATTTCGCCCTTGTTCGCCGACTGAATAGCCATATTTCACGCGAAATGCCAACACATCCGCATCATCGGTCGCGCGCTTGTGCAATTACCGCGCGTCAGCACCAAGACGGTGGCGTAAATCCGCGTCCAGCCGTGCCGGACGCCCCGCTTGCGGCCCGGAAAGCGTCATGGCGACCAGTGTCACCTCGGCGGTAAAGATCGTCACGCCGCCCCGCAGGATGCGCTGGTCCATCACCAGGCTGGCGCCCCCGACCCGCGCAATCGCGGTTTCCACCAGCAGCTCATCGTCCAGCCGTGACGGTGCTAGGTAATCGGCCACGACCTTGCGCACGACAAAGGCAATACCGGGGTCGGCAAGCAGGGCACGCTGGTCGACCCCCCTCGCCCGGACAAATTCGGTGCGGCCCCGTTCGGCAAAACGCAGGTAGTTCGCGTAATAGACGACGCCACCGGCATCGGTGTCCTCATAATAGATGCGGATGCGCAGCGTATCGGTCATGCGGGGCCCCTTTCGACCGGCAACCTATCGCCCGCCCATGGCAAAGGTCCAGCCCACCCCTTGAACCACGGCGCGACAAACTCACATCATGTCAAACCGCAAACGGAGAGCCCGATGCCCCGGCCCAGACTTCTTGCCATGGCCCTGCTGGCCCTGCCCCTGTCTTCCCTGCCCTTGTTTTCTACGCCCGTTGCCGCCGAAGAGGTGGGCCGCGTCGGCGTCGACTGGGTGGGCAACGACATCATCGTGGAAAGCTTTCCCGATCCCAAGGTACAGGGCGTCACCTGCCACATGGCCTATTTCGAACGCTCGATCTTTGACCGGCTGCAACAGGGCAACTGGTTCGAGGACCCGTCCTATTCCGCGGTTGACTGCGTACAGACCGGGCCCATCACGGTGGGAGAGATTGCCTTGGGCGACGACGGCGAGAACGTGTTTTCCGAACGCCAGTCACTGATCCTGAAATCGCTGAAGGTGACCCGGATCTGGGATGCGCAGTCGGGCGCGCTGATCTATCTGGGCCATGCCAATCAGGTGACGCAGGGATCGGGGAAAATGTCGCTGTCAACGATCCCGGTACCGGTTGAGGGCAGGCCGAAGGGTTAGCCCATCCTCGCCGCCAGCCGCAGCGCGTGGCTGGCATCGCGTGCGCAGGCGGGAAGCACCGGGTCATAGGCAGCCCGCAGCAGCCGCGCCACCTCGGGCGACAGCGCACCATCCGGCGTCAGCATGGCAGGCGCACCGCGATCCGACCACAGCAGCATGACCTGCGCGGCCTGCGCCAGCGCCAGCGCATCTGCGGGCATGGCGGACAGCACATCATCCATCCGCAGGAACACAAAAGCCGCGCGGATCGCGCCGTCGGATTCAAACCGGAAGGCGCGATACTGGTTGGCCCCCGCCGCCTGCAACCGCGCCACAACGGCGGGCAGACCGGGCACCAGCCCGCCCAGATCGGGCACGGCCAGCAGTTCCGCCCAGTCGCGGCAGAAAAAGATCATCAGGTTTGCGCCCTGCTCCGGGTCGGTTTCCGCCATGCGGTGCCCGGCGATCGCCACCACCGCCTCCACCCCGCCCTTGATCGCGGGCAGGCTGGCGTCATCGACCCCGAACACCACCGGCACGATGGGCCGCCGCCAGCGCGCGAACAGATAGGTGCCGTCGGCGCGGGTAAACAGGTGCTGCACCTCTTCCGGCGTCATCGTCGTCATTCCGTCATTTCCCGAACAGATCGCCGTTCTGCCGTGGTGCTGCCATGCCCAGATGCGTCCACGCCTTTTGCGCCAGCATCCGGCCGCGCGGGGTGCGCTGGATCAGCCCCTGTTGCAACAAGAATGGCTCGATCACTTCCTCGACCGAATCCCGGCTTTCCGACAGCGCGGCGCAAAGGGTTTCCACCCCCACCGGGCCGCCGGAGTAATTCTCGGCGATCAGGCTCAGATACCTGCGGTCAGCCCCGTCGAGGCCAAGGTGATCGACCCCCAGCCTTGTCAGTGCCGCATCGGCCAGCGCGCGGGTCAGCCGCCCGTTGCCTTCGACCAGCGCGAAATCGCTGACCCGGCGCAGAAGCCGCCCGGCGATGCGCGGCGTACCACGGGCGCGACGCGCGATCTCCAGACAGCCGTCCTCGTCCGCATCCACCCCGGCCAGCCGTGCGCCCCGGCTGACGATCAGGTGCAACTCGCCCTCGGTATAGAAATTCAGCCGGGTCGGGATGCCGAAACGGTCGCGCAGCGGCGTGGTCAGCAGGCCCATTCGCGTGGTGGCCCCGACCAGCGTGAACGGCGGCAGGTCGATCCGCACGGTGCGGGCAGCCGGGCCTTCGCCGATCACCAGATCCAGCGCGAAATCCTCCAGCGCGGGATAAAGCACTTCTTCCACCACCGGGTTCAGGCGGTGGATTTCGTCGATGAACAGCACATCCCGCGGTTCAAGATTGGTCAGGATCGCCGCCAGATCGCCCGCCCGCGCCAGCACCGGGCCAGATGTCATGCGAAAGCCCACGCCCAGTTCCCGCGCCATGATCTGCGCCAGCGTGGTCTTGCCAAGGCCGGGTGGCCCGTGAAACAGCGTGTGATCCATTGCCTCGCCCCGGCGGCGGGCGCTTTCGATGAACACCGCAAGATTGGCGCGGGCTTCCGCCTGGCCGATGAAATCGGCCAGCATCTGCGGGCGCAGGGCGCGGTCGGGGATGTCTTCGGGCAGCGGTTCTGGGCGCAGGGCAGGATCGGGCTGCATCGTTTATCCCTTTGGTGCCAGTAGCCGCAGCGCAGCGCGGATCAGGCCCTGTGTGCCCAAGGCCGGGTCGGCACCCGCCGCCTCGGCCACCGCCGCAGCGGCCTCCCCCGGCGCATAGCCCAGATTGGTCAGTGCCGAAAGCGCCTCTGCCGTCGCAGCCGCTTCCGGCGCGGGGGCCGCACGGCGGGCAGGCTTTGCTGCGACGGGTTCGGCGGCATCCTCGATCACTGTCGCAGCGGGCGCCGCTGGCATCAGTGCCATCAGCGCCGGGGCCTTGCCTTTCAGTTCCATCACCACACGCTGCGCGATCTTGGGGCCGACGCCGGGCGCCGCCTTGATCGCATTCCAGTCGCCCAGGGCGATCGCGCGGCCCACGCCATCGGCGCCCAGCGTTCCAAGGATCGCCATCGCCCCCTTTGCCCCGATCCCCTGGACAGAGGTCAGCAGCCGGTGCCATTCGCGTTCGGCCATGGTCAGGAAACCGAAAAGCTGCAACAGATCCTCGCGCACCAGAAGTTCGGTATATAACGCCGCCGCTTCTCCCACCGGGGGCAGCGCCGCCAACGTCCGGTCCGACACGTGCACGACATAACCTACACCGCGCACATCCAGCAGCACCTGATCGCCGCCACGATGCGCGATCACTCCCGCCAGCCGCCCGATCATGCCGTCGCCCTTTTCAATGCCGCCTCAAGCCGACCTGCGGATTGCAGGTGATGCGCATGGCAGATGGCAACAGCCAGCGCATCAGCGGCATCCGGGCCGGTCACTACGGCCTGCGGCATGTGCAGCCGCACCATATGCTGAACCTGTGTCTTGTCGGCATGGCCCACACCCACGACCGCCTTTTTCACTGCATTGGGGGCATATTCCCCCACCGGCACGGCTGCCAGCGCGGGCACCAGCAGCGCTATGCCCCGCGCCTGACCCAGTTTCAGCGTTGCCACCGCATCCTTGTTCACGAAAGTCTGCTCCACCGCCGCATGATCGGGCCGGTGCATCGACAGCACCGCGCAAAGCTGGTGATAAAGCGACAGCAGACGTTCTGCCAGATCGTCGCCTTCGGAATGACAGATGCCATTGGCGATATGGGAAATCCGTGCGCCGTGAACGTCAATCACACCCCAGCCCAGGTTGCGAAGCCCCGGATCGATGCCGATCACCCGCATGACTGCCCTTTCCTCGCCCGGCCCCGTTTTAGTCCCGGCACCTGTTGCTTTTCTGACGCAGTAGCACGAAAAGCGAACATCCGCCAGCACAGAAGCGGATCACGAAACGAGGATCAGCAGCCCGGTCACCGTTTCCTGTCGACAGAGGACGACGCCAGAATACGACCCGGTGCAGCCTGAAAGCGTCATGGCAATGCCGCATTGCAGCATTTTTGTAACGCAACAATAACATGCTGGAAATATTCAGAAATGCTATGCAGCAAACGCATAGCGGACATGGCAGCCACGCCTGTTGTGTTAACGAACCGCCCGGAATATGTGCCGCTTCGCAAGCGGATTGCCCGCTTTGCCATCGGTTTTGAAAAGGAAAGTAAAATGGCTTCGATCGACACCTCCCGTGCGGCCATGACCGGCCACGCCGGCGGCCGTTCCAGCCAGTTCTTCGGCACCATGGCCGGCGCATTTGCCGCCTGGAATGATGCCCGTATCACGCGCAAGGCGCTTGGCCGCCTTACGGATCGCGAACTGGACGATATCGGCCTGTGCCGTGGCGATATCGACAATATCGCCGCGCATCACCGCTGATTGCGATCGCCGGATCGGTCCGGCGCGACGGAACGCAAGGCCGCACCGGGTATTCCCGGGGGCGGCCTTTTCGTTTTATCAGGAGCGCAAGACACGACTACCTACGGAGGTCAGATAGCCTATCCCCACCAGCGGTGATATAAGGCATTGTCCGTCCCTGGTGCAAAACAATCCAGCCGGTTTTCTCCCCACGTCACGCAGTCAGGGGAATCCATGATGACGCCACCGAGGCTCTCCCAGCCGCCCCATGCGGAACCATCCCACCAGCGGTGATACATGGCGTTGTCGGTCCCGCGCGCGAAGCAGTCTAGCCGGTTTTCACCCCAAGCCACACAGTTGGGAGCTCCGATAATCACGCCGCCGAGGCTCTCCCAGCCGCCCCATGCGGAACCATCCCACCAGCGGTGATGCATGGCATTGTCGGTACCGCGTGCAAAGCAGTCAATGCGGTTCTCGCCCCACGCTACGCAGTCCGGCGAGTCCATTATCAC
>JBOFCO010000142.1:0-17310 GCA_051646105.1 Paracoccaceae bacterium
AGATCATGTTCGGAAGACTGAAGGACTGGCGCAGGGTCGCAACCCGCTACGACAGATGCGCCAAGACCTTCCTATCCGCCGTCGCCCTCGCGGCCACCGTCATGTTCTGGCTTTGAAGATCAATGAGTCTGGAGCCTAGAGGCTTCCAGCCTTTTCGATCTTGCCAGGGCTGTGAACATCCCAAGTTTTGGGTCGGCGATTGAGGCACTTGGGATCGGTCGAATGGGTTCCGCGATTGAAGCGGCGAACGCAACGCATATGTTGGGGCTTACCCCGACCTTCCATGACCAATTCAAGTCGGCAGCGGCGGCGCTGGCGGGCCAAGCGTCGGCGTTTGCGAGTGTGCGTGACCTGACTTCTGTTACAGCTTTTGAATTCGATCTCGCCGGTAGCCTACAGTCGATGCTTGCCCGCAGTCTTGCGGCACAAGAAGCAATGCTTGAAGAGCACAGGGGCGCGGCAGTTGACGCCAAGGCAGAGGCCGCTTTCCATCGCAGAGTCGCGACGATTGGCGTCATTATCAACATTCTGATGTTCTTCCTGGCCATCGCTTTGCAGCTTGAAGAGCGGCTTTCAGATGGTGATGCCGCCGTTCGGGCAAACACAGAGGCCTTGGTCGAAATGCGAAATTCGTTTGATGCGATGGCGGCGCAACTAGAGGCCAAGCAGGAAACTCAAGAAGCTGAAACAGAACGTCAAGACGCGGTGGACTCCGAAATCGCGGGCATCCTGCGAGATATTGCCAAGACGCTTTCTGTTCAGGTCGAGGCGGAGCCGGAAGCTGAAGCACATGCAGCGGAAGCTGCCTCATCGAGCAGCGGTGGCAGCGTGCAGTGATCTTGTTGAACTGCGCTTGTGCGATCTTGGCTAACGTCGCAGTCATCTGGCTACGGGTCCTTACCGGGGTGGGGGTGCGCTGGGCGGGGACGCCGACCCCCATTCCGAGCGCATTTTCGATTTTGGCGCAGTAAGTCTGGCCACACCATTCCGAAAATCTTACACAGACCGAAAGCCCACGGTTCTGCGCCTCCGTGTCCCCCCGCTGGAAGGACCCATGATCGGCCACAGCACATCGCCGCGCCAGATGGTCCCTGTTCCATCTTCCCTTCCATGTCCGGGCATCGGGGCGCGACAGGCGACAGCCCTTAAGGGTGCTGTCGTGTCGGTCGCGGCGTCCCCGTGGCTTGCGGTGGCAACAGTTGCGATCTGTCGCGCGCTGTCGTGGTCCGTCGCCAGATGGACACATAGCCAAGCTAGCGAAAGTATGTGCAGCGGCCGTTCTGATTCGTCCCCGGTTCCCGCCCCAGATGGATGGATTCCCATTTCGTCAGAAATCGGGAATCCGGTAGACTCTTACGGTATCGAGCCAGATTATCATTTTGAATCAATGGTCATGGGTGCGGCTCTGGCACCACAATTTCAGTGACATTCTGCCGGTGCATGCCTGCAATTGCGCGTCGGTTGCCTTAACAGGCGCGTCAGGCCTGCGACAGGATCAGCATCACGCCAAGCGCACCGAACACCAGACCGAAGCCTGCCTCGAAGGTCGCCTGGCTGCGATCATAGATCCGGCGCGACCGGGCCGAGGAAAACAGAAAGGCATAGCCGCCATAGATCGTCATCGCGGTGGCAGCGACAGCGAAGGCAAAGCTGACAAGCACCGCATCGGTGGTGGTGAAGGATGTGACAAACGTGGCGATCGATGCCCAGAACAAGGCGACTTTCGGGTTGCTGGCGGTCACCGCCAGCCCTCGCAGCCACGCACGGAAGCCATCAATCTGCTGGCCGGGGGAAATCATGGCACTGCCGCCTGTCATCGCCGCACGCAGCCCCTTGTAGGCCAGGAACAGCAGGTACAGCCCGCCTGCGTAGCTTAGCGCCTTCAACGTCCAGGGATAGGTTTCGAACAGGCGGGCCAACCCGTACGACATGCCCAGCGACCAGAGGAACGCCCCGGTCGCAATGCCCGAAGCCACCAGCAGCGCCGGCCTGCGCCCTGCGCCAAGCCCGGTCGAGGCGACAGTGACCATGTTCTGGCCGGGGGAAAGTGCCGCCAGCGCAAAGCCCAGCAGCGCAGTCAGCAAGCCTATGAAGACATTATGTTCCATTTCCTGTTTCCCCTGCAGAACATCCGTGCCGGTATAATTGGGTACAGGCGGTGGACCAGCGTGAAACGGGCGCAAAATCACCGTTTGATGACCGTTATATGACGCAGTTTCGCGGCGCATTCCCCAACGTCATCTGATCCAAAAGGATCAGAACATACCGGCAGAATCGTGGGCCCGAAGGGAATCAGCGGGCGTTTCATCCCGTTCGGTCATGCCATAGTCACGCAGGACACCGGCCACCCGCAGCCGGTAACCTGCAAAAATGCCGCCGCGCCCGGCCTTCTGGGCCGCGCGGTGCTGGCCATGACAGCGCCAGCCGCGCACGGCATCCTCATCCCTCCAGAACGACAGGGACAGCACCTTTCCCGGTGTCGTCAGGCTTTCAAACCGCTCGACGCTCAGAAAGCCGTCCATCTTTTCCAGTTCTGGCCGCAGGCTGGCGGCGATGTCCAGATAGGCTTCCCGCCGCCCATCTGCAGGTTCGACTTCGAATATCACGGCAATCATACTATCCTCCGTTCTGGAACCCGATGTCGCAGGGTCAGAGCTTCTGCAACGACATTGCCACGCGCAACCCCGGCACCGTGGCGGCTAGCCAGAGGTTCGTGCCCGTCGCGACGCTTTCGGCGGCTTCGAAATCCACAAGGTTCAGCAGCGGGTCCGCGGCAAAGACGTGCCCGCGCCGCACGATGTTGCCGAGGTAAAGCGACGCGGGGGTGGCACCACCCTGCGCCTCGGCCATCATCACGATGGGTGTGTAGACATTCGTCGGCAGCACGGCGGCATGATCAGAGATCGAAAGCCCGGTCACATGATGGAGGGCGGCGTTGGCCTGGCGCACCATTGCGCCCGAAATCCGCGCGCTTTCGGATGCTGCGTCGGAATCGACAGCGGCGGCACTGCCCAAAATGCGATAGCACGGCCCGGCACCGGGCGACGCGCCGATGATGCAGGCGGCCGCCCCGTCGGAAAACAGCGCAAAAGGGCGCAGCCGTTCCGCATCGCTGGTGAACCGGTCAGCGGTTACCACCAGACAGGTCCGGCTTTGCCCGGCCACGACCATCGCCTCTGCCAGCCGCAGACCCGACAGGAAACTGGCGCAACGGTTCATGGTCACCCCGGCGGTAAACGCCGGGGTCAGCCCCAGCCCCGACAGCAGCCGGTGCATTCCAGCGGCATGATCGGCGGTTTCGCCCCGGAATCTGCTGGCACACAGGATAACGCAATCTACTTCTGCCCCGGCCATCGCAAGGCTTTGGCGGGCAGCCGCGATGGCCAGTTCCCATTCGTCCTCCGCCGCTTCATGGAACCGGCCCAGACCCAGCATTTGCGGATCGGGCGGCAGACCCTGCGCTGCAAAAAACTCTTCCAGCCCTTCAAGACTGTCTGCGTCGCGCAGCTTTTCACCAAGCTGCACCGCCGCACCATAAAGATAGCAGGGCACCGTCCGGCCCTGCGTCGCCGGTTCAGGCCGCATCTGGGTCATAAGCATATTGTCCCCCGTCAGGCCGCCACCGTCACAAAACCAGCGGCAACCTTCGGTATGATGCCGCTATCGGCCAGCGCCGAAAGCCATCGATCCACATCCTCGGGCTCATGTACGGCGCGTGAGAGCCCTGGCGGAATGCGACCCGCAAGCACATCCAGCGCAGCTATCGCGGCAGTCTGCGAAACGCAGAGCGCCATGGCGCTTTCACCGGCATCACCGACCAGATCCAGCTCATATCCGCCTTGCCACAGCTTTTCCCCCGCGCGGCTTGCCGTCAGCGCCACGCTCATCACCACGCGGTCGGCCTCCCCCACGCGATAGGAGTTTTCCGCCGCGAGCCTTTCAGCAAGCGCGGTGATCGCCTCCCTGTTGCCTGCCTTGACCGTGACAAAGACATCGGCCCAGGCCGCCTTCCACCCCTCCAGCCGCAGGGTGCCACGCACGAACTCCTGCAATCGCCAGTGCGAGGGCAGTCGGTATTGCGCGGCAAAGGGAACGGAATCGCGATTGGGATAGGCTTCGAACCCCTCGCCATTCAGGACGAAGGGTCGTGTGGCCTCCCACGGGTGTGCTATTGTCGCGACCACGCCCCCCGAAATCCATGTTGCCGGGGCGGCAAGCGCAAGCAACACGCCCGCCGGGGCCCAGCTGAATTTGTACCGGAAAGGTGTCGTTTCGGCGGGCACGCCACCGCAATAGGAAGTAAATTCAATCTCGGCAGGTGCATCGCCCAATGCCTCTTGGGCCTGCGCGACCAGCCGATGCGCAAGAATGTGGTCGATACCGGGATCAAGACCGGATTCCACCAGACAGACCAGCCCCTTTTCGCGCATCCGTTCTGACAGGGCCGCCACCTCGGGAGAGACATAGCTGGTCGAGACATAATGCGCGCCCGCGTCCAGCGCGATGGCCAGCACCTGCGGATGCAGGGCGACGGGCAACAGACAGACGACGGTATCGCCCGGCGCAAGGGCCGCGCGCAGTGCGTCGGGGGAAAATGTGGCAACGTCGGCCCGCGCAGCTATGCCCAGCCTTTCTGTCAGCGCGGCGGCGCGCTCTACATGGCGGTTCCAGACTGTCAGGCCGCCCGCCCCGTCAGCAAGACGGACAAGCCCCGACCCGGTCGACAGGCCCGCGCCAAGCCAGTGAATACGTCCTGATGGTTTAACGCGATCAGGCATGTTCGATTTCCTTTCGGACAAAGCTTTGCATAACAGCGCGAAATCTGGACAGCGCGCCATCCCAGACAGGCCCTTGCCCCGGTTTCAGCAGATGGGGTGTCAGCGCGGCAGAAAAATCCGTGCTGGCTTCCTGCGGCAACAACGACGGCAGGTTGTCGATCGCGATGATATGTAGCCCGTTGCAAACCGGCGCAACGGGATCGGACCAGGATGTCAGCCGGTCATAGATCGGCAAGGCATTGGCCGGTGACCCCAGATCGCAGGTCACATCCACGATCAATCTCAGGCTGCCGGGCAGGTCGTCCGGGCGCAGGAACGGCTCCGCCGCGCCGGTGATGCCTACGCAGTTGACCAACAGCTCATGCGACAGCAGCGCATCGCGGTCGAGTTGACGGGTTTCTTCCTGATCCCACAGGCTTGGCATCAGACCGGCATGTGCCAGCGCCTCGGTCGCGCCCCGACCGCAGCGGCCCTTGGCCCCGATGACAACACTACGCAACCCTGTCAGCCCTGCCCCGGCGTCGCGGAGTTGATTTACAAGCGTCGCATGATCGAACGGTGCCAGCGGCCCAAGCCTCCCGGCAAGCTGCAACACACCCAGCGCCGCGCCCATGAACCCGGCCCAGTAGCCAAAGGCTGCAACCCTGCGCCCGTCGGCGTCAGTCATGTATTCCAGATCGCACAGGGCGCCACCCCCCCTGTGAAAGCGCGCCAAAAGGGCAGCGGCAGAAGCCTGCCCCTTGAACGCATGCCCGAAAAAGGCATGTCGGTGGCGCAGGCTGTCCGGCGTATCCGGCAGTTCTTTCAGGCCAAGGATCAACGCGTGATCGGGCGCGTCGACCCAGCTTCCGGGCGCAGAAAGCTGGCATTCGAATCCTGCATAGGCTTCGTCCGGAAAGACGCGGGTCGGGGAATGTTCCACTGCCACCGTCACACCGGCCGCAACCAGGGAACCGGCATCGCGCGGCGAAAGCGGTGCGCGGCGTTCAGTGGGGCGCGATTCTGCGCGCATCCAGATTGTTGGTTTCATTACTGTTTTCCCTGACCACCTTGCCGATTCTGAAGATACAGGATCACAAGGCCGCTTTGACAGGCATGAATCCAGCGTTTTTGGCACGGTCTGCGGATTCATGGATTTTTAGCGCCGCATTCACGCATGGGCAGCATCCGCATAAACCCTCGGTGTCTAGGCAAACTCCAATCCTATGGAAACAGAGGGAACCGAGATGCTCGATACCGGCTACAGCTACGCCTGCTCAGGTCTGAAAAGTTTCGCCTTTTCCCGTGGCGTCGAAACTGCCGCCCAGAAGGTGCTGGCACGGGACGCAGGGATGATCCTGCACGAACTGCTGCGCGATCAGGAAACAGAGGCGGCGCTTTATGCGGCCAAGCAGGTTCTGGACTGGCGTCTGGCATTTGCACCGGAACATCTTCAGCAGATCACAGACTGCGCCGGCCCCGGCTGTAACGCAGCGGCCCTGCTGGACTGGCTGACAGCAATGGGCGCGGCCTTGCACGACCGCATCCGCACCGCCATGGGAACAGCGGTTCGCGCGCGTCGGGCCGTCCTGCGCGAACGTGCCGCCATCGGACTGGTCGCCAACTGCTGGTGCGACACGGTAAGTCAACCCGCCACCCAGCCGGGGCGGGCGGTGAATGTGCTTTATGGCCATCATTTCCGCTGGCTGGGCGAGGGGGTGATCGAAAAGGCCGTCCCCGAACTGCGCCGCCGCGCCATGAATGAAGCAGGCGTAATCCTGCCCGCGTTGATCGAACGCAGCTTTGCGGAAAAGGCCATGCCAACGACCAGCACCGCATTGGCAGCCGCCTGGATGGTGGCCCTGTCGCGCTATCCGGCAAACTATCTTCCGGAAGTGTTGGGCGCCCATATCGCCTATCACGCTATCGGTCTGGATGCCGCGCTGTTTGGCGTGGAAACGCCATTCGGAGAAGATGATCTTGCCGCCCTGATGGAAACCTATCTGGCCGAGATTGACGGGCATCCTGATGCCCCACAACTTGTTGGGCGGATACTCAACGCCGTGGCCCTGATCGCCGATATGGAAGCGCAGCAGTCGGCGCTTCTGGCCGAAGTCGCGGAAAAGACGCTGGCCCAGAACCTTGACAGTCGTGTGGCCGAACTGGTTGCCCGCCACGCGCCCATGGCCGGGTCGCATCACCGCGAGGTAAAGGTGGGCGGCGCGCCGATGTCCGAGACCTTTGCATCGCCCGATGTGCCGATGCAGGATTTTATGGAAAAATTCCGCAAGTCTTTCTATCTGCGCAATGACAAGGAAGGAGGCTGCCGCTTCACCCGCTCGCTGAAATTCGGCGGGCCGATGTTTGGCATCTTTACTGCGGAAGAAGCACAGACCTTCAAGGACTGGGCCGACGAGATCGCCGAAACCCGTGACGCGCCCGTCGTGCTGATGTCGGCGCGGCCAGATGATCCGCAGGGCGCGGACGATCTGACAACCCTGCGCGCTGCGCGGCCTCGCGACGCGGTACTCTCCCCGCCGCCGCCCGCGAATGACCGTGAGCTGTTCTTCCGTCTGGTCAATGTCGAGAATTTCCCGTCCGCCCTTCCCTTCGCCCGCGAACGGGCACAGCAGGGACTGGCCGTTTCGCGCGGGCTGTTCGATAGCGGCGCAGCGGGCCGGTATACCGACGGCAGTTTCTTTGCCTATACCCCGCAGGCCCTGCTTGACCGGGTCGATGCGATCTACTGGAAAAAACTGGTCGGCCCCTACAAGCCGCTTGAAACCATCCCCGACCGCGACACCGTGATCTTCGAACAGAAGACCTATGCGCTTGGCAATCTGATCGACGGAAGCTGGTCCTACCGTATCGCCAATGCCGGGCGTTATGACCGGACATCCGATGGCAAGCTTTTCGCCATCAGCGCCGACGAGATGGGTCTGGGTGAGGTGGAAAAGAACCACATCACCCTCATCTGCGACGTCCTGCGCAGCATGGATATCCACCTGCCACACATCGCCGATCCGGCCTTTCTGGATCAGGCCGAACTGCCGGACGAGGTCTACGGCTTTGCCATCAACCAGCTTGCCCTGGCACTGTTTCCCGACAGCCATTACCCCGAAATCGTCGGCTACAACCTGGCCATCGAGATGTTCGGGCTGGGGGAATTGCGACTGCATGAAATCCAGAAGCTGCGGCACTGGGGCATGAACCCGATCTATGAAGAGGCGCATCTGTCCATCGACAACGCCTCATCCGGCCACGCCCGGCAGTCGGCCGAAATCGTCAATGACTATCTGGACGACGTGCGCCGCAAGTTTGGCGAGGCGCGGATGCACGAAGAATGGGCGCGCGTGCTGAACGGCTACTGTTCCTTTGCCCGCTTTGTGGAAATCGGAACCATCGACCTTGATGAAGCGCCCGGACAGCAACCCGGCAAGCGGGCAGTTCTGGAAAGCCTAGAGATCTGACATTTTCCCATGACGCGGGCAGCGCATCCGTGCCGCCCGCCGTGCAAGGAGCACCGCATGAAAATCGCAACCACAGTTGCCTGGGCTGGCCAGACAACCCCCGAAGGCCGCTACAGCCGCGTTCACCGCTGGCATTTCGACGGCGGTGCCACCGTCGCCGCATCCAGTGCGCCGGGGATCGTGCCGGAACCCTATTCCGATCCGTCCTGTGTCGACCCGGAGGAGGTGGTGCTTGCCGCACTGTCAAGCTGCCACATGCTGTTCTTCCTGCACCTTGCCGGGGCAGCGGGCTGGATCGCCACACAATACAGCGACAGGGCGGAAGCCGCCCTTGTGCCGGACGATCTTGGCAGGCTGCACATCGGCAATATCAGGCTTTCGCCCGAGGTGACATTTGCGGCCCCACCGCCAGAGGCGGAACTGCACAGGCTTCATGATGAAGCTCATGCCAGATGCTTCATAGCTGCCTCGCTGAAGGCACCGGTGACTGTGGTTCCACGTATCGCCGAAGATGTTTTCGGATGCCGGACGGACGGCCATCTTTGATCCGGTTTCAGCCCACCAATGCGATGCGGGCATTCGCCGAAGGCAGATAGCGCAGGGCATCCAGCGGGATCGTGGCGGGATCGAACCCGGCTTCCAGCAGCGCCGCAACCACACCCGCCGCCAGATGCAAGGCGATTTCCTGACCCGGGCAGTGATGTGCCCCTTCTGAAAATGTCATCGAAACAGGCGCCGCACGGGCGGGATCAAAGATATCGGCATCGGCATTTCCAGCCGGATCCCGATTGGCAGAGGCCAGCAACAGCAAAACCGCCTGATCCTGGGCGATCTCGGTCCCCAGCACCGAAGCAGGTGCATGGAAAAACCGCCGAGTGTTCTGGATCGGCGCATCGTGTCGCGCGACTTCGCGCATCAAGGCTATCGGATCGGCGGCAAACATTGCATGCGCGCCCGGATGCCTTGCCAGCGCGACAAGCGACAGGCTGACCAGTGCGCCGGTCGCATCATAGGTCTGCGACATCAGGCCGATGGCATTTGCCACCGACAACAGCCTGTTGTCGCCCGCTTGCCCGGACATCGCCGCATCAAGCAGCGCCGCAAGACCGGGGGCGCCTTTTTCAATCAGCCCCGTGACACGGCTTTCCAGATATCCGGCCGCATGGGTTGCGGCCCCGATCTGCATCGGCGTGCTGAGCGGCGAGATGCAGTTGACAAAATCCGCGATCAGGTCGCGGGCGTGGCCGCGGTCCTGCCCGGAAAACCCCAGCGCCCCCGCCATGACCCGCACCGGAACCTCGAACCCAAGTGCGGTCGGCGCGATGCGGCGCGTGGAAAGGATCGCAGCGGATTCCCGCGCGGCCTGTCGCCCCAGATCCGCGGCAGACACGGTTTTCAGCGCTGCAATCACGGCTGCCTTGGCCTGCTGTTGCACAGCGCCGTCGGTCATCCGGACCAGCTTGCCAAAGATGTATCCCGCAGGCGTGTCGGCAATCGTCGGCGGCACAGGCGCCGACGCCGGCCTCGTCTGTGCTTCTCGCGCGCCCAGGACAGCCCTCACCGCCTGCAATGTCGTTGCCACGACAAGACCGCTTTCCTCGTCCCGGATCAGCGGTCCCTGCGCGCGCAGCGCTGCATAATACGGATAGGGATCGTCGGTGGTGTTGGCAGTATGGGGGTGCAGCGTCATCGATCAGATCCTTGTCACATGCGTTTGCGGTGCAAGGGCGCGGGTCATCAGGCCCAGCACATCGACGCAGGTGGCGCTGTTTTCCAGATAGAAGTGACCGCCGTCAAATACATAAACCTCTGGCGGGTCTGCGGATTCAAGCCGCCAGTCGCGCAGCAATTCGGGCTGAAGATGTTTGTCGGCGCGGCCATGCAGGACTGTCAGCGGAATATCCAGCGGCTCGCCCGGCTGATAGCGATAGCGGGACACAAGATCGAAATCCTTCCGTGTGGCCGACAGCACAACCTCGCGCAGCGCCGGTTCGTCCAGCAGGTCGTCCGGCAGACCGCCAAGGGTGCGCAGTGCGGTGATGAACGCCTCTTCCGGCAGACGTACGGCATCAAGTACAAAAGGCGACGGCAGATGTTTTGGTGCGCGGCTGGCGGATACGAACAGGCGGCGCGGCAGCTTTCCACCCATCGTGCGCAGGGCGCGAGTCACCTCGAATGACAACAGCGCGCCAAGGCTGTGACCGAACAGCACATAGGGAAGGTCAGTCAGCGGACGCAGCGCCCGCGCAAGTTCCGCAACCATTTGCTGCGGATCGGAAATCGGATGTTCGTCCTCTCTTGCTCCGCGGCCGGGATACTGGGCGATGCACAGCTCCGTCTCGGGCGGCAGATGGCGACGCCAATGGGCGAAAGAACCGGCATTGCCCCCCGCATGCGGCAGGCAGATCACCCGCGATAGGGGGCGGGCGTCCGTGGCCCGAAAGAACCAGCCGTTTGTCGTTTCACTCATACCTTGGCACTCCAGCATCATGTCATACCCGCCTTGCACTGACCGCCTGCCCGATGGTCAGGCGGTGAATTTCCGATGTTCCCTCATAGATCCGCAGGCTGCGGATCTGGCGATACAGCCGTTCCGTCACTGATCCCGCCGCCAGTCCGGCCGCACCGTGCAATTGCAGCGCGCGGTCGATGATTTCCTGCGCGGCCTCGGTTGCATGCAGCTTGGCCATGGCCGACCGCGTTGCCGCAACCGGCGACCGGGTGTCCCATTGCCAGGCCGCCTGCGCGACAAGCAGTTGCGAAGCCGAAAGCGCCACAGCCATATCGGCCAGCGATGCGCGCACCAGTTGCATGTCTGACAGCGGCTTTCCCTCTACCCGGCGCTGGCCGGTGTGATCGACCGCGGCCTGAAGCGCGCGCAGGGCAAAGCCGCAGGCAGCGGCGCCCACCGTCATGCGGAAAGCTTCGATCGTTTGCAGGGCGTGAACGAAGCCCATGCCTTCCGAATCCAGCAGCGCGCAGTCCGGCACGAAAGCCGCATCCAGAACGACACTGCCAAGGGCGCGGGGTGCAAGCAGATCGGGGCCGGAGGATTGCAGAACACCTGCGCTGTTGCCCGGCACCGCCAACAGGCTCAGCCCGAAGGCACCACCCGGGGCGGTCCGCGCCAGCGTAACGATGATATCGGCCACGCCCGCATGACCGATCCAGGCCTTTTCCCCGCTCAGCAGATAGCCGGCGGTGGTCTTTTCCGCGCGGGTTGCCACGGCAGCCAGATCGGACCCGGCACCGGGTTCTGTCAGCGCCAGCGCACCAATCATCTGCCCGCCGGCCAGCGATGCGACCAGATCGCTGCGACCGGCCGCTTTCAGCGGATGCGCCGCCAGACCCTGCAGAGAAAAGGCCAGATCGCACAGGTCGTCGACCCAGGCAAAGGCCTGCCTGCACAGACAGATCGCGCGCATGTCATCGCCGGTGGCAATGCTCAGCCAGCCGTCTCGCGCAAGCAATTCCACCATGAGCCGGGCGGCCTGCATGGGTGGCAGGGACGCGACACGGCGGACTTCATCGCCGCTCGTGGCGACCCAGTCACACAGCCGGGCTGCAAGGCGACGATGGTCATCGGTGAAAAACGGCAAGTCAAGCTGACCAGGTGAAAAGGGTGCCGCAACGTACAAAGTGTCATGGCGCATCGGACCATGCTCCTTCTGACTGCGGGGCAAGTTCGCACAGGCTGAAAGTATGACTTTGCGACTGGGCCGGATCGCCGCAGCGCAGAGTCATCCGTCCCGTCGACGGATCCATGACGACTGCGGCGACGGTCTTTTCCCGGCGCATGTCGGGCGGACCGGATACGTTGACGGGCGGGGTTGCGAAGCGGCCCATGATCGCATCGGCGGTCAGGGGGCCAGGGGTGTCGCCCAGAAATGCCTGAACGGCAGCCTGCCGCCGGACCGACGAATTGCGCGCGAAAGGGTTGATCCCGTCTTTCGGAACAAAATCCGGATGCAGGAAATGGTTGGCGTGGGTCAGCACCGGGCCGGTCAGCAGCCGCAGCTCCCCCTCTGCCGCCTCGACCATCATGGCCTTGTTTCTGTCGCACAGGACGAAGTTGCGGGATGATGCCAGCGGCAGCCCGCGCAGGATCGCCAGCGCCTCATCCACGCTGTGCGCCCGGTCGATCAGATGACGGATCGCCAGATAGGGCGGCAGACCCGGCCCCCAGTCGCCCGCCATGACCAGATTCAGGCCCACGGACAGACCAGCAGCATTCACCCCCAGATAGCCGAGCAGCCCCGTAAAGCTGAACACAAGTGCCGATCCGCCCGCGATGTCAGGGCCCGCGATATGCAAAAGGCTTATCTGGTCGGCCATTTCACAGGTCAGGTCGACCGTCTGCGCCAGCACGGCCTGCCCGTCCTGCATCCGCGTCAGCGATGTGCAGTCGCCCCCCGCCGGAAAGCGCGTATAGCCCATCACCTCGCGCCGGGTTTGCAGCAGGATCGCCTCTTCCAGCGTCAGCCCGGCCCCCTGGGCAAAACCTTCGAGCTCGTCCCAAAGCGCGGGCGTGGCCGCCCGGATGGCAACGCCATAGGCGGCAAGATCATCCGACAGCGCCGAAAGCGTAAGCTGATCACAGCGAACATGGTTCAGCCGCGCCAGACCGTCATCCAGAAAGGCGCGGGCCCGCGAAGCCACCGCGCGGCCATGGGCCAGCCCGCGTTTGCGGGCCGGGCCATGAAGCCGGATCAGGTCAGGCTGCGGCATCGACACGGCCATCCAGTCGGGTGCGGACATCCGGCCATTCGCCACGCAGCACCGAATAAAAGATCGCGTCGCGTCGCCGTCCGCCGGGCATGAAGTTGAAACTGCGCAGAACGCCTTCTTCCGTTGCACCGATGTTGCGCAGCCCACGCCGGGCGCGTTCGTTCAGCACATCGGTCTTGAATTCGACCCGTTCGGCATGCAGCCGGCCAAAAGCCTGTTCCAGCAAGGCAAGCTTTGCCCAGCGGTTCAGACCCGCACCCCGGAAATCGCGGCCCAGCCAGGACCAGCCGATTTCCAGCCGGCGGTCTGCCTCGGCCAGATTGCCATAGCACATGCTGCCCGCAACCCGACCCGATGCCTTGTCGATCACCACATAGGCATAGCGCCGGCCGGCGGCGGTATCGTCCAGCGCACTTTGCATGAAGGTGGCGAAATCGGCGGGGGTTTCGACCCGCGCCACGAAATAGGTCCACAGGTCAGGATCGTAGACCTGTGCTTCCAGACCCGCGCGGTGCTGTTCGCCGATCAATTCCAGCCGCACGGCGCCGCAATCGAGCGTTTTGGCGATATCGTCTTTCCAGGCCATGGTTCAAACCCCTTCCGGTGCAAGTTCCCGGCCAAGCCGGTCGATGATGGCGGCAGATGTTGTCATCGCAGCCAGGTCAATCTCGGTGAAGGCGGTCAGCGACACGCCAAGTCGCTGGCAAAGACCGGTGATCAGCATCACCATCTTCATCGAGGTCAGGCCAAGACCGCTGTCCAGCCGTGCCGACAGATCAATGTTTTCGGCTTTGGCCCCGCACAACCGCGCCACGCTTTCGCGGACGGTGGTTTCCAGATCAGACATTTGCCAGCTCCCTGTATGTTGCTTCGATTTCATCCTGATGGCGGGCAAGGATCGCCTTGCGCACCGGCTTGCCTTGCGAGGTCAGAAGGCCGTTCGCCTCTGTCGGGGTCACGGTCATGCGCAGTACGTGACGCACCGCCGTATCCGGCCCAGCATTGCGGTTGATCGCGACACGGACCGCATCAAGATCCGCATCCGGTCCGGCGCAAACCAGCGCGACCAGCCAGGGCTTGCCGCTTCCCGCGATGACGCATTGCATTATGCCCGCGCAGGTCAGGGCGCGTTCCTCCAACGCGCGCGTGGCGATGTTGCGCCCGTTTTCCAGAACGATCACATCGTCGGCCCGGCCTGTAATCCATAGGAAACCATCGGCATCGATATGGCCCAGATCGCCCGTATAGACCGTATCGCCGTGAAACACCTGTTCCGATGCGCCGGGTTGGGCATGGGCATAGACGGTGTTCACAGGGCAACGCGACCGCACGCGGATCACGCCATCCTCCCCGATCCAGACCTGCTTTCCCTCCACGGGCCGCCCCGCGCTGCCCCGACGATGGGCACCGGGATGGTTCTTTGTGACGATGCAGGTTTCGTTCATGCCGTAGCCTTCGAACAGCGGCAGGGCCGCCGTTTCGTCGAACCATTCCAGAAGCGTCGGGCGAATGGGCGCGGAACCCGTCCACATATAGCGGACCCGCCCGCCGGTAACGGTTTGCGCCGCCTCGGCAACGGCTGCCGCGTTCAGTTCGACCTCTGCCTCGATAAAGCTTTTAACCGTTTCAAAGAACGCAGGTACGCCCATGATGACCGTGGGCCGTGTTTCACGCAGCGCGAAAAGCGCGGTCTGCGGCGTGGCGATGACCAGATCGCAGCCGTGGAGCAATGCAGTATAAAGCCAGTAGCGCTGTTGCAGCAGCGACAGGGTCAGAAAGACAAACAGCCGGTCATCGCGGCCATGGCCGAACATCTGCTGAACCGCCGCAAGGCTGCTGCCGATGGAGCCGAAGGTGGCGGCAAGCGCCTTGGCCTCCCCCGTAGAGCCCGAGGTGAATTTCAGAGCGACCTCATCCGCCGGGTGATAGTCTGGCCAGGCGGGCAGGGTTGCGATGGGCGAATCCGGCAGGTTCGCCAAGACTTCGCGCCCGATCACGTCCGCCCCCGGCTGATCGGCAAACAGCACACCCAGACGGTATCTGGCTTTCAATCCTGCATCGGGTGTGAACTTTACCGGATCGAAACCGGCGACAACCAAACCCAGCCGCAGGCAGGCTAGATCCAGCATCGCCCATTCCGGCCCGTTGGCCATGCAGATGCCGACACGGTCCCCCCGCGACAAGCCAAGACCCAGAAGAAAGCCAGCCACGCGCGCTGATCCTGCCAGAAGTCCGGCATGGGTCATGCGGAGCGTGCCGCCGGGGCGGATGAAATCCACTTGCCGGTCATCGGCACCAACAACGCCAGCCAAGGCCATCAACGACAGTTCCGGCGGCAGATCGTTCGGCAAGGGTCTGAAATGATCCTGCATCGTCTATTCCGCCGCCGTGCCAAGCGCACGCCTGTCGTGAAGATGACGGGCAAGCGTCTCGATGCTGCCCAGCGCATTGAACTCTTTGACCGTGATGCGCTGCCCCAGTTTCCGCGCGATCTCTGCCACGATCCGCACTGCCGACAGTGAGGTGCCGCCCAGCACATCAAAGCCGACGTTGGCCGCAGGATGGGGAAGTTTTAGGATATCGGCCCAGATCGCGGCCAGCGCCGTTTCAAGCTCTCCTACAGGGGGGCGGGCAGGTTCTGCCGCCGTGTCAGCACCGGGCCGCACGGCATCGGCCAGCATTGCGATCAGCGCCTTGCGATCCACCTTGCCGTTCGGTGTCAGCGGCATCGCATCCAGCGCGACAAAGGCCTGCGGCACCATGTAATCGGGCAGTGCATTTGCCAGATGGGCTGACAGCGCCGCCGCATCGATGCGCATTCCGGCGCGTGCCACACAGGCACAGACCAGCCGCTGCCCTTCGGCCCCGGCGATGGCCAGTGCCGCGGCCTTTTCCACGGCCGGAAGCGCGGCCAGCCGTGTTTCTATTTCGCCAAGCTCGACCCGCAGGCCGTTTATCTTGACCTGAAAATCGTTGCGGCCAAGGATTTCCAGCACGCCGTCGGGTCGCCAGAAACAGACATCCCCGGTGGCATAAATCCGGTCGCCGATCATATCCGACCAGAAAAAGGCGGCATCTGTGCGCGCCGCATCCTTCCAGTAGCCACGCGCCACGCCCGCACCGGCGGCGTGCAGATCGCCCGCCACCCAATCGGGGCAGGGTCGTCCGCGTGCATCCAGCACATGCAGGCGGTTGTTCCCGTTCGGGCGACCATAGGGCACGCGCACCGCATTTTCTGGCAGACCCGCCACAGGGTGCAGCACGTTCCAGACCGTGGTTTCGGTAGGCCCGCCCAGCGACATCACCGTCAGGCCCGGCACAGTCAGCAGCGCATGGGCCAGATCCACAGGCACTTTGTCGCCCGACATCATCACCAGCCGCAGGCTGTCGGGCAGACCGCATTCCAGCGCCATGCCGACAATCGCGGGAACAGAATTCCAGACCGTCACACCTGTAGCGGCGGCCTGCGCCACCCAGCGGTCGGGCGACAGCCGGTCGGACTCGGCTGGAAGCACGACAGCAGCCCCGGCGGACAGCGCGCCAAAGATATCCCAGACCGACAGATCGAAGTTGAAGGCGGATATCCCGAAGAAGCGGTCATCCGGCGTGATCGAAAACCGCGCGTTGATATCGGCCACCAGATTGACCGCGTTGCGATGGGTGACCATCACCCCCTTGGGCTTGCCGGTCGAACCGGAAGTGAACAGGACATAGGCCAGTGCTTCCTGATCGGCGGCGTCGCGCACCGCGACGTGCGGCACTGCACCCGCAAGCGCCCCCGTCACCGACAGAACCCGGTCGGCGGGCATCGTCTCAGGGGTCAGCGCCAGCGTGTCCGGCTGAACCAGAACATGCGTCGCCTCGCCCGATTGCAGGATTTCGGCAATGCGCGCCGGGGGCAAGTCGGCCGCCACCGGCAGATAGGCCCCGCCCGCCATCAGGATGCCCAGCGCGGCGGCAAGCTGTTCCCAACCCTTGTTCATCACCACGCCAACCAGTTTCCCGTTCTGGTCGCCCAGCCATTCGGCAATGCCGGCAGCACGGCTGGCCAGCGCACCATAGGTGACTTCATCCGTCGGCGTGATGACGGCCACCGCTGACGGGTGTTCCGCGACACGCCGCAGAAAGGCGTCGTGCAAAAGCTCCACCGGCAACGCCAACTCTGTCGCGTTGACGCTTTCCCGCATCTTGCGGCTGTGATCCGGCAGCAGGTCGAATATCGGTTGGTCCCAGACCCGCGCATCGCCCAGCAGATGCAAGAGTATTTCGTAGGCACTTGTCAGATCAGCGACCAGACCCGCCGGGAACAGCCCCGCAACGGCATCGATTTCCACCACAAGACCGTCATCGCTTTC
>JBOFCO010000083.1:0-10904 GCA_051646105.1 Paracoccaceae bacterium
GCCAGCGGCGCGGGCGGGATCAAGGTTGCACCGGCCAGGGGCGGCGGTGGTGGCGGGGGGCGTCGCGGTGGTGGCGGGGGCGGTGGTGGTTCCAGCCGGTCGCCCACAGATTTTCTGGACCAGCGCCTTGCCGCGGCCCAGGCCGCCGCCGAAGCCGCCCGGGTCGAGGCGCAGTCAATCCTGCTGGGGGCAGACGCGGCCACCAAGGAAAAGGTCAAGATTGACCTTCTGAACGAAGCCAAGCGCCAGAAGCTGGACCTTGATCAGAAGTCGGTCAAGACCGGTCTGACCCTGCGCCAGCAGATCGACCAGCAGGCCGAGGCCATCGCCAAACTGACGCGCGAAACCGAGATTTACCGCGAGCGCGCGCAGTTCATGGACCAACAGAACGAGGCCCTGAAGGACGGGTTTCTGGACGCCATTGTCGAAGGCAAGAACTTCGGCGATGTGCTGCAGAATGTGGCCCGCCAGATGGCCAAGGCCGCGCTGGAGGCGGCAATCTTCAACACCGGCCCCTTTGCCAAAGCGGGCGGCGGTGGCGGCGGGTTTGGTGGCGGTCTGGGTGGTCTGTTCAAGGGGCTTTTCGGCGGACTCTTTGGCGGCTTTCGGGCGGGCGGCGGCCCGGTCAACCCCGGCAAGTCCTATGTCGTGGGCGAAAAAGGCCCCGAGATTTTCACGCCCGCCCGCGCCGGGGCGATCGTTCCGAATGGCGCGCAGAGGCAGGGTTCCGGCGGCGGGGCCCTGCAGGTCGAGGTTGTGCCATCGCCATATTTTGACGTCCGGGTGACCCGTATCGCGGGGGCCGGTGACGCCCGCGTGGCCAAGGCGCAGGCGCGCGGCCTGCCTGCTGCAATGCGCGATGCCCAAGCGCGGGGGGCACGTTGACATGCGCCAAATCATAGACCTGCCGCGCGTTTTCATGCTGCGGGCAGGCGAAATCAACTGGGACATCGATTTCGGTGGCCAGTCCGCCGGGGCGGATGCCGGGGGCGGCGATCAGGTCGTGGTCAACCAGTTTCCGCGCTTTGTCGGACAGCCGACCCTTATCCTGCCGCAAGCGATGATCGGCCACTTCCGGGCGATCAGGGCCCGCGCCAGAGGCCGCCAGAATGCGTGGCGGGTGCCAATGGTGGACCCCGTGTCGCATCAATCTGGCGGCGATGATTGGCGGCGGCAATTTGCAGCATGGGTGTCTGGCACCTATGCCGAGCCGCGCCCGACAGTCACTGCAGTTGTGGCCGCATCTGCCGGGGCGACGACGCTGCAAATCAACGAAACCGCCCTGCGGCATCCGGTGCGGGTGGGGTCGTTCCTGTCATATGCCGACTGGCCGTTCATCGTAACGGGCCGCAGTGGCAATGATGCCGCGGTCACGCTGCAAGTGGAAATGCTGAGAACGGCCATTCCGGCAGGGGGGCTGATCGATGTGAACGCCCGCGGGTTGTTCATCCAGACCGACCAGATGGCCGGCAACCCCTCCTTCGCGCTGAACCGCCCCGCCGAGGCACAGATGTCGTTTTCTGAGTGGATCACCCGATGAGCTTCTTCCCCCCCGGGTTTGACCCCCGCGCCGATATTGTCCGGGTTCTGGACCTGGTGAACATCAACACGCCGGATGGGGACTTCGGATTTCTTCTGGGCCGAGACGGCAAGTTCACGGATGTGAACAGCAAGGTGTGGTGGGGGTCGTCGCTGATCGATGTGCCCGATCTGGAACTGTCGATTAACGGCGCGGCCCCGGCCGGGTCGCTGACCCTTAGCTGGTTTGAAGACCCGACGCAGCGCCACGACCCCGATGAACCTGGCTTGATCGAGCAGGTCATGGCCCTTGGGGCGGACTACATCCGCGGGCGTGAGTTGTCTTTCTACGTTCAGCCGATGACAGACGATTCCCAGCTTTGGGCGCCGACCATTGCACCGATTCCGGTGGCGCGAATGCAGATGCAGTCGATTTCATTCCAGTTGATGGGCCCGTCCCAACGGTCGCTGGCCCTGACTTGGGAGGGCGCTTTCCGGGGGCGCAATACCGCCCGCGGGCTTTACTACACGACCACCGATCATGCGCGCCTGACCGGATCCGCAAACCCAAGCCTGACCTTTGCGCCAATGGACGGCCGCCAACCAGAGAAGTTGTATTGATGCCTGCGCTGGATCATCTTTCGCATTTTGTCAGCCGGGCAATGCAGCGCGACTTTGAATGGGGTGTGCAGGACTGCATCCTGTTTCCGGCGGACTGGCTGGCCGAACTGACCGGCATCGATCCGGCCGCCGATCTGCGCGGCAGCTATGACCGCGCCGCCTCGGCCCCGGTGCGGGGGTTTCTGCGCGATCCGATGGGCACCATCGCGCCAACCCTGGCGCATCTGCAGCCCCGGGCGTCCGATGATCTGCGGCGTGGCGATGTAGCCCTGATCCTGCATGGCCCGGACATGGCGCCGCACGGTGCCATCTGGCTTGGCGATGGCCTGGCGGTCGTCAAGCCGCAGACGGGTGTGCGGGTGATAACCCCGGCAAAGATCATGGCGGCTTGGGCACTGCCTGTGCCGGGGCAACCCGCATGACCCGCACAGCCCTGTTGGCCGGCGCGTCACTGCTGGCGATGGCGTCGGCCTCCGAGGCTGCCCCGGTGGTGGCATTTGTCGGCGGCTTTGCCAACGCGCTTGGCGCGGGAACCTGGCTTGCCAGCGGTGCCGTCGGGGCATGGAGCGCGGGTTTTGCCGTGGGCAGCTTTTTCGGGGCATCAGCCATCGGCCGGCTTGCCCTGTCGATCGGCCTGAATGCAATCGTTGCCCGCGCGTCTCGCCCGAAGTTTCCGCCGCCGCAACAGCAACTGGTCAACCTTTCGCAGCCTCTGACCTTCATGCAGCGCGGCTATGGTCGCGTCAGAAAGGGCGGCCCGGTGGGGTTCACCGCCTTTGCAAGCAGTTCGCGGCATTATGCCGTGATCATCGCCGCGCACCGCACCAAGGGGCCTGTGGCGCATTGGCTGGACACCACGCAGGTTTTGCTTGACGGTTCGGGCAACATCATCACGGCCCCCATGACGGGCCATGGCAGTATTCGCACCTACAGAGGTCTGCCCGGCCAGACCGTTGACGCGCTGCTGGATTCGACCTTTGCCCAAGTCACTGCGGCCTATGATTTTGCCGGGCTTAGCTATGCGGCAATTCAGTGCAAAGCCCCGGCTGCGGCAGATGTAACCACCGTCCTGCCCTCTGGGCGGGAATGGACCTATGCGCCCGTCTGGGACATGTGGGATGAAATCCACGATCCGCGCGACAACACAGAGAAATGGACAGACAACCTGGCGCTGATCATCGCGCATGAAGCGCTGTTCTATGGCAAAAGCGTTGACTGGGACGAGGTGGCGGTCGAGGCCGACATTTGCGACCAACTGGTTACCAATGGCGCAGGCGGAACACAAAAACGCTGGACCTTCAACGGAACCTTTTCTGACGAGACCACTTGGGAGCAGGCCCGCGAGGCGCTGGCGCTGGCCGGCAACGTGTTCTTCTATGAGACGCCGGAAGGGCATGTCGGCTTCCGGGTTGGTCGCCACATCGAGCCTGACATTCTTCTGACCGAACGCGACTTCATTGACGTGACGTTTTCGCACAAGGCCTGGGGGCCCGATGTGCCGGGCGAATGCGTCGTGAAGTACACCGAGCCCGCGTTCGACTGGCAAGAGGCCAGCGCCGGGGCCATCGTTGCCGAACCGGGCCTGCCCCGCCTTGACGAAGAGGTCTGGGGCATCGACAGCCACAACCAAGCCTGCAGGGTGGGGAAATGGCTGCTGACCCGCGCCCGCGCTGAACGGTATCTGCAGGGCAGTGTAAAGATGATCGGTTATGATCTGATCGGCAAACGCACGGTCAGGGTTCAACTTGCGACGCCGGCAGGGTTTGATTTCATCTTCGAGATCGACAAGTTTGTGCGCGAAGCTGGTGGGATCAGTTTCACGATCGAGGCCCACCAGACCAGCGCTGCTGACCACGCTTTCAATGCCCTGACCGAAGAACCCCAGCGCCCTGCCCGCACCGAGGTGGCGTCTGACAACAGTGTTCCGCCAGTCGTAGGGCTTGCGGGAAGCGTAGTCAGCGGAACTGGCGGCGTGGCACAGATCGAATGGGAATGGCCTGCGCAGGGCGCAAGCCTTACCCAGACCATTCGGATCCGAACGCTGGACGGCGGACTGCCCAACTGGCAGGAGATTGCGACAGGGCAAGGTCAGGTGACGCTGCTGACATCGGCGCTGATCGACGGCAAGACCTATGATGCGCAGGCCCGCAACCGCACCGCATCCGGCCGTGTCGGGGATTGGTCCGCGACCGTGTCGGTGGTGGCCTTGGCCAATACCGTGGCCCCCGCCGCGCTGACAGCCTTTGCCGTGGCAGTTTCCGGCGGCACCACTGGCGCCGTGACGTTCACCGCCCCTGATGACGCGGTCTATCGTGCGACCCGCGTCTGGCGCGGCACGACGGCAACCTTCAGCGCTGCGGTGCTGGTGCATACCGAACCGGGCCTGCAAGGCATGGCGGACGGCTGGAACAACACCGCCCTGACCGCGGGCACCTACTATTACTGGGCCGCCCCGATCAACGGCAGCGGCATCGAGGGGCCGCTAAGCGGCCCCCAAAGCATCACCATCATCTGAGGTAAAGACGTATGGCAACGCTGCTGTCGCGGACCCCGGTTTCGGGGACGATTGAAACGCCCATGGGCGAAAAGCCACAGCTGGGCCGGGTTCGGTTCTTGCTGCCGCGGGTTGACAGCGAAGGCGTCACCATTGTTGCCCCGGTCACGCAAGAGTTCATGCTGGACAGTGAGGGCGTCTTTTCAGCATCGCTATGGAGCAGCACCGAAGGGGAGCGCGGGCTTTCCTACACGGTGCAGCTGGTCCGCTGGGATGCCATCACCAATACCGAAGTGACGGATCACCTTGGTTATTTGACCCTTGCGGCATCAATCGTCACCCAGAACCTTGCTGATCTGCTGACCGACGCCGCCCCCGCGCCGACGCCGACAGACCTGCTGGCCCAGATCAACGCCGCCGTGGCGGCCGCCCAGGCCGCCGCTACCGCCGCTGCTGCAAGCGCGGCTTCGATCGGGGCATTCTTCATGTCCCCGGCGCTGCTGTTTGCCAATGCGGCATCATCTCTGGGCGCGGTGGGGGCCAAAGTCGTTGCGGGGCTTTTCCAATACACGATCGCAGACCCGGCAGCGACCGACCACGACAAGGCCACTGCGGGTGGCGTGAAGCTGTATCTTGAGGCCGGGAATGACGGCGGGCACAACGTCCGCGGGCTGGGGGCGACGGGCGACAGCGTGACCGATGACATCGGTGTCATCAATGCCGCCATCGTCTCGGTCACGCGCCGGGGCGGCATGGTTGTGATCCCGCCCGCGAACCAGCGCTATACGCCAAGTGTCGTGCCTGGATACTACCGCTGCAATTCGCCCATGATCCTTGTGCCGGGGTGCAATGTGAAAGGCGCAGGCTCGGTGCGAACCGAACTGCGCTTCCCCAACGATACGAACTGTGTCGAGTTCTCGAATGCGGCATCGCTGCTGCTGACATCAAAGGCGATGCTGGAAGGCTTCAAGCTGCGCGGCAATGCAGATGTGTCAACCGTGGCCACCCAGACCATCGGCCTGAACCTGCTATACCCCAACATCTGCACTTTTCGTGATCTGTTCATTCAGGACTTCGTGCATGGGGTTCTGGTGGATGCCGGTAGCGTCGGCGCGGCCAATACCACCTTCGACTTTGTGGAAGTGTCGAACACGAAGCGCGGCAACCCGATCAACGGTTTCCCGAAGACCGGGATGCGCGTGATTGGCGGCGCGATGAAGCCGCAAGGGATAGTCGTTACCAGCAACTGCCGGTTCTACGCAGAAGAGGCGGTCGTCGCCACCGACTTCAACGGCACCGGCGCACAGGTCAACTTTGACGTGGATCTGACCAGCAAGGGTGGCCTGACCTTTCCAACCGGGTTGCAGGTCTATCTGAAGGCGGCCAACGGTCTGCATACACAGCAAGTTCTGGGCACCGACTTCAACCTGTTCGACATCACCTCGGGCTCTCCGGTGGCCATTGCGCCCACCGCCACCTATGTCTTTGCAAATCTGGTGAGGGTGCAGTTCACCGTCGCCCCCCCTGTTGGAACCAACAACGTCCGCACCTATTGGAGCGACCCGAACGGCGAATACGGCATTCTGGTCGAAAAGGGCACCGGCAACGAGTTCGCAGGCAGCATCGGCGGCTGGAAAACTCTGGTCGAGTTCAGGGACACGAACAACATCGGAGAATTCAAATATGGGCAAGTCGCGGGAGTAGGTTTCCGCGCGACTGCAGCCGCCCACAACTGTCAGATATTTGCGACAGAAACGTCGGCGGGCAGCATTGTTCACGCTGTTGATATTGCTGCCGGTGTGAAGAACCTGCTGCTGATGCGCGGCCAGCCCGGCCCGATTTACAAGACGGTCGGGGGCACCCAGAGCGGATCTGGCACCACGCCGGTTGCTCTGACGCTGACGGGCGCCGACTACCTTGAAGTCGAGATGGACAACCCCGGCTGTTTGGTTGTTGTCAATGCCGACCTTGATGTGACCTTCAGCAATACGGGCACGAACGCGCGGGTGAACGTCAGCTTGGAGGAAAGCCAGGATCTTGGCGGCACCTGGACGCAGGTTAATCTGAAGCGGCTTGAAATCCAATCAACAGCCGGCGCTTCGCATCGCACGGACGTGAAGTTGCGCTGGCGCTACGAGGGCGAGTCAAACCCTATCCGCGGCATTCTGAAGAACCTGCGCTATCGAATCGTGATCGCGGGCGTCACCAGCAGCGACAGCTACACCGTGAACGCTGGTGGCAACAACGAAGGCTATCTGATCGGCCAGGTTGTGAACCGGAACTGACGCCCGGACAGTAGCGCCCCCCGCCGGAACTGATCCGGCGCACCTTTCCACAGCATCCCATCCTGCGGCACCCGCCGCCAACCTGAAAGGCCCCGTCATGGACATGAACCCCGAAGAACGCGCCCTGGTCGAAGCGACGCAAGCCTCTCTGGCTGCCGCAAAGGAGGCCCTGCGCGATGTCGCCAAGAACATGCGCAAGCTGGGTCGCATCAATCGTGAGGCGGGCCGGCCTAAACCCGCCAACGATGCGATGGCACTGGAGGGTGGCGCGACCGAATGCCTTGGAATGCTGATCACCGCCCACGCCGCAGCCAGCAAGGCGCTGTGCGACTGCTATGACGATGGTGGGCCTGTGGTGTTCGGCGGAGGTGGTGGCCGCTGATGGACGCCTGGCAGATGATCTTCGGGTCCGCCCTTGCGCTGGCCTGCATTGCGGGCCGTCGTGACCGCCTGATCGTGGGCGTCATGCTGGCAAATTTCGCGGCCACCGTGGCCTTTGCCGAACAGCCCCTGACCGTCGGCTTCGCGGACATTCTCTGCATGACCCTGCTGTTGACCGGCAGTGCCCGCGCCCGCGTTGTCGCCGCCTTTTTTGCCGCGATGTCCGCAATTTACCCGATCGGGGTATGGTTCGGGCTGACACCAGCCACAATCTATACGATAGTGGACGCACTGGCGTTTCTGCAGTTGGTGGTGGTCGGGCGTGGAGATCATGGAATTGCTTCTGGCCGCCGCTATATTGGTCGACTGCGCCGTCGCATTCATCTTTCTTTGGTCCGCCGGGCTGACGCCGGGCATGATGCTGGACTGGCTGCGCAGCCAGATGGCGGGCGGTGACGACGATGGAAGAGGATCGTGACCGCATTGAAGCCGAGGCCCGCTGGAAGGCCAACACCGACGCCGACATCAGTACGCTGAAATCACAAGTGGGCTGGATCCTGAAGGGGTTCATGGCCCTCGGGGCGTGGCTGGGCGTCAAGATACTGGACGTCCTGGGGGGGGGGATCTTCAAATGACCACAAAGCTGGTGGTGGGGGCCTTTGGAATTCTGGCCCTGATCGAAACCCTTTTGCACATCGGCGGGGTCAGTGACCCGGCCGTGCATTCAATTACCGTCCAACTGTGGGGCCCGCAATGAACCGACAAGCCTTCTTCAATGCCATCCGCCCGCAGTTCGGCGGCAGCCTGATTGCAGCACAGGTCGCCGGGATGAATGCCCTGCTGGATGCTGGCGCGGGTTTGCCCCTGCATCACATGGCCAACGTCCTGGCGCAGGTGCGCCGGGAAACCGGCGGCTATATGTCACCGATCAAGGAAACGGTGATGCCATCGCACAAGGACAAGCACCCCAGCGATGCCGAGGTGATCGCCCGCCTTGACCGCGCCTTTGCCGCCGGCAAGCTGAAATGGGTCAAGGAACCCTATTGGCGCGATGGCTGGTTCGGGCGTGGCCCGTTGCAGGTGACCCACCGCTTGAACTACCGCAAGTTCGGGATCACTGACCCCAGCGACATGTTGAAACTTGATATCGGTGCCCGTGTAGCGATTTTGGGCATGACCAAGGGCATGTTCACCGGCCTGAAGCTGGCGGACTATGATTTTCCCGTCGCGCTGGACGCCCCGCCCAAGAAGAACCCCCGCCGCATCGTGAACGGCCCGGACGGGTCTGACAAGGAAGTGGCGCGCTTTCATCGCCAGTTCGCCACCGCCCTGCAGGCGGCGGGTTGGGGCGCGGCAGACGCCGCCCCCGATCCCGCCCCCGCCGCGCCCGCTGACACCCCAAAGCCCGAAAGCCTGTTGGCCGCCCTGTGGCGCGCGCTGGTGGGCATCATCACCGGAAAAGGAAACTGACATGAAGGGTGTATCAGCCCGCGTTTTCGCCGCCTATCCGCTGGCAATCCCGCTGGCCTTTGGCGTGCTGGCCTACTTCTTCCCGGCCTTTGTGGCCTATGACGACGCCACCGGCCGGGTCACGATCACCTTCACCAAGGAAGAGGCCGCCGCCGCCATCGCAGCAGGCTACGCCATGATCGCCGGTGTCTTCGCCAAATGGGGCATCAAGCGGTGATCCGCAGCCTGTTGCAGTTGGTCTTCGGCGCGGGCATCCCCGACCAGCTGCGCCGCGCCTATGAGGCCCGGCTGGCGGCAGAAAACGACGGCGACCGCCTGCTGGCCGAAAGCCGCATCCGCGCGCTGGAAATTGCACAGGCGAACCGCCTTGCCACGGCGGACAACCCCGGCCTGCGGCTGGCCATCGGCATCGCCGCACTGGCGCTGTCACTGCATCTGGCGGCGGTGGCCTTCGTGTCCGTCTTTCCAGGCCTTGGCCTGACCGTCCACGCCCTGCCTGCCCCGATGAACGACTGGCAGGGCACCATCCTTCTAAGCCTGTTCGGCCTGAGCGCCGTCACCAAGATCTTCAAACGCTGAAAGGAATACACCATGTCAAACGCAGTCTACCCGAAGTGGAAAGAAGCCCTGCTTGCAGGGTCCGCCAACAGCGCCCTTGCCGGTGATGTCAAGGTCGTGCTGGTCGATCTTGCCGACTACACCTACAGCGCCGCGCATGAATTCCTGTCGGACGTGCCTGTCGCGGCCCGCGTTGCCACCAGCGCCAACCTTGCCAGCAAAACCTTTGCCGGCGGCACGTTTGACGCAGCGGACGCGGTCTTCACGGCGGCCAGCGGCGATCTGTCCGAGGCGCTGGTGGTCTATGTCGATACCGGGTCCGCCGCCACATCGCGGCTGGTAGCCTTTTTCGACACCGGTGTGACCAACCTGCCGGTGACGCCCAATGGCGGCAACATCAACATCACCTTCAATGCCAGCGGCATTCTGAGCCTCTGACCATGGCATTGAACGGTGCAGACCCACTGGTCGCGGGCATGGGGGCAGGCCGTATCCGCCTGCCCTTCGTGCGGGCATCAATCGCAACCCAGGTTGCCGGGGCAGAGGCATCCCTGTGGCGGGGCACGGGCGGGGTGCAGGCGCAAGGGGCCATTCCCACCACCGCCGCCGTCTGCAACGCCGCCACGCCGGGCGCCCTGCCGCTGGCCGCCCGTGCCGGGGCGCAGGAACGCGCGATCAGCAAGATCACCCTGCATCAGCCCACGCTTGGGCAAAGCCTGCTGACAGAGGACCGGCTGATGCACATGGGGGGCCTGAACGGCACCCTGACCACCGCCCAGACCGTTGGCATCGATCTGGGGGCAAACCTTGCCAACTCTAACCTGGCCGAGCGGATCGGCGCGCCCGACTATTCCGAGATCGAGTGGTATGTGGAGTGGTACACGGCCACCGGCGCGACGATTGCCACGCCGACCGTCGGCGTCACCTTCCACGATGACACCACCGCCACGGTCAACATCTGGAACCTTGGCACCACCGCCCTGCCGGCATCGGTCGCGGCATCGCGCCGTTACAAGCTGTCGCCGGTGAACGGCAAGTTCATCAAGGCAGTGTCCACCCTGCAGCTGAGCGTCAGCACCGGCACGGCAGGCAACTTCGGCGTGACGGCCGTGCGTACCCTGGCCGAATGCGAATGCCGGGTCATCAACGCCCGGCAGGATTTCGACTGGACGCAGATCAACCTGCCGCTGATTCGTGACAATGCCTGCGTCACGTCGGCGGTTGCCTGCGCCACCACCAGCACAGGGGCCATCACGGGCAGCATCTATCAGGCGGTCGCCTGATCATGCTGCTGGCGCGCAAGGGGGCATGGCCTGACGTTCGGGCGGGCAGCCCCCTGTGGTTTGGCCGGGGCGCTGCCAGCACCGTGATGAATGCCGAATTCTTCGGCGCGCAAGGCGGGCCCGCGGGTGATCAGACGCTGGGCCTGCCCGTCATCGCGGGCGGGGCCACCGTCCACGCCCCCGCGCTGACGCCCGGCCCGGTCACCCTGACCGCGCCACTGCTGGCATCGGCAGGGCAGGCCTTCGCGCCGGGGCTGGACCCGCAGGCCACCACTCTTGGCTTGCCCGCCATCG
>JBOFCO010000070.1:0-6728 GCA_051646105.1 Paracoccaceae bacterium
ATGAAAACCAGCATGGCCTGCAGGTCTTTCAGGTCAAGCAGCGGCAGCCCCTCTTCATCGGCCAGCCGGAAGGCCACGTTCAGAACGCCCTCCTGCGCCTCTGAAAGCTCCAGCAGGCGCGACAGCAGCAAGGGCCCCATCTCGGACACCGTGGCACGAATCGGGTGCCCCTGTTCGCCGTAAAGATCCCAGAAGGTAACCGGACAGGCGGCATATTGCAGATCCAGGCCAATAGTCGCCGCGCGCTTTGTGAAGGAATCGTGCAGCTTGCCCTCGGCGGAACCAGCCGCCGCCATACCGGACACATCGCCCTTCACATCCGACAGAAAGACCGGAACGCCTGCGGCCGAAAACCCTTCAGCCAGGATCTGCAACGTGATCGTCTTGCCCGTGCCGGTCGCCCCGGCGATCAGCCCGTGCCTGTTGCCAAATTTCAGCAAAAGATCCTGCGGCAGACCATAGCCCTCGCCGCCGCCGCCTACGAACACGCTTGCTTGCTCACCGCTCACACCGGCCTCCATTCTTGTCCGAACGGGCCCGAGGATACAGCCTTGGCCCCATAGCGCCAGAGGGCTTTGCGGGCCGACCCTATCCGGAAGATAGCGGTGGACAGGTCCGAATTAGAGGTTGACCTGTGGCCGATCCCGCCGTAGCGTCCGTTGCAATGAAGTCGGCCAGTCCGACAGGGAGCAAGAAGCAACGCTTCAAAGGGCCGGTTCGCCGGCCCTTTTTCCATACGTTACGGCATCTTGGCAAAAAACGGCCTCAGCCCGGTGCAGGTCTGGTTTTCCGGACTGACAGCGCCGACGACGCATGCTAAACGGCGGCATCATCATTTGAGGACTGATCGCAATGCCGATGATTGACGCGACGAAGGCTCTGGTATTGACCCTGTCGCTTGGCCTTTCCGGGGCCGCCTTCGCCCAGGATGCCGCCGCCCCTGCAACGCCCGCCCCTGCGGCCACGGAAACTCCGGCCGCCCCCGCTGCTGCACCCGCCGCCCCGGCGGCCGAAGCTCAGACCGGGCCGGGTTCGATCTATGTCAAGGAAAAGTCCGGAGCATGGGAAGTGCGCTGCATGCGCGTGCCCGAGGGTAACCAGGAACCGTGCCAGATCTACCAGCTGCTGAAAGACGCCCAAGGTGGTCCGGTGGCCGAGATCGCCGTTTTCCCGATGCCCGAGGCTGAAGAGGCTGTCGCTGGCGCGACCGTCTCGGTCCCGCTTGAAACGCTGCTGACTGCGCGCCTGACCATCCAGATCGATGAGAACAAGCCGCTCGCCTACTCCTACGACTTCTGCGACCAGATCGCCTGCGTCGCGCGCGTCGGCTTCTCGGATGCGGATCTGGCTGCCATGAAGAACGGCAAAGAGGCCAAGATCATCATCGTCCCGGCCCGCGCGCCCGACCAGAAAGTCGTGCTGACTGCATCGCTGGACGGTATCACCAAGGGCTACGACAGCCTGCCGCTGCCGGTTCCGCCGAAGCCGCAGAACTGAGCTTCTTGCCAAGACGAAACAAGGCCGCACCAAGAGTGCGGCCTTTTTCAATTGGTTGCCAGGCTTTCCTCACCTGGCTTGTCGCAGCGCAAGCACGGCATTCAGCCCGCCAAAGGCGAAGGCATTTGACAGAACAGCCGTCACGCGCGCCTCTCTTGCAGCATTGGGCACGACATCCAGCGCACATTCGGGATCGGGCTCTTCATATCCAATCGTCGGGGCAATGACGCCATCCCGAAGCGCCATGATGCAGGCAAGTAGCTCCACCGCGCCGGTTCCGCCGATCAGGTGACCATGCATCGACTTGGTTGAAGAGATCATCAGGCTGTCGGCATGATGGCCAAAGACATCGGCCACTGCCGCACATTCGGTTCGGTCATTCGCCGCAGTGCCGGTACCATGCGCGTTGATGTAGCCAATATCCTCGGGGTTCAGGCCCGCATCCCTCAACGCGCCCGCAATGGCCCGCGCCGCCCCGTGTTGCGAGGGCATGACGATGTCGCCCGCGTCGGATGTCATCGCAAAGCCCACAACCTCGGCCAGAATCTCTGCCCCCCGGCGCGCGGCGTGCTCATACTCTTCAAAAACGAACACCGCCGCCCCCTCGCCCTGCACCATACCGTTGCGGGTAAGGCTGAACGGACGGCAGGCGTCCTTCGACATGACGCGCAACCCCTCCCATGCCTTGATGCCACCGAAGCACAGCATGGATTCGGACCCGCCCGTGACCATCGCGCGACACATGCCCGAACGGACCATGTGAAACGCCTGCCCCATGGCGTGATTGGACGAGGCGCAGGCCGTCGACACCGTGAAGCTGGGCCCCTTGAGGTTGTACTCCATCGAAATGTGCGAGGCGGCCGCGTTGTTCATCAGCTTTGGCACAACAAAGGGATGAACGCGGTTCTTCCCCTCTTCATAGACGGTGCGATAGTTCTCGTCCCAGGTGTTCACCCCACCTGCGGCAGTGCCGAGCACGACGCCGGTGTCATAGCCCAGATGGCCATCAAAGTTCAGACCCGACTGGCCAATGGCCTCTTTCGCGGCGAGAAGGGTGAACTGGGTGAACTTGTCGTAAAGGACGATCTGCTGCCGGTTGAAATGGCTGTCAGGGTTCCAGTTATGCACCTGACCGCCGATCTGGATCGAGAGCCGGTCGCGGTCGCGAATCTCCAGCGGACCGATCCCGCAGCGCCCTTCCCTGAATGCGGCCAGCGTGCCCTTCACGTCATGGGCGAGCGCGTTGATCGTGCCCGCCCCGGTAATGACGACACGCTTCATGCGGCCTGCTGCCGCACAACCAGCGATTCCACTGCCGCGATGATGGCCGCGACAGAGGAGATGTCGAAATCCGACTTGCCCGGCTCGTTCGCATTGAACGGAACCGAGATGTCAAAGGCCTCTTCGATGGCGAAGATGCTTTCGACAAGGCCCAGACTATCCAGCCCAAGGTCCTGAAGCGTGTCTTCCATCCGGATGTCTGATACATCCATCACGGCCTGCTCGGCCAGAATGGCGATCACGCGATCTTTGACGGTATGTGTCATGTGCACCTCCTGATCCCGTTCTACCGGGCAGATATGGGCGTCATTTCACAGTTTTGAAACAATTTTCTGAAGCTCGGCAACCGTGGCGGCCAGTCGCGGCAGGCGGCGCAGTGCCTTGTTGATCTCTACCTGCGTCTCCATCTTGACGGCCGGGCTGCCGAGGATCACCCGACCCGCAGGGACATTGGTAAAGATCTTGGTCGAGCCACCCGCAATCACGTCATCGCCCACAAAGATGTTGTCGCTGACACCGCATTGTCCGGCCAGAACGACGCGATTGCCAATCCGGCTGGACCCCGCGACGCCCACCTGCCCGCAGATCAGACTGTCATCGCCGACCTGCACGTTGTGCCCAAGGTGCACAAGGTTGTCGATCTTGGTTCCGTTTCCGATGGTTGTGTCGCGGATTGTGCCCCGGTCAATCGCAGCATTGGCGCCCACCTCGACATCATCGCCGATCGTTACCGATCCCAGCGAATGGATGCGCGTCCAGCTTTGCTCGCGTATGGCATCACGCGCGCCGAGCGTTTCGCGGATTTCCTCGACACCGCTTTTTTCCGGCGTGACGAAGGAAAAGCCGTCGCCACCGATCACGCAGCCGGGCTGCGCAATGAACCGATCGCCGATCCGTACGCGGGCGCCGATCCGGGCGCCTTGCAGGATCAGCGCATCGGCCCCGATGATCGCCCCCTCGGCGATGCTGACGTGGCTTGCGATGCGCGCGCGTGGGCCGATGCGGACGCCGCGCCCGATCACCACGAAGGGGGCGATGGCCGCGCCTTCACCCAACTCTGCTGTCGGATCAACGATGGCCATGGGATGCACACCCGGCGCGATATCGGGGCCGTCGTCCAGCATCCGGCTAAGCCCGGCCATGGCGAGACGCGAGCGTGGCGCGAAAAGCGCCCCTTCCAGTCCAAGCGCCTGCCAATCGGCCCCCGGCCACAGGACGGCGGCGCGCGCATGGCCCTGAGACAGGCCGCCTGAGTATTTCGGGTCCATCGCCAATGCCAGATCATCCGGCCCGGCCGCCTGCGGCTCTGCCGCGCGGTGCACCACCAGATCCAGATTGCCGGCACCCTCGGCGCCAAGCGCAAGGGCAATGTCACGAAGTGTATGGGCCATGGCACTCTCCAACGCGGGGCGCGCGCACATATCGACGCGCCCACGCAGAGAGATTTAGCCGTGTTGCCCGCCCGGCACCACCCCGGCATCGATCAGCGCGTCATAGATCCGCTCATCACGGCCATAGATATCACGGCGATAGTTCATGCCGCCCCGCACGTCGGGGAATGCGGTGAAATACACCAGATGCACCGGCACATGCTGCTGCAACTTTACGGCCTGTTCCCGGCCACTGTCGAGCGCCTTCTTGAAATCCCCTTCAGGATCAACGCTTTGCACTGCAAGCAGCGCATGGGCAAACTCGAAGGGCTGACCCAGTCGGATGCACCCGTGTGAAAAGGCGCGCACTTCGCGATCGAACAGCGACTTCGACGGTGTGTCGTGCAGATAAATGTTCCACTGGTTCGGGAACATGAACTTCACAAGTCCGAGGGCATTCGCATCCGACGGCGGCTGACGCATCGAGAAGGGGAAGTTCGCGGCCGTGTACTTGCCAAAATTGATCGACCCACGGTCAATCACGCGCCCATTGCGGTCCACGATCTTTAGATGCCCGGCCGCATTGGGGTTCTTCTTCAGCAGCGGCAGATATTCTTTTGTCGTGATGGAGCGTGGCACCGACCAGCTTGGGTTCACCACCATGTACTCCATCTCGTCGGAGAACTCGGGCGTGCGCTGGTCGGGGACGTCCTTCCCGATCACCGCGCGGGTGACGAAGGTTTCCTTGCCGTCATCGATGATGCGGGCGGTAAAATCCGTGAGGTTGACCCAGATGTGCCTGCGCCCGCGGTCCATGTTGACCCAGCGTTCGCGTTCCAGCGCGACAATGATCGACTTCAGCCGCTCTTCCGGGGTTACGTTCAGTGCGGCGATGGTTGTCTCGTCAAGCTTGCCGTCGGGATCGAGGCCATGCGCGATCTGAAAGCGCTGAACCGCCTTCTGCACCTCGGCGTCATAGTCCTGCGTGGCCGAGAGGCGCAGATACCCCATCGCCACCAGTCGGTCGCGCAAGGCCACCACTGCCGCACCGCTGTCGCCCGGCTGCAACGGAGTGTCTGCCAGCTCTGGCCCCCAACCGCCTGCGGCGATGGTGCCATCAATCCGCAGCTTGGCCTTTATAAGCTGGGCGTAGCTGGGCGAAGCTGGCGCAAGGGTAGACAGGAACGCGCCCAGGTCATCGCCGGTCAGCCGTTCAAGCGCGAGTTGCGGGTCAATGCGCGGCACCTCGCGCACGATCCCCGCATCAACCTTCTTTGGCTGCAGCACCCCGCCGTGCAGATCGTGCACATAGCTCAGATAGGCGCGGGTCATCCGCACCTCCAGCCTGCCACGGTCACCTTCGGTCTGCGCCGCATGGAAGGCATCCGTCAGCGCGCGCGCGTCATAGCGCTGCACGGCCAGCCCCTGATCCGACGCATGGGCAATGGCCGACAGAAAGGCGCTTCTCCGCGCCGCATCCTGCGCACCGGTCCAGATCGGGGCATAGTTGCGCGCGGCGTAAAAGGCCGAGATCACCTCGTCCTGATCCGCTGCCGCTATCGCTACTGACTGCACATATGGCGAGACCTGCGCCTGCGCGACCGAGACGGGCGTCAAAGTTAGCAATGCAGAAAGAACTATCTGGGAAAAGGTGACGGCGGGGAAAGTCGTAGCCATGACAACCTCGGTCGGGAAAACTTCTGCTGACCATTTCGGATTTCTGCGGAGGTGTAAATTCACATCCGGCGCATGCGTGGCGGAAATGCCATGAAAAGGAACAGGCGATGTTACCTAACCGCAACAAGGCGCCAGCAAAGCGCGATCAGCCGGTTCCGGACGGGGACTTTCAGCAATTCTTTGCCGATCGGCCCGCCGTTTTGCACCTGCGGCAAAATCCACGCTTCTGTTACGATTCGTCCTGTGGCATACAATGTCTGCACTTGGGGATAAGTGGCAGTAACCGCAGGTACATGCGGTACGAAGGAAGACCGAGGGACAGGCTTAGATGACCAGCTCTGCGAAGACCAGCTTCACGCGGCGAGGCATTCTTGGCGCGTTTGCAGCAACTGCTGTTGTTGCCGCACCAACCTATTCCAACGCATTCGGCCTGCTTCGGGGCGCGGGCGACATTCGCCGCATCCGGATGTACTCGGGCCGCACGGGCGAAAGCATCGACACGATCTACTGGATCGAAGGCAAGTACATCAAGGAAGTGCTGAAAGAGATCACCTACTTCATGCGCGACTGGCGTACCGACGACCAGCACACGATGGACCCGCGCAATGTCGATATCATGGCAGCTGCCCACCGCCTGATGGACGTCTCGGAACCCTATATGCTTCTGTCGGGCTACCGCAGCCCCGCGACCAATGCGATGCTGCGGTCCAAATCGGGCGGCGTTGCCAAGAACTCCCTCCACCTGCAGGGCATGGCTGCGGACCTGCGCCTGAAGTCGCGTTCGGTCAGCCAGATGGCCCGCGCGGCGGAAACCTGCGCGTCGGGCGGTGTAGGTCGCTATTCGGGCTCGGGTTTCGTGCACATGGATTGCGGCCCCGTGCGGCATTGGGGCGGCTGAGGTCA
>JBOFCO010000155.1:0-5440 GCA_051646105.1 Paracoccaceae bacterium
ACCCGCAGCAGGGGCAGGATCTGCTTAATCACAACCCCTCTTACGTCTTTTTCCGCAAGATCAAGATCGACGCCAGTGCCGGCCCCATCGGTGCCATGGGCCGCTCCATCTTCCCCCTCCGCTCCGTCGCCATTGACCCGGCCTTTACACCCTTGGGTGCCCCGGTCTGGGTCGAAAAGGATGGTCGCAATCCCATCCGCCGCCTGATGGTCGCGCAGGATACGGGCGGGGTGATCAAGGGTATGCAGCGCGCTGATATCTTCTTTGGCACCGGCGATGCGGCGGGTGATGCGGCGGGCACGGTCAAGGATGGCGGGCGCATGATCGTGCTGCTGCCCATCGACCGCGCCTTTGCCACCCTGCTGGGCCAATGACGCATGTCCCGCCGCCGCACCCTGCGCCCGGATGAGGCCGAACTCTGGCATGCCGTCGTGCGCAACGCCCACCCCATGCATCCGCGCAAGGCAGACCCCGCGCCGCAGATAACCCTGCCCGCACCGCCAAAGGTCGAAACCCCGCGTCCCGCCTTCGACCCCTTCAGCATCGGCGAACGCACCCGCCCCAAGAACGGCCATAACATCGCCCTGCCTATCGCAGATGCCCTTCGTTCGGCCCCCTTGCAGATGGATGCCAAGGCCTTCGGCAAGATGACACGCGGCAAACTGCTGCCCGAAGCCCGGATCGACCTGCACGGCATGACGCTGGCCGAGGCCCACCCCGAACTGATCCGCTTCGTTCTCAACGCCCACAGCGATGGCCTGCGTCTGGTCCTCGTCATCACCGGCAAAGGCAAGCGCGGCGACGATACCGGCCCCATCCCCCAGCGCATGGGCGTGCTGCGCCATCAAGTGCCGCAATGGCTGCGCCAGCCACCCCTTGGCCCCGCGATCCTGCAAGTGGCCGAGGCGCACCTGCGCCATGGCGGGGCAGGGGCGTATTATGTCTACCTGCGGCGGCGCTGACTATTGCTGAGAAAGGTCCACCACGGGCTGTAGAACCACCCGCGTTGCGCTTTGCGCCGTGATGATGAGCCCCGGCAGCAAGCCTGTCCGGCCCGCAGCGTCGAGGTTGAAGGCGCGATCCACATCGCCAATCCTGTCAAACAGCCGGATCAAGGCGGCCGAATCCCCGACGTCGAAATGTCCTGACCCCTCGGTAAATGCCCCGACGTCCAAATATGTTACCTTCAGGTCGGCCACCCGGCCCAGGTCCTGCAATGTGCCGAGCCGATCCCTTTGCCCGGTCAGCCGTCCTGACAACCTTAAAATGCGGTCCCTGTCCGATCCAAAAATGACGAACGGGTCAGGCAGCTTGCCAATTTCAAGCGCCTGACTGCGAAAGACATCCACATCAATGTCCGGCGAAATCAGGATGACGCCTGCGATCCGGTCCATGGTCGCGTCGTCCTGCGCAATCGCAATGGCCCGCAAGGCTTCCATCGTCAGCAGGCTGCCCATTGAATGTGCCACAAGATAAATCTTGTCGGCGCCTGACCTTTTCACCTCGCCGATCAGGTCGGTCAAACCATCTCGCGAAAAAGCGGCGGAATCGCGGTCTGTGACATAGCCGAGCGGTTTGGCGATGGATGGCCAGGAATAATGAACTGCGACTCCCGGCAGGTCCAGGTCGCTGGACAGTTGCGCAATGCGATAGAGGCCCTCGGAAAAGTTGTTGTTATAGCCATGCACGAAGATCGTCGCTTCACGGCCCTTTTCCTGCAGCTTTTCAGACAACTCACCCCGGAATTCGGTGGCGTTGTTGTAAATTGTCTGATCCGTCACAACGAAATCGGTAATAGGGTCAGGTTCGCGCCCGCCTTTCGGCCAGTTGATCTCGCCCACCTCACGATCAGGCGGGATTGATATCCCGAACTGTGCATACGTGACGGTTTCCGACCGCTCTGAACCAAACTCTCCAACCACCGCCTCGCGCTTGCGCGTTGTGCTGACAAAGACCTGTTGTTCGGCTCCGCCGGGCGCTGCAGGTGCGAAAGCCATTTCGCCGCGGGGCGTACAGCCGATGAGGAAAATGGCGGCGAGGATAAGAGCTGCCTTCATCTACAGCACATAACGCGAAAGATCGGACGATTTGGCCAGAGCACCCAGATTGGTTTCAACAAACTGCGCATCGACAGCAATCTCCTGCCCAGCGCGCTCTGGCGCGGTGAAAGACAGCTCTTCAAACACGCGCTCCATTACAGTGTACAGCCTGCGCGCACCGATATTTTCAATGGATTTGTTCACATCCGCCGCAATCCGCGCCAGCGCCGCGACGCCGTCAGAGGTGAAGGTCACCGTCACCTCCTCCGTCGCCATCAGCGCCGAATACTGCAGCGTGAGCGCATTATCCGTTTCCGTCAGGATGCGCACGAAATCCCCTTCGGTCAGCGGCTGCAGTTCCACGCGGATCGGCAGACGTCCCTGCAATTCCGGCAGCAGATCGGAGGGTTTGGCCACATGGAAAGCGCCTGATGCGATGAACAGAATATGGTCCGTCTTCACCGGCCCGTACTTTGTGGAAACCGTTGTCCCCTCGATCAGCGGGAGCAAATCCCGCTGCACGCCTTCACGGCTGACATCAGCGCCCCGCGCATCCGCACGGGCGCAGATCTTGTCGATCTCGTCCAGAAACACGATGCCGTTTTCCTGCACCGCTTCCAACGCCGCGTTCTTGATCGCCTCGTCATCCAGCAGCTTGTCCGCCTCCTGCCCCAGGAGCAGGTCATAGCTTTCCGCCACGGTTACGCGCTTCGTCGTCGTGCGCCCGCCAAATGCCTTGCCCAGCATGTCCTGCAGGCCCTGCATCTGCATATCCATGCCGCCCATCATCGGCATCGCAAAACCGGGTGCCGTATCCGCCACCTCCAGCTCGATCACCGTATTGTCCAGCTCACCCCGTTTCAGCTTGGCCCGGAACATCTCGCGCGTCTGCTCGCGCGCATCCTTGCCCGCCAGCGCCTCGATCACCCGGTTCTCCGCCGCTGCCAGCGCCTTGGCCCGCACATCATCGCGCATCCGCGCCCGCGTATCCGTCATCGCGGCATCCACCAGATCGCGGATGATGCTGTCCACATCGCGGCCCACATAGCCCACCTCGGTGAACTTCGTCGCCTCCACCTTCAGGAACGGCGCGCGCGCGAGCTTTGCCAGACGGCGGCTGATCTCCGTCTTGCCCACACCCGTCGGCCCGATCATCAGGATGTTCTTCGGATATACCTCGTCCCTCAGATCATCCGACAGCCGCTTGCGCCGCCAGCGGTTGCGCAGAGCCACGGCCACGGCGCGTTTCGCGTCTTTCTGGCCGATGATGTGGCGGTCAAGCTCCGAAACAATCTCGCGAGGGGTCAGGTTCGTCATTGGGCGCTCGCGTAAGGGGGAAGGCTGGATTTGCCCGGAAAGGCTGGCAGCGCGCGCATTATGCTGGCCCGTAAAGGCACCCACCATGTGCCAAGCGCGGTGATCGTGCCGCCAAGGACCAGAATGATGGCGACCCACTGGCTGAACTCACCCGTGCCGCTGCCTTGGATGATCCAGGCGATGACCAGCGCGATATAGACGATACCCGCCGTCAGGAAACTGCGCCGGTCGATCACAAGGGCCAGCAGTGCGATGACGGCAAGCGAAACAGCCATGGTCGCCATGCCAACGTTGCCGCCAATGTTGAACAGTGTCAGCGCCACGGTGTTGACCAGCGCAGGCGCGGCCATCAGATGCAGCCAGAACCCGGTCGCCGCATGACGGCCGAGCCGATAGGGATCGCGCGTGTCAAACCACATGCCTGCAGCAAAGGCGGCAATGCCGAACGCCAAGGTCGCCAAGGCAAACTGCGGGCTGTTGCGCAGATCAAAGATGCCCGCTGTCAGACTGAAGGTTTCAAATCCCTGCAGCGCGGCAAAGCTGGCGGTTACGGCATAGATGGCGGTCAGCGCGAACAGGCCAAGAATGAACATCGCAAACGGCAGGCGGAACTTGCGGTACCAGATCGCCATACCGATCATCGCGGCGGCAGCCGATCCGACGAGCACGGTACGCGGCGATGCGTCCATCTGCCCAAGGATCGTCAGCGCGGAAATGAAAACGCCAAGTCCAAATGCCGTGGCCAGCACCATGCTGGGCAGGTTCATGCGGCGCTTTAGCGTGAAGTATGTCGCCCACCACCACGCGATCGCCGCCACGATTGCAGGCAGGGCAATCAGGATGAATGGTCCGGTAAACAGGCTCAGAAGCCCGGCCACGCCGGCCATCAGGATGATCAGACCAACGGATACGAAAATCTCCGAAAAGCCTTTGAAAAATTCGAACGGCTCATCTTCAGCAGGCATCGCGGCCCGCTTCCCAGCCCGGACCTGCGCCAAGGCCCGAACAGATGCTGCCTGCGCCTCGCTCAGAACACCTGCTGCAACCGCTGACCTCAGGTCGCCTGCACTGATTTCTGCCGCTTCATCCACGAATCGTCTCCACCGTCAGGTTGCCGTTCGTGTAGACGCAAATGTCTGCTGCGATCGCCATCGCCTTCCTTGCGATCTCTTCCGCAGGCAAATCCGTTGTCATCAACCCGCGCGCCGCTGCCAGCGCAAAATTCCCGCCCGACCCGATCGCTGCCACATCATGTTCCGGTTCCAGAACATCACCTGCGCCTGTAATGACGAGTAAATCCCGACCATCGGTAACGATAAGCATCGCCTCGAGGTTCCGCAGGTATTTGTCCATGCGCCAGTCTTTCGCGAGGTCCACCGACGCCCGCGCAAGCTGCCCCGGCGACGCCTCCAGCTTTTTCTCCAGCCGTTCAAGCAGCGTGAATGCATCGGCGGTGGAGCCTGCAAAGCCGCAGACCACATCATGCCCGCCGGGTGAAAGCCTGCGCACTTTGCGCGCCGTGCCCTTCATCACCGTCTGGCCGACGGACACCTGCCCGTCGCCCGCCACGACAACTTCACCCCCGCGCCGCACTGCGAGGATTGTCGTGCCATGCCAGCCCGGAAACTTGTCGTCACTCATGTGGCACCTCCGTTGCCTGCGAATATGGCGTTGGGCCGTGGCAGGCACAACCCAAGACACAAAACGCAAAAAAGCGGCCGTGGCGGCCGCCTTTCTGGATGCTGACAGTAGAAATCAAATTGCCGACTGAATCCAGGTCGCCAGTGCCGCCTTCGGCGCAGCGCCAACCTTGTTCGACACGACCTGTCCGTTCTTGAACATGAACAGCGCCGGGATGCCGCGCACGCCCAATGTGGCCGGGCTGTCAGGGTTTTCGTCAACATTGACCTTAACAATCTTGACCTTACCCGCGTATTCGGTGGCGAGCTCTTCCAAAGCCGGGCCGATCATCTTGCACGGGCCGCACCATTCCGCCCAGAAATCGACGACGACGGGAACGGTTGACTGGCGCACCTCGGCGTCAAAAGTGGCGTCGGTGACAGCGACGGTGGCATTGCCCATGG
>JBOFCO010000160.1:0-5785 GCA_051646105.1 Paracoccaceae bacterium
TCGCGCGGGCCAAAGACCAGCGCCAGTTTCACGATGTGTGGGGCCAGAAAGGCCAATGCCAGCGTGGCCAGCAGCCCCGCCACAAAAGACCCGATTGCGGCGGTTGCCAGCGCAGGCCCGCCACGCCCTGCACGGGCCATCTTGTTGCCCTCCAGCGCGGTCACGATACTCGCGCTTTCGCCGGGTGTGTTCAGCAGGATGGATGTGGTCGATCCGCCATACATGCCGCCATAATAGATGCCCGCAAACATGATCAGCGATCCCGCCGGATCAAGGCCATAGGTGACGGGCAGCAGCAGCGCCACGGTCAGCGCGGGGCCAATGCCCGGCAACACGCCGACAGCGGTGCCAAGCGTCACACCGATCAGCGCGTATAGCAGGATCATCGGGTCAAGCGCGGTGGCAAAGCCTTGCAGCAGGAAATCGAATGTTGTCATCTCAGCCCCCGAAGATCAGGGTTTCCAGAAAACCCGCTGGCAGGTTCAGCTTCAAAAGTTGGTCGAAAACGCCGTAAACCAGCAGCGCAAAGGCGACACCAATGGGCAGCGTCAGCGCGAAATTGCGTTTGCCAAAGGCGGCGGCGGTGCAAGCAAAAAGCAATCCAGAGGCAACAGCGAAGCCAAGCACATGCAGCAGTGCCAGTTGCAAAGCGAGCCCGGCCAGAATGAAGATCACTGGCAAAATCTCTTGCTTTGGCACATCAGGTGCCGCTTGACGCAAGCCATTCCAGACATGGGCGGCAGCCAGCAGCAGCAGGCAAAAGCCCACAAAGCGCGGCGCATCACCTGACCCGACGCCTGCATAACCGCCCTTGTCGGGGATAGCATTGCCCTGCCAGATCAGCAGCACACCCAGCCCGGCCAGCAAGGCCGCGATGATGAACGCAGCCCCATTGGGGCTGCGTCCTTTTACCGGTTCAAGACCGCTCATTTCACCAGACCGATGTCCTTCAGGACGGCCGTCGTAGCTTCGATTTCCTTGGCCAGCTGCGCGTCAAAATCGGCACCAGACAGATAGGTGTTGGCCCAGCCCTTGCTTTCCAGCGTTGCCTTCCAGCCTGCCGAATTCACCAGTGCTTCGATATCTGCGGTCACAGCGGCCTTCTGTTCGTCCGACAGGCCCGGCGCTGCCGCAACCATGCGCCAGTTCTGCACGTTCACGTCATAGCCCGATTCCATCAGCGTCGGTGCATCCGTGCCTGCCCATTTGTCGGCTGTGGAAACCGCGAGCATCCGCATCGTGCCTGCTTCGACCTGCGGCAGGAATTCACCCACGCCGGAAATACCCACGGTCACCTGATTGCCCAGAATGGCCGCCAGCGCCTCACCACCGCCACTGAAGGCCACGTAGTTGATCTTGGTCGGGTCCACCCCTGCCGCCTTGGCCAAAAGGCCCACGGTGATGTGGTCAACGCCACCGGCCGAACCGCCAGCCCAAGACACTGACCCCGGATCCGCCTTCATCATCTCGACCAGTTCATTGATGTTCTGGATCGGGCTGGATGCAGATACTGCAATGCCCACGGCTTCGCCCGTCAGGCGTGCAATCGGCGTGACATCGGCCAGGGATACTGGCGATTCATTGGTCAGGATCGCGCCAACCATCACATAGCCGCCAACGATCAGCTGGCTTGCGTCACCTGCGGTGCTGGATGCGAACTGCGCAAGGCCCACTGTGCCACCGGCACCCGGCACGTTCTGCACCTGCACGGATGGCGAAATGCCTTCGGCTTGCATGACCTCTTGCATGGCGCGCGCCGTGCTGTCCCAGCCGCCGCCGGGGGCTGCCGGTGCCATGATCATGTAGTCGTCCGCAAAGGCGGGCACCGCCAAAGCTGCGGCAAAGGCAACGCTCAAAAGCGTGTGTTTCATTGTGATTCTCCTCCCAAGGCACGGTTTTTGCGTGCAGATTGTGCAGGCTGGCACCTCCTCGTGCCCGCCCTGACCAAAGTGCAGCATAGATACCTGTCAGAAAGCTGACAGGCAGGCTCGCGGGCCTATTCTCCGGCCAAGGCCTGTGCCCACAGCCGCAGCAGCCTTTGGCGCTTGGCCTGATCCAGATAGACCAGAACGCCGGGGCTGACCGGCACAGGGCGCAACTGATCACCCAAGGCTGCCTGCATCGCCGCCCCGCTGCCAGCGCCCGATACTTCCAGACTGACAGATGGCAGGCGCAGCTTGTCTGACAGCAGGGTCTGGCCATCCGTGCTCATCAGAAACGCCAGAAAGGCCCGACCAAGATCGGGAGAGGCCGCTGCCCGCGGCACCATCGCCACGCGCGAGACGACAACGGTATAGTCACGCAGCAGGACAAAGCCGATATCCGGCGCCAGCCGCGCCTGATCCGCCGCATAAGACCCAAGGATGTTATAGCCCAGCACCAGCCGGCCATCGGCAACCCGGTCAATAATGTCTTGCGACGTGGGAAAGGTCTGCAGGCCTGCCTTGCCCATCGCTCGCAGCAAAGACCAGATATCGGGAAAGTGTTCAGCATCGCGCGCCGCAAACAGATAGCCGACGGCAGACTTTTCAATGTCATAGGTGCCGATGCGGCCCGTCAGGCTTTCAGGCGCATTGGCCAGCCAATCCAGCAGTTCCAGCCGCGACTGCGGCGGGCCGTCCGGAAAGCTGGGTTTGTGATACACCAGCACGGCGGGTTCGAACGTCAGCGCAAAGGCCGTGTCCTGCCATTGCGCCCATTCTGGCCAGTCGCGCGCCATGGCAACCGACACCTCTTGCCCGTAACCATCGTTGGCAAGTTTCAGTTGCAGATCCATCGCCGAGGAAAACAGGAAATCGGCCGAAGCCTGCCCGGCATCCGTTTCCTGAATGACACGGGCGGCAATCTCACTGGCCAGCAGATCTTCATAACGCACGGCGACATCGGGATGGCCGGCCTGAAACGCCGCGATCAGCGTTGCAGCAAGGCGGCTGTCCAGCGTTGAATAGATCACAAGTTCCTGCGAGCCCTCGCCCGGTGCCGGGTAATGCGTGGCCTCTGGCATCGCAGGGCCAGCCAGAAAAAGCAAACTCAGAAGGGTGCCGGACAAAAGGCGCATGGTGCCAACCCTGCCAAAGACAGGGGCGGTTCACAACAGCGCAGATCACTTCTAAGCTGCGGCAAGGGGGGGCGCTTTATGCGATTGCTGCTGGTCGAAGACGATCTGCCATTGGCCGAAGCACTGATGTCGCTTCTGGTGTCATCTGGCTATGCTGTCGACTGCGTGCATGATGGCGAGGCGGCGACGCATCTGGTTGCCACGGAACCCTTTGATCTGATGATCCTTGATCTGAACCTGCCGGAACTGGACGGGCTGTCCGTACTGCGCGCAATGCGCGCCCAAGGCAACCGTGCCGCCGTCATGATCCTGACCGCGCGCGGTGCGGCCGAAGACCGGGTGCGCGGGCTTGATCTGGGGGCAGATGATTACATGGCCAAACCCTTTGACGTGCGCGAGTTCGAAGCCCGCGTGCGATCCCTGTTGCGCAGGCAGGCGGGCCTGCGGTCATCCACGCTTGGGCTTGGGCCACTATCGCTGGATCTGAACAGCCGTCAGTTTTCAGCCAACGGGCAGACAATCGATCTGCCCCCGCGCGAACGCGCGATCCTGGAGCTGCTGCTGACGCGCGCAGGCAAGGTGGTGGCCAAAGAGGCGATCGTGCAGTCCGTCACATCGCTGGAAGACATCCTGTCAGACAACGCAATCGAGCAGTATATCTCGCGCCTGCGCCGGCGCCTGAACCCGCTTGGGTTGGGGCTGCGCACGATCCGTGGCATTGGCTACATGATTGAAAAACCGGGCGAATGGTCGTGAAGCCCTATTCCCTGCGCCGCCGACTTTTGTTGTGGATCCTGCTGGCGACCCTGGCGCTGGGCCTGCTGGCGCTGATTGACACATGGCGCGAGGCGCTGCGCACGGCGCAAAGCGTGTCTGACCGCGTGCTGGTTGGCTCGGCGCTGGCCATTGCCGAACGGGTAACGGTCGACGAATCCGGCGGGCTGGAGGTGGACATCCCGTTTTCATCGCTGGAAATGCTCACCTCGACCGCGCAGGACAAGGTGTTTTACCGCGTCGATGGCCCGGTTGGCCACTTTCTGACCGGCTACCCCGACCTTGCCACTGTCGCAGCACCACCCGGTGGCGTGGCCTTTGCCGACGGCGTTTATGGTGATGTCGGCATCCGGTCCGCCACCCTGATGCGCGAAGTGTCCACCGGTGCCGCCTCGATCCGGTTCAGCGTCACCGTGGCCGAATCCACCCGTGCCCGTTCGGCCCTCGCGCGGTCCATTCTCGTGCGTTCGGCCTTGCGATTGGTCGTGCTCGTGCTTGGGGTCGCCACGCTGGTCTGGGTTGCTGTCACCGTCGCCCTGCGACCGCTCGAAAAGCTGGGAGAGGCCATCGCCGAACGTTCACCGGGTGACCTGCGGCCCGTCACCGCCGATACGCCTGATGAGGTGGAACCCCTTGTCAGCGCGATCAACCTGTTCATGGATCGGCTGCAGACAGCCCTCGACGCATTGCGCAACTTTACCGGCAATGCCAGCCACCAGTTGCGCACGCCCCTTGCCGTTGTGCGCACACAGCTTGCGCTGATTGACCGAAGCACTGGGCCAGATGCGGCCACAGCTGCCAGCACCAAGGCGATTTCCGCGCTGGAACGTGCCGAAAGGGTGCTATCGCATCTTCTTGTTCTGGCGCGTGTCGATGCCAGCGCAGGCGCTGCAACGCTCGCATCCATTGATCTTGTGGCCACCGCAAAAGATCTTACATCCGAAATGGTGCCAGCGGCGCTTGCGCAGAACATTGACCTAGGCTTTGAAGGACCAGCCGTAGCGCAGGTACTGGCTGACCCGATCCTTCTGGCCGAATTGCTGCGAAACCTTGTTTCGAACGCCATTGCATATGCCGGGCAAGGGGCCGTGGTTACGGTGCGGGTTGTGGCGCAACCGGATCAGGTCTTGTTGCAGGTCGAAGACAATGGCCCCGGTCTGACAGACCATCAGATGGCCATTGCCGTCCAGTCCAGACGCGGTTCATCGCGGCCGTTGCCGCATCTGCGCGGGGAAGGGGCCACTGGCATGGGTCTTGGCCTTGCCGTGGCTGTCGAAATCTCGGCGTTGTTTGGCACCAGCCTTTGCCTCGAACGGCCCATGTCCGGCACAGGCCTTTTGGCCTCAATAGCATTTACGCCAACCGCCGGATAAAGGCGTTGGCGATAACCGCTGATACCGCAGTCACGGCGCGTGCAACACTGATCGTATTACCGCAAACGCGGCCATTGGCGCGGCAAAACGTTGACCACAAGCAGCAAGGCATGACAAACCCTTGTTCGACAAACAAGAAAGCCTGCGACGCATGCCCGTTACGCTGAAAGAAGTAGCCAATCTGGCAGGGGTCTCACGTGCCGCCGTATCGCGGACGTTCACAGAAGGCGCTTCCGTATCACCGCGCATGCGCGCCAAGGTCGAGGCTGCGGCGCAGGCGCTGGGCTACCGGCCCAACATGCTGGCGCGTGGGTTGATGACGGGTGCTACGCGCATGGTCGGGTTGGTGTCGAACAACTTTCACAACCCGGTTTTCCTTGAGATTTTCGATCTGTTCACGAAGGCCCTGCAAGAGGCGGGCTTGCGGCCCTTGCTGGTGAACCTGTCGGATGAGGTTGATCCGGCGCGGTCATTGCAGACCTTGCAGCAATATGCGGTGGACGGGGTCATCATTGCCTCATCGCATTTGCCAGATGGCTTTGCATCGGCCTTCCGCGCGGCGGGCGTGCCGGTCGTGCAT
>JBOFCO010000067.1:0-9926 GCA_051646105.1 Paracoccaceae bacterium
GTTCTGCTAGCGTGTTGGACAGATGTTTTCCGGTGAAGATGTCCCGGCCTGTAAAGTTGTGAAGATTCGATATAAGATATACGCTGCCGTTGTGTTCCAGAAAGAATCCGGTTCCAGTTGAAATTTCGTTTCCATTCACCGCCAAGTGAATTTTTCTCGAGGCCAAAGACAATGGATCAATACGAACTTGGCGCATATTCTCTCACCTCCCCCGTCTCCCAAACTTCCCGCCCCTCTGCCCCGCTCTCCCGGCCGTCGACCGCCCGCTGCTTTTCACCGCCGCCTCTGCCGCTTCCTCCACCGCCGATTGCCGGGCCAGCGGGTCGTCGGCGACGGCAAGCTCCACCGCTTCCAGCCGCTTCACCTCATCCCGCAGGCGCGCCGCCTCCTCGAATTCCAGATTCTCTGCCGCCTTGCGCATGGCGGTGCGCAGCGCGTCCAGATGCGCGGCCAGATTGGCCCCGACCATCGGCTTATCGACCCGCGCGGTGACGCGGGCCATGTCGGTGTCGCCCTTGTAAAGCCCGGCCAGAACATCCTCGACGTTCTTCTTCACCGTCTGCGGTGTGATGCCATGCACCTCATTATAAGCAATCTGCTTCACCCGCCGACGTTCGGTTTCCTTCAGCGCGCGTTCCATGCTGCCGGTGATGCGGTCGGCATACATGATGACCCGGCCCTCGGCGTTCCGCGCCGCCCGCCCGATGGTCTGGATCAGGCTGGTTTCCGACCGCAGGAAACCTTCCTTGTCGGCATCGAGTATCGCCACCAGCCCGCATTCGGGAATATCCAGCCCCTCGCGCAGCAGGTTGATGCCGACCAGCACGTCAAAGGCCCCAAGCCGCAGGTCGCGCAGGATTTCGATGCGTTCCAGCGTGTCGATGTCGGAATGCATGTAGCGGATGCGGATGCCCTGTTCGTGCATGTATTCGGTCAGGTCTTCGGCCATGCGCTTGGTCAGCGTGGTGACAAGCGTGCGATAGCCTGCCGCCGCCACTTTGCGCACCTCGTCCAGCAGGTCGTCCACCTGCATGGATACGGGGCGGATTTCCACCTGCGGGTCGATCAGCCCGGTGGGGCGGATCACCTGTTCGGTGAAGACGCCCCCCGTCTGCTCCATCTCCCATGACGCCGGGGTGGCGGAAACGAAGACCGACTGCGGGCGCATCGCATCCCATTCCTCGAACTTCAGGGGGCGGTTGTCCATGCAGGACGGCAAGCGGAAGCCGTGTTCGGCCAGCGTGAACTTGCGCCGGTAGTCGCCCTTGTACATGCCGCCGATCTGGGGGACGGAAACATGGGATTCATCCGCGAACACGATGGCATTGTCTGGGATGAATTCGAACAGGGTCGGCGGCGGTTCCCCCGGCGCGCGGCCCGTCAGATAGCGGGAGTAATTCTCGATCCCGTTGCAGACGCCGGTTGCTTCCAGCATCTCAAGATCGAAATTGCAGCGTTGTTCCAGCCGCTGCGCCTCCAGCAACTTGCCCTCGTCGATCAACTGCTTCAACCGCAGGGCCAGTTCCTGACGAATGCCCTTGATCGCCTGCTGCATGGTCGGGCGCGGCGTCACGTAGTGGCTGTTGGCATAGATGCGGATCTTGTCGAAGCTGTCGGTCTTGTGGCCGGTCAGCGGATCGAATTCGGTGATCGATTCCAGCTCGTTCCCGAAAAAGCTGAACCGCCAGGCGCGATCCTCAAGGTGGGCGGGCCAGACCTCTACCGAGTCGCCCCGCACGCGGAAAGAGCCGCGGGCAAAGGCGGCATCGTTGCGGCGGTATTGCTGGGCGACAAGCTCGGCCAGAAACTGCCGCTGGTCGACCATCATCCCCTTGGCCAGATCCTGCGTCATCGCCGAATAGGTTTCGACCGAACCGATGCCGTAGATGCAGGACACCGAGGCGACGATGATAACGTCATCCCGTTCCAGAAGCGCCCGCGTGGCCGAATGGCGCATCCGGTCAATCTGTTCGTTGATCTGGGATTCCTTCTCGATATAGGTGTCGGTGCGGGCCACATAGGCTTCGGGCTGGTAGTAATCGTAATAGCTGACGAAATATTCCACGGCATTGTCGGGAAAGAATCCCTTGAATTCCCCATACAATTGCGCGGCCAGCGTCTTGTTCGGGGCAAGGATGATCGCCGGGCGCTGGGTTTCCTCGATCACTTTGGCCATGGTAAAGGTCTTGCCGGTGCCGGTGGCGCCCAGCAACACCTGATCCCGCTCCCCCGCCTGCACGCCACCTGCAAGTTCGGCGATGGCCGTCGGCTGATCCCCCGCCGCCGAAAATTCGGTCTTCATTACAAACCGCCGCCCACCTTCCAGCTTGGGGCGGGTCAGCACATCGGGGCGGTGCATCGGCATGTTGGTGTTGTTGTGAGGCATGGCGGGAATCCTGTGGGGGCCTTGGTAGGGCTCGCCCAGATTTGATCGCTTTTTGTTCCGGTTCAAGGTGCCTTGCGCGGATATCCGCCAAGGTTGCGGGTATAGGCCAAAGGTAGCGCAACTATGGCGTGAATTTTCCTTGCGCAAAAACGTGGCGCACCATAGCATTGTTGATAGATGCCGGGCGGACCCATGGACCACACCCACCCAAAGCACCACCCGCACCAGAACCGCCTGGCATCCCCTTTCCCCTGATCCGATTTGTGCCGCAGCCCCTTGCGAAGTGGCGCGGCTTTGGGGATAAAGCCACCTGCAAGCAGGAGGTGCTTCATGCGCGCACGTATTTACAAGCCGGCCCGTAACGCCATGCAGTCCGGCACGGCAAAGACCCGGCTGTGGGTTCTGGACTTTGCGCAGGGCACGTCGAAAGAGGTTGACCCGCTGATGGGCTGGACCGGATCTGCCGACACACAATCCCAGGTCAGGTTGCGCTTTGAAACGCTTGAAGCCGCCGAAGAATACGCGCGCGACCGTGGCATTGAATACGATGTCGTCCAGCCAAAGACCCGCGCCGCCAACATCCGTCCGCGCGGCTATGGCGAAAACTTCGCCACCGACCGGCGCAGCGCCTGGACGCACTGACACCCGCATGCCCGTCACCGTTATCGCCGAAAGCCCGCTGGGGGCCGATCTGTCCCTGCTGATGCAACGGCATACGGCCGACATGCATGCCGACACGCCGCCGGAAAGCATTCACATGCTGGACGCATCGGAACTTGCCCGGCCCGACATCACGTTCCTTGTCATGCGCGAAGACGGGCACCCTGTGGGAATGGGGGCGTTCAAGCGGCTGTCTGCCGATCATGCCGAGATCAAGTCAATGCATGTGCTGGCCGAGTTGCGCGGCCGGGGGCTGTCGCGGCTGATGCTTGAAAATCTGATCGACCGGGCGCGGGCGGCGGGGATAACGCGGCTGAGCCTGGAAACCGGCGTGCAGCCGACCTTTGTCGCGGCACGCGGTTTGTACGAGCGGGCCGGATTTGTGGAATGTCCGCCTTTTGCGAACTACGGCGAAGACCCGAATTCCGTGTTCCTGACGCGCGAAATCTGACGGAAATTCCGCAGTAAGGCCCGCCAACCGGCCCGCCTGACCGACAAGTCGCCGGTAAGCCGCCATCTGACGCTTGATCCGGGCACGGGCTTCGCCATAAGTAACGCCAAGTGCGACCCCATAGCTCAACTGGATAGAGCAGCCGCCTTCTAAGCGGCAGGTTGAGGGTTCGATTCCTTCTGGGGTCGCCAGTTTGACTGCTTCCGCCGCTTCCCTATTCCTGCGGAGCACCGCCCTGAAAGGCGTTGCCATGCCTCCAGTCGCAGGGCGCTTCCTGCATTTCAAGATGCAGTCTGTCACCCGTGTAGGGGTGCGCGCGCGCCAAGGCCTCATTGAATTCAATCCCCAGGCCCGGCTCTTCAGGGGGCAGGATGAAACCGTCTTCCCAAGTCAGCGTATGGCCGATCAGCGACTGGTGGAAAGCCCCGCCGGTCTGGATCGTTTCGACCATGCACAGGTTGGGGATGGCCGTCGCCAGATGAATATTCGCCGCCCATTCCACCGGTCCGGCATACAGATGCGGGGCAATCTGGGCCGCGTAGCATTCGGCCAGCATGGCGATCTTGCGCGTTTCCCATATCCCACCGGCGCGACCCAGGGCCGGTTGCAGGATGCGCGCCGCACCGGCACGCAGCACGGCGGCAAATTCGGCCTTGGTCGTCAACCTTTCCCCGGTTGCTACCGGAATGCGCACCGCCCGTGCCACTTCTGCCAGATCAAGGGTGGCATCGGGGGGGATCGGTTCTTCGAACCACAGCGGATTGAAGGGTTCCAGCGCCTGCCCCAGCCGGATCGCCCCCGCCACGCTGAACTGCCCATGGGTGCCGAACAGCAGGTCGGCGCGGTCGCCCACAGTTTCGCGGATCGCATCGCAAAAGGCGACGGAGCGGGCGATGTCGGTCATCGCCGGTTCATGACCGCCACGGATGGTGTAGGGGCCGGCGGGATCGAACTTCACTGCGGTGAAGCCCTGCGCAACAGCGCGCTCGGCAGCATCGGCGGCCATTTCGGCATCGACCCAGAACCGCGCCGGATCCTGCCCCGGTTCGGGATAAAGATAGGTGTAGCTGCGCAGGCGGTCGTTCATCCGTCCTCCCAGCAGCGCCCAGACCGGCCGGTTGCGGGCCTTGCCCAGAATATCCCAGCAGGCGATTTCCAGCCCGGAAAACGCACCCATCACTGTCAGATCGGGGCGTTGGGTAAATCCTGCCGAATAGGCACGGCGGAACATCAGTTCGACATTCTCGGGATTTTCGCCCTGCATGTGGCGGGTAAAGACATCCTCGATCACCGCCTGCATCGCCTTTGGGCCGACGGTGCTGGCATAACATTCGCCATAGCCTTCGATGCCATCATCTGTGGTCAGCTTGACGAATATCCAGTAGCGCCCGCCCCAGCCGGGGGCCGGCGGGGCCACCACGAAGATTTCAAGATCCTTGAGTTTCATCGTTTGCTACCCTCTCCTGCCGGAATGGAGGCATCCATGAGCAAGGACATCACGTTTCGCCATCTCGGTCCGTCCGACCTTAACCTGATGTTGTCGATACGCGAGGGGCTATTTGACAACCCCGTCGATCCGGCGCAGGCGGCGGCGTTTCTGAACGATCCGGGGCATGAGATCGTGCTGGCGTTTGCGGGCGAAGAAGCGGTCGGCATGGTGACGGGCACCGTTCTGCTGCATCCCGACAAGCCGCCCGCGATGTTCGTGAACGAGGTCGGCGTGCGCGAGAATTGGCAACGCCGGGGCATCGCGCGGGAAATCATGGAACGGTTCTTCGTCATCGCGCGGGAACGCGGTTGCAAGGGCATCTGGCTGGGGACAGAGCCGGATAATCATGCCGCTCTGTCGCTGTACCGCAGTCTGGACGGCGATGAGGAAAGCTTTGTCGGCTTCGGCTGGGACGATGCCTTGTAGGGCCGTTCAGCGCCCGCCCGTTTCACCGGCTTTCACAGTCCGACGACCATCGAGCAACAGGATCAGGCAGATCACTGTCAGTCCTGCCGCTAACAGGAATGGCGCACCGGGCGAGAATACCGGCGCCTCCGGGCCGGTAAAGGCGCGGAAGGTTCCGGTCATCAGCAAGGGCGCGATGATCGTCGCCATCGCGCCTATGCTGGACAGCACCCCCTGCAATTCCCCTTGCTGGTCGTCGGGCGTCGCTTTCGACATGATACCCTGCAAAGCCGGCCCGACCACGCCACCCAGTGCGGCGAAGGGACTGAAAGCGAGCGCCAGCCAGCCAGCCGTCACAAACCCGTAGAACAGAAATGTCAGCGCTTCTGACGTCATGCCCCACAGAACTGTGCGCCGCTCGCCCAACAGCCGGATTGTCGGCCCAACCGCCAGTGCCTGCACCAGCGCCATGCAGATACCAAAAGCCGCCAGAGACACGCCGATCATCCAGGCATCCCAGCCGAAACGCGCCTTTCCATAATAAGACCAGACCACCGGATAGACGTTGAAGGCGATCGAATAGACGAACATCATCAACAAGATGCGCCGCAGTCCCGGCAGGTGTCCGATGGCCCGGAAGGATGACAGCGGATTTGCCCGCGCCCATGAAAACGGCCTGCGGATTTCATCCGTGACCGTTTCTGGCAGAACCAGCGCCCCAAAAACCAGATTGGCCGCCGCCAGTGCCGCCGCCGCCCAGAAAGGGGCGCGCAGATCGATCGCTGCCAGCAGACCACCGATCAGCGGCCCCGCGACGAAACCGATCCCGAAGGCAGCGCCAACCATGCCGAAACGCGCAGCACGTTGCTCAGGCGGTGTGATGTCAGCGATGAAGGCGGTTGCCGTTGCATGGGTCGCCGCCGTCAGCCCGGCAACGATGCGGCCCAGAAGCAGCAGCCAGATCGTGCCCGCTACCGCCATGAGCAGATAGTCGAGCGTCATCACCGCCAGCGCCGACAGCAGAACCGGCCTGCGCCCCCAGCGGTCCGAGATATTTCCAACCACCGGACCGAACACGAACTGCATCAGCGCATAGGCCGTGGCCAGAACCCCGCCCCAGACCGCGGCATTCGACAGGTCTGTGCCTGCCACTTCCTCGACCAGATCAGGCATGACGGGAAAGATCAGGCCAATGCCGATGGCATCCAGCGCAACGGTGGCAACCACAAAGGCAAGGGCATTGCGCTGGTTCAAGGCAGACTCATCATCAATCCGAACCGCCAGCCCAAGCCGTGGGTGAGACAGGCGAAAGGGGCTGGTTGGCTATGGCGTCCAGCAGACGCGCCAGACGGGCGGGCATGGACAGAAATGGCGAATGGCTGGCGGGCAGGGCATGCCTGCACTGTTCGGGCCAGCCCTCTGACATGGTCGTCTGCCAGGCAGGGGGAATGGCCCTGTCCCCACTGCAGCGGACGTAATGCCTTTCGATCCGCTGCCAGCGGTCAAGGAGGGGAATCGTATCTTCTTGCGGCGTAATCGGCTCGGGACAAAGCCGGGCGATGGCCGCGCGCTGAACGTCCTCGGGGCAGTCGTGATACAGCAGGTCGGGGGCAAGTTCGGGATCAAAGGCAAAGCAGGCGATGGCAGGCACGATGCGGATGGCGGGCATCAGCGGCTGTTCTGGCGCGGCCCGGCGGCGGTCGGCCAAAGACACGCCTGCAACCGGCACATAGGCGGCCAGATAGACCAGCCGCGTCACAAGATCGGGGCGCAGTTCGGCCGCAAGGCTGATCGCATAGCCACCGGCCGAATGGCCAACCAGGGTCACCGGCGCGGAAATGGCCGCAAGGATCGCATCGGCATGGTCGCGCAGGGTCATCCCGGCGGCGCTTTTGCCGGTCATCCCGGCATCGCGCCCCGGCAGGTCGATGGCGCGGGCGCGATGGCCAGATCGTTCCATATGCCGGATCGTATCTTGCCAGCACCACGCCCCGTGACATGAGCCATGCACGAACAGGAATTCAGCCATGTCCGATACCCCGCAGGAAATCCGTGATTTCAGCCGCAAAGGTTTCCGGCGCATCGATGCACGGCAGATGGCCGGCGCGCCGGATCAGGGCGAAACGTGCGCCGGGGATCAGCCCGTGCAACTCGCGCACCATATCGGGGGGCGTCGATCCATCCTCGGACCCGGCGATAACCAGTGCCGGCAGGCGCAGCCCCGAGGTCGGCGTCAGGAAATCCGCACCAGCAATCGCGGCGGCACAGCCGGCATAGCCTTCGGCGCGCTGGCTTTCGAACAGGGCACGCACTTCGGACACCCTCGCCCCGTCCTGCCCGCGCCGTCCGAACCAGCGCCGCATGGTTTCATCAGTGATCCCCGTCATCCCCCCTGCGCGCACCGCATCAATCCGCGCCGCCCAGACGTCAACAGTTCCGATCCGTGCCGCCGTATTGGACAGAACCAGCCCGCGCACCAGATCCATCCGCTTGACCGCCAAGCCCTGCGCGATCAGGCCACCCATGGACATGCCGACAAACACACTGTCGCGGATATCAAGGGCATCAAGCAGCATCTCGGCATCGCGCACCAGCGCGCCCATGGCATAAGGCCCGTCCGGACAAGTTGTGGCGCCATGGCCGCGCGTATCATAACGGACGATCCGCAGGCCCTGCGGCAACAGCGGGATCACTGCATCCCAGACTGTCAGATCAACACCAAGCGGATGCGAAAAGACCAAGGCTGGACCGTCGCCCGCGCCGTCCTGCCGCCAATGCACCGTGATATCGCCAAGACGCAACATGCCCATGCCACATGATCGGCGATTACACCGGGATGTGCCAGAGCCGAAGACTGGAAACTGCCATGCAGGGACCGAGTTACCCTCCTCCCTTGTGTGGCAGGAGATTTGTCCCTGCTGACCACACAAGGGGGAAAAAGGGCACTCACCACGCGCTCACACGCAGTTCAGGATGCGCTTCGCCGGTAAACCGCGCAAGGCGGGTATTCCCTACCTTTTTCCGATATCAGCGATTGCCCGACAGCGCCCGTTCAAGCAGAGCAGGGTCGATGTTGCCGCCACTGGCGACGACGGTGACGGTATCCCCCGACACCTGATCGGGGCGGAACAGCGCTGCGGCAAGCGCGACCGCCCCGCCCGGCTCCAGCACGATGCGCAGATGTTCATGGGCAAGCGCCACGGCGCGCAAGGCCTCTTCATCCGTCATGCTCAGCCCCGGGCCGCAATGGCGCGACATGATCGGCAGGGTCAGCCTGCCGGGTGCCGGCGTCAGGATTGCATCGCACAGCGACCCTTCCAGCGTCGGGTTCTGCTGCCGTTCCCCCTGCATCAGCGAACGGCCGACATCATCGAAACCTTCCGGTTCGACGGGCCGCACGCGCAGCCCCGGCGCAAGCTCTGCCAGCGCCAACGCGATCCCCGAAGTCAGACCGCCACCCCCACAGCAGACCAGGACATCGCCCCGGCGCGTGCCCAGCGCCGCAGCCTGTGCCGCGATCTCGATCCCGACGCTGCCCTGCCCTGCGATCACTTCGGGATCGTCAAAGGGACGGATCAGATGCAGCCGCATGGCAGCGGCCAGCTTGCCACCGATGGCGTCGCGGTCATCGGTCGCGCGATGGTACAGCACCACTTCTGCGCCCAGTGCGCGGGTTCTTTCGATCTTCAGGGGCGGGGCATCGGACGGCATGATGATGACGGCGGGAACAGCATGCATCCTTGCCGCCAGCGCCACCCCCTGCGCGTGATTACCCGACGAATAGGCGATCACCCCTGCCTCTGCCAGAGGATCGGGCAGCGCGGAAATCGCAGCCCAGCCCCCCCTGAACTTGAAGCTGCCGGTATGTTGCAGGCACTCTGCCTTGACCAGCACCCGACGCCCGGCAATGGCGTCGATCTGCGGAGAATTCAGCAAAGGCGTTTCCCGGATGACAGGCGCCAGCCGCGAGGCGGCGCTTCGGATCATTGCGAAATCAACGGCAAGATTCATGCTGAAACCCGTTTCAGGATCGTGCGGATTGCCAAAAGGCATTCAGACTCATCCAGAAACGGAACATGGCCCCGGTCGGGGACCGTAACAGCAAAAACACCGGGCGCGCGCGCCTGCATGGCTGCGAGCGTCTGCGCAGGAAGAATATCGGAATTGGCGCCCCGGATGACCGCAAGCGGCTTTTGCGCCAACGCGTCGAAGCCTTGCCACAGGTCAGGCATCGGAACCGTTCCCTCCAGCATGGCACGACGCAGTGCCGGATCATAACGCAATTGCAGGCCGTGCGCGCCTTCCATCCACAGAGCGCGCGCGTATTGAAGCCAGCGCTGGCGCGATACACCGGGAAAGGTTGCGGCCTCTGCCGCCTGCAGCATTTCGGCCGCTTCCTCATGCGTGGCAAACGGCGGCGGCACACCCAGATAGCCGAAGATGCGCCCCAGCCCAGCCGGATCGATCTCGGGGCCTATGTCGTTCAGGATCGCCCCGGCGATACGGTCGCCGTGTTGCGGAGCCAGCGCCATGGT
>JBOFCO010000215.1:0-30708 GCA_051646105.1 Paracoccaceae bacterium
CGGGGTTCAGCGGAAGAACGGGGGGCAGGTGGTGGATGGCGTCCATATGTCGTGCTCCTTTCCGGGGAGGGGAAGCGCGGGGGAATTAGGGAATGATGAGGGGGGCGGGCGCTGTTGACTCCGCCGGTTTTGCCACTATAAGCGCGGCTCGTCCGGGATGAGAGTTCCGGGCTTTTCATTTGGTGTTGGCGGCCCCCGCAAGGGGATGCCTGTCGCCCCGGCAACCGGGGAAAGGACAACGCCCTTCATAGCCACAATCGTGGCGCCTGTAAGAAGGAGATCAGCGGTGACAAAACGCACCACTGCCAAGTACAAGATCGACCGCCGCATGGGCGAAAATATCTGGGGCCGCCCGAAATCGCCGCTGAACAAGCGCGAATACGGCCCCGGCCAGCACGGCCAGCGCCGCAAGAACAAGCTGTCCGACTTTGGCACCCAGCTGCGCGCCAAGCAGAAGCTGAAGGGCTATTACGGCGATCTGACCGAAAAGCAGTTCCGCAAGATTTATACCGAAGCCGAACGCGTCAAGGGTGACACCGGTGAAAATCTGGTGGGTCTGCTGGAGCGTCGTCTGGATGCCGTCGTTTACCGCGCCAAGTTCGTTCCGACGATCTTTGCCGCGCGCCAGTTCGTGAACCACGGCCATGTCACCGTGAACGGCCAGCGCGTCAACATCGCATCCTACCGCGTCAAGGAAGGCGATGTGGTCGCTGTTCGCGACAAGTCGCGCCAACTGGCCATTGTGCTGGAAGCCGTGCAACTGGCAGAACGCGACGTGCCGGATTACCTTGAAACCGACCACAACAAGATGACCGCCACCTTCGTGCGCACGCCCGGTCTGGGTGATGTGCCCTATCCGGTGGTGATGGAACCGAACCTGGTCGTCGAATATTACGCGAAGAACTGATCCTTCGCAGGATTGTCAAACGGGGCCGCAGCGGAAACGCCTGCGGCCCTTGTCTTTTGTCCTGCCGCCCGTCTGCCGCTCTTGTCTTTTCCTGTGCGGCGGGGGAATCTGCCCTCTCTTGCAGGGGGAATGGTGATGCAGGCGTATCCTGACCACGGCCGGATCGACGGGCCGATTGTGATCATAGGGTTCGGGTCCATCGGGCGAGGAACCCTTCCGCTGATCGAGCGGCATTTTGAGTATGACGCGCGTCGGATCACGGTGATCGAACCGTCCGACAGGCATCACATCTTTCTGGCCCAGCATGGGGTGACCCATCTGCGCCTGGCCCTGACAGCAGAGAATTACCGTGAGATCCTGGCCGGGCTGTTCGAGCCGGGCAAGGGCTTCTGCGTTAACCTGTCGGTCGATGTCTCCTCTCTCGATGTCATGCGCTTCTGCCGGGAAATGGGCGTGCCCTATATCGACACGGTCGTCGAACCTTGGCAGGGGTTCTATTTCGATACGGCGGACAACGCCGCCCGCACCAACTATGCCTTGCGAGAGGCGGTGCGGGCCGAAAAACGCGCCAATCCCGGCGGCAGCACAGCGGTTTCCTGCTGCGGTGCGAATCCCGGCATGGTGTCGTGGTTTGTCAAAGAGGCACTGATGATCCTTGCCCGTGACACGGGTCGCACGGATGCGGTGCCATCCGACCGGGCGGGCTGGGCGCGACTGATGCAGTCGCTCGGCGTCAAGGGTGTGCATATCGCCGAACGCGATACGCAGAAATCGGTGCGGTCGAAGCGCATCGGCACCTTCGTCAATACCTGGTCGGTCGAAGGATTCCTTTCCGAAGGTTTCCAGCCCGCAGAACTGGGTTGGGGCACGCATGAGCGCTGGTTCCCCGATGATGCGCACCGGCACGACACGGGCTGTCAGGCCGCGATCTGGATTGCACGACCCGGTGCGATCACCCGCGTTCACAGCTGGTGCCCGATGCCAGGGCCGCAGTTCGGCTTTCTGGTGACACACAACGAGGCGATCTCGATTGCCGACTATTACACTGTGGGGCAGGGGGCTGCGCCCGAATATCGGCCGACCTGCCATTATGCCTATCATCCCTGCGACGATGCCGTTCTGTCGCTGCATGAATGTTTCGGGGCGGGGGTTGCGCAGCCGCGCCAGCATATCCTTGACGAAAACGAAATCACTGAAGGCGCGGACGAACTGGGTGTGCTGCTCTACGGCCATGCGAAGAACGCACTCTGGTACGGATCGCGGCTGTCGATCGACGAGGCCCGCGCGCTCGCCCCGTTCCAGAACGCCACCGGCTTGCAGGTATCGTCCGCGGTGCTGGCCGGGATGGTCTGGGCGCTGGAAAATCCGGGTGCGGGGATCGTGGAAGCAGACGAGATGGACCATGCCCGCTGTCTGGCCGTTCAGCGCCCCTATCTGGGCCCGGTAGAGGCGCATTATACCGACTGGACGCCGCTGAAGGACCGGTGGAGCCAGTTCGCCGAGGACATCGACGAAAGCGATCCCTGGCAGTTCCGCAACGTGCTGGCGAGCTGACGGCATCGGGGGCTTTGCGCCCCCGAACCCCCCGCTGGATATTTGCACCAGACTGAAAGGGCGGGAGATTCCGCACAAGTTTCTGGAATTGCCCGGGCTTGGCGGCTATGAAGCGCCGGAACCTTCGGAGGCAATGATGAACGACCTGATCCGCCCGCAGCCCGGCATCATGGGGATCGCGCTTTATGAAAGCGGCGCGGCCCATGTCGCGGGCATTGCCAATGCGGTGAAGCTGTCGGCCAACGAAAACCCCTTCGGCCCTTCTGAACGCGCCAAGGAAGCTTTTATCCGCGCCCAGAACAACCTGCACCGCTATCCCGCCACTGACCACGCCAGCCTGCGCGCCGCCATCGGAGAGGTGCACGGCCTGCCCGCATCGCAGATCGTCTGCGGCACCGGATCGGACGAGATCATCCTGCTGCTCTGTCAGGCCTATGCCGGGACGGGGGATGAGGTGATCTATACCGAACACGGATTCCTGCTTTATCCCATTGCGGCGCAGGCGGTCGGCGCGGTGCCGGTCAGGGTGCCGGAACGGGAGCGGGTGGTCGATGTCGATGCGATCCTCGCCGCCTGTACGGAGCGCACGAGGCTGGTGTTCATCGCCAACCCCAACAACCCGACCGGCACGATGATCGGCGCGGCAGAGGTGGAGCGGCTGGCAAAGGCCCTGCCGCCGCAGGCCATTCTGGTACTAGACGGGGCCTATGCCGAATTTGTCGAGGGCTTCGACGGCGGCGCGGCGCTGGTTGCTTCCCGCGACAACGTGGTGATGACCCGGACGTTTTCCAAAATCTACGGCCTTGGCGGGTTGCGGATCGGCTGGGGCTATGGGCCGCAGCCTCTCGTCGATGTGCTGAACCGCATCCGCAACCCGTTCAACCTGTCGAACGCGCAGCTCGACGCGGCGGAGGCAGCGGTGCGCGATCAGGCCTGGGTGGATCGCTGCCGGGCCGAGAATGCGCGACTGCGGGTCTGGCTGGCCGAGGCGCTGGCGGCGGTGGGCGTGCCCTCCGACACCTCGATGGCGAATTTCGTGCTGGCCCGGTTCGGGGATGAGGCAGAGGCTGCAGCCTGCGACGATTTCCTGAAATCGCGCGGGCTGATCGTGCGGCGTGTGGCGGGCTACAACCTGCCGAACTGCCTGCGCATCACGGTGGGGGATGAACCTTCGTGCCGCCGCGTGGTCGAGGCCGTCGCGGCCTTTAAGGGGCGGGGCTGATGGCGGTGGTGTTTGAACGGGTCGCGCTGATCGGGCTGGGGCTGATCGCCTCCTCCATGGCCCATGCCATGCGGGCGGGCGGGTTGGCCGGTCACATCGCGGGCCATGCGAAATCGGCCGACACGCGCGCTGTGGCGACCGAAATCGGCTTGTGCAACAGCATCCACGTCACGGCGGCGGAAGCGGTAAAAGATGCCGATCTGGTCGTGCTGGCGGTTCCGGTGGGCGCGATGGGGCCACTGGCGGCAGAGATTGCGCCACATCTGAAGCGGGGTGCGGTGGTCACGGATGTCGGTTCCGTCAAGCAGGCGGTGATCGCGGCGGTGGCCCCGCATCTGCCGCCGGGCGTGGCCTTCGTGCCGGGCCATCCGCTGGCGGGGACGGAATATTCCGGACCACGTTCCGGATTCGCCACGCTGTTCCGGAACCGCTGGTGCCTGCTGACGCCCATCGAAAGCTCTGCCCCACAGGCGGTGGCGCGGCTGCGCGCCTTGTGGGAGGGTATGGGAGCCAAGGTCGATGAAATGGACCCGGCCCATCACGATACGGTGCTGGCCGTGGTCAGCCATACGCCCCATCTGATTGCCTATACGATGGTGGGCGTTGCCGACCATCTGGAACGCGTTTCGAATTCCGAGATCATCCAGTATTCGGCGTCGGGCTTTCGCGATTTCACCCGCATCGCCGCATCCGATCCGGTGATGTGGCGCGATGTGTTCCTGACCAACAAGGACGCGGTGCTAGATATCCTTGGCCGTTTCACCGAAGAACTGTTCGTGCTGCAACGTGCCATCCGCATGGGTGACGGCCAGATGCTGCACGACTATTTCGCGCATACCCGCGCGATCCGTCGCGGCATCATCGAGGCGGGGCAGGATACATCCGCCCCCGATTTCGGGCGCGGCACCCCGGCACCGGAATGATGCGGACCCTGCTGCCTTTGCTTGCCATCGGGGGTCTGCTTGCGGCACCCGTTTTGGCAGAGGCACCGGAACGTTCGCCCCGGCCAGAGGTGCGGCCGGTACTTTCAACCACGCCACCGGCGGCGCCGGCCGTGGCTGACAGCCCGCTGGCCCCGCAAACATCCCCCCGTCCTGCCGACGCGCCTGCCGTGCCGCCGGGTGGCGTGGCGCTGACCGCGCTGGCGCCAAAGGCGAAGGTTCCGGAGGAGGAACCGGTTGCGGTGACCCCGGAAGAGACATCTCCGCGCAGCATGAAGGGCGCGGTTTGTGGGGATCCGGGTATCCGGGGTGTGGAAATCGCCCCCATTCCCGCCGAGGTGAAGGGCTGCGGGCTGACGGATGGTGTATCTGTCAGCGCCATTGACGGCATCGGGCTGAGCATGGCGGCAAGCATGGATTGCGTCACGGCGCAGTCACTGGCGCATTGGGTGCGGAAGGCGGCGGCGCCCGCGGTGGGCCGGACAGGCGGCGGCCTGCAGGAATTGCAGGTTGCGGCGCATTATGCCTGCCGCCCACGCAACAACCAGAAAGGCGCGCGGATTTCCGAACATGGCAAGGGCCATGCTATCGACATTTCCGGGCTGGTGCTGGCGGACGGAACCGTCATTACGGTGCTTGAAGGGTGGCACCAGAAGCGGGCAGGGCGCATCCTTCGCGCCATTCACAAGGCGGCCTGCGGCCCGTTTCGTACCGTTCTTGGCCCGGACGGGGACCGCTTTCATCAGGACCATATCCATCTGGATACGGCCCGCACCCGCAAGGGAAGTTTCTGTCGCTAAGGCGGCTTTCGCGTGTTCCTATGGAATGAAAAGCCGGGGTGCCTGACCGAGGGGCAGGGGGCCAAGGCTCATCCTGCCTTCGGCAAAGACCAGCGGCAGGCTGATCGTATTGGCAGCACCGCTGGCCTTTTCCATCGCCTTCAACAGCTTTTCAACCGTCCGTGCCGCATCCGGCGAAACGATATCGGCGCCGATTGCCAGTTGCAGCAATGGCCGCCAGTTTAGTGTTCTAATCTCGATCCGGCCTTGCGGAACGCCGTTGGCAGACACGGTCAGATTGCCGCTGGCCGTTATCTGCACCGCGCCCCAGATAAGTCGCGCTTCGGTCAGCGCAATATCGGTGGGGTGCGGACTGCGACCTGCAAGGTGCCGGTCCAGAGGCAGGTCAAGCCCGACAACGGCATCGACATGCACGGTGTCCAGTGCCTTCGGCATCTGGCCCTTTGGATCGATCCGCGCCATCAAGGCCGGATCAAGGCCAAGGCTGGTGATTTCCAGGCCGATGCGGTGGGCAAGCGGCCGGTCCTCTTGCCGGTCGCTCGCAAGGCGCATCTCGCGGGCGGTGAAATTGCCGCCGGGCTGCGCAGACAGCCGCAGTTCCTTGCCGATCAGAACACTGTTTTCAAAGGGCAGATCGGTGCTGGCCGCGACCGCAGCGCTGGCGCGCAGATCGGTGGCGGAAAGGACCATCTCTCCCATGGGGCCGGTCAGCTTTTGTTCAGGCGGGAAAACGACGATCACCTCATTCGGGCGATAGCTGAGCGCGAAGCTTTGCACGAAAGGCGCCTGCCAGCGGAAACCGCCCCCGACCGGGGAAAAGACTGTATCCGTCAATGTCAGGTCAAAGCGGTTCGGGAAACCCCGAAGCGAAAGATCGCTATAGTCAAGCGTGTTGCCATCGGCGCGCAGGGTTTCCACGGCGTTCAGGGCGGCACTTTTCACCACCCGGCTGCCCACGAACCAGTAGCCACCCCACAGTGCGGTCAAAACCGCGACGATCCAGGCCAGTGCGCGCATCGCCGCCCCTTTCCATGTCACCCGGGCTGATGTTTAAGGGGCCAGGATCGAAAGGGCCAGACAAATGCAGGCGCCACAGGAATGGCATCAGACCGACGGACGAATGTGGGTCTTTGCCTATGGGTCGCTGATCTGGAATCCCGGCTTTGCCTTTGACCGGCAGGACGTGGCGCGGCTTGATGGCTGGCACCGTTCATTCTGCATGACCTCGATCCACTATCGCGGCTGCGAGAAAAACCCCGGCCTTGTGCTGGCGTTGGATGCGATGAGCGGGGCCAGTTGCCATGGTGTTGTCTTTCGGGTGACCCCGGAACGGGAAGCGGAAACCCTTGCCGTCCTGCGGGAGCGGGAGATGGTCGCCTCTGCCTATCAGGAACGCTGGCTGGCGGTTGAGGCGGCGAACTCCGGGACGGTCACAGCGCTGGCCTTTGTCATTGATCGTGACCATCCCCAGTACCGCCGTGCGCTGTCGCTTGAGGAACAGGCGGAAACCATCGCCCGTGCCATCGGTCAAAGGGGCAGCAACCGGGACTATCTGTTCAATACAGCGGACCATCTCTCTGGCCTTGGCATCGATGATGAAGAAATGATCGAACTCACCCGGCTGGTGCGGGCCTTGCCCATCGCATCGGACTGATTGCGCATTGGCAGCGGCGAAAGGCTTGCCTATGGTCGGCGCAGGGGGCGCGCGTCAGGCGCGCGGGAAGTGCGGGGCCGCAAATCGACATGAGCAGAGCGCCGATCGAACCTAGGGTGTCGTTCTCGCACCCCGTGCGACAGGTCACGCTGATGCTGATCGTGCTGGGCCTTGTCGGGGCGGGCCTGTTCTTTGCCTATGCCCGCATCGCGCCGGTGTTTCTGGCAAACCTCTGGCTGAACGGCACCATTGTCGCGGTCTTCCTGCTGGGCGTTGTGGCCTGTTTCTGGCAGGTCGCGCAGCTTGTCTATTCGGTGAACTGGATCGAGGGCTTCGCCGCCGAACGCCCCGGCCACCAGATCACCCAGGCGCCACGCCTGCTGGCCCCGCTGGCCGCACTGCTGCGCACGCGTGGCAAGTCGATGAAAATCTCGGCCTCCTCCGCGCGGTCGATTCTGGATTCCGTGGCCGCCCGCATAGATGAAGCGCGCGACATCACCCGCTATCTGACCAGCCTGCTGGTGTTCCTGGGCTTGCTTGGCACCTTTTACGGGCTGGCCACCACAATTCCCGCCGTGGTTGACACCATCCGCGCCCTTGCCCCGGCAGAAGGTGAAAGCGGAATGCAGGTGTTCGATAAGCTGATGACCGGGCTTGAGGCGCAGCTTGGCGGCATGGGCACGGCATTTTCGTCGTCCTTGCTGGGGCTGGCGGGGTCGCTTGTCGTGGGCCTGCTGGAACTGTTCGCTGGACACGGGCAGAACCGCTTCTTCCGCGAGCTGGAGGAATGGGTTTCGGGGATCACGCGGCTGGGCTTCGCGCCTGGCGATGGTGAGGGTGCCGGGACGGGCGGCAGCGATGGGGCAATCGTTGTGCCCATGCTGGAACAGCTTGGCGAGCAGATTACAGCGCTGACCGGGTCGCTCGACCGGCTTGTCACCCGAATGCAGGGCGAAGGATCGGCAGCCGAACCCCTGACCAGACTGGCCGACGGTCAGGAACGGATCATCGCCACGCTTCAGTCCAGCGCGGCCGCGCAGGCAGAGCAGGGCGGCGATGCCGAAGCGCGGATGCGCCTGCGGTCGATCGATGTGCAGCTTCTGCGCATCCTCGAGGAAATCTCGGCCGGACGTCAGGAGGCGGTGACAGACCTGCGCAGCGATCTGGCTATCCTGATCCGTGCCGTCCGCCTGCTGGACCGGATCGAAACGCCCGCCACGCGGAGAAGCTGAAATGGCGCTGTCGGGTCGGTCCTCGCAGCGGTTTTCCACGGCGATCTGGCCCGGTTATGTCGATGCCCTGTCGACGCTGCTGCTGGTGCTGACCTTTGTCCTGACGATTTTCATGGTGGTGCAGTTTGCCCTGCGCGACCGGATCACCACGCAGGATACCGAACTTGACGAACTGACGTCGCAGGTTGCCGGGTTGGCCGATGCCCTCGGGCTGGAACGGGCAAAATCGGCTGGCCTTTCCGACGATCTGGCGGCGGCGGGTAAGGCGGCGGATGCGCAATCGGCCTTGATCGTCACGCTGACGGCGCAGCTTGCCACAAGCGAAGGCGCGCTGACCGAAGCGCGGGCAAAGATCACCAGTTTCGAGGCGCAGGTCGCGTCGCTGCTGTCCGAACGCGATACCGCCCGTGCCGATGCCACCGCACTTGCGGCGGACAAGGAACAGTTGCTGACCGACAAACAGGCGCTTGACCTTGCGCTGGCGACCGCCCGTACCGAGATCGACGCACAGACCGAACAGGCCCGCCTTGCCGCCGCGCGGCGCGAAGCGCTGGAGGCGCTGCTGACAGACCTGCGTGGCAGGAACTCTACCGCCGATGTCGCGCTGGATGAGGCAGAGGCTGCAAAACTGGCGGATGCCGCCGCTGCGCAGGCGCTGCGCGAAAAGCTGGCCAATGCCGAAACCGAACTGACGGCGATGACCCTTGCGCTGGAGGAAAAACGGAAAGAGGCCGAGGAAACGCTGACCCTGCTGGCTGCGGCGGAAGCTGCCCGCAAGCAACTGGAACAGGGCAGCGGTGATGCCCTGACCGAGGCCGAAAAACGCGCCGCCCTTCTGGCAACGGCAGAGGCGGCGCTGGCGCAGGAAAAACAGGTTTCCGCCGAAAGCCAGCGGCAAGTGGCGCTGCTGAACGAACAGGTGACGGCGCTGCGGGCGCAGCTTGGTTCGTTGCAGGCGCTGCTGGACGAGGCTTCGGAACGCGACAGCCAGGCGCAGGTGCAGATCGACACGCTGGGCAGCGACCTGAACGCGGCGCTGGCGCAGGTGGCATCCGAACAGCGCATACGGGCTGAACTGGAGGCCGCTGAGCGCGCCCGGTTGGAAGCAGAGGCCGCCGCGCTGAAGGATGAGGCGAAAGAACTGGCGCGCTACCGGTCGGATTTCTTCGGCAAGCTCAGCCAGGTGCTGGAAGGCCGCGAAGGTGTGCGTGTGGTGGGCGACCGCTTCGTGTTTTCGTCAGAGGTGCTGTTCAACCCCGCATCCGCCGAACTGGCGCCGGAGGGGCGGGTCCAGATCGCGCGCGTGGCGGAAATCCTGTCGGGCGTGGCTGGGGAGATTCCGCCTGAGATCGACTGGATCATCCGCGTGGACGGCCATACCGATGCGATCCCGCTGTCGGGCACAGGGCGGTTCCGCGACAACTGGGAATTGTCGCAGGCCCGCGCGCTGTCCGTGGTTCGCTACATGACAGACGATCTTGGCTTCGATCCCAAACGGCTGGCGGCGACGGGTTTCGGCGAATACCGCCCCGTGGTCGCAGGCGACACTCCCGATGCGCTCGCCGCCAACCGCCGGATCGAACTGAAGCTGACGGAAAGGTAGGGCGATCGTCTTGTCATCAAGGTAGGATTGTTCCCGTCGCTTGGGGTTCTGGTGGTCTGGCTGGCGATTACCATCGGCGGGGCGCTGGCGTATCATCCGCGCGGGATGCCGCTGATCCTTGTCGTCACCGGGCAGGTGCTGTGGAGCGTGGCAGCCGCCGGGCTATTCCTGTTGCTGGTGATCCGCCTGACGGGCTGGCCCGATCCCGGGCTGGGGAAGAGGCCTTCATTTAGCGCGATGCGCCTTGCATGGTTGCCGCTGCTTTTGCTTTCGCTGGTATGGGCGGCGACCGTCGCCATTGGAATGCCACCCGCGCCGGTTCTGGCGCTGCTGGCGATCAACTGCCTGATGATCGGCCTGTCCGAGGAACTGATGTTTCGGGGTATCCTGTTGCAGGGCCTTGCCGCGCGCGGGCGGTTGTGGACTGCCATCATACTGTCGGCGGCGATTTTCGGGGCGTGTCACGCCCTGAACGCGCTCGCGACGCAGGACATCGCCATGGCGTTGCTGCAATCGGTGGCGGCCTTTCTGGTGGGCTTTCCGCTTGTCGCACTGCGTTTGCGCAGCGGGTCGCTGTGGCCGCCGGTCCTGCTGCACGGGCTGTGGGATTTTACTTTGCTGTCGCTTGGTCACACGGCGGTTACGTCGGGCAGGGTGCCCCCGCGTGAATCCGTGTCGCCAGTCGACGGCTGGCCTGTGCTTATGGTCCTTGCGGTCATGGCCACCCATTCCGCCTGGCTGATGCGACGCATTCCCAACACTGGCCCGCCGCTGCCCGAGGGGCCCCTCGGCGGTTGATTTTGCAAGCAAAAGGGCCCGCCGTGGCGGGCCCTTTCATAGATGGAAATGCGCGGCCTATTCCGCCGTCAGCAGTGGTGGCTTCGACTTGGTAATCGCGGCTTTGGCGGGTTCTTCCACCGTCAGCACGATTTCGTCGTCTTTCACGCCCACATGGACAAGACCGCCCTTGGTCAGCTTGCCGAACAGCAGTTCCTCGGCCAGGGGCTTCTTGATGTGTTCCTGGATTACCCGGGCCAGCGGGCGGGCACCCATCCTGTCATCGTAACCCTTGTCGGCCAGCCAGGCGCTGGCCTCCGGTGACAGTTCGATATGCACGTGGCGATCCATCAGTTGCGCTTCCAGTTGCACCACGAATTTCTCGACCACCTGCATGATGATCTCTTTCGACAGCGGGGCGAAAGACACCACGGCATCCAGACGGTTGCGGAATTCTGGGGTGAAGATGCGCTCGATGGCGGCGGTATCCTCGCCCGTGCGGCGTTCGCGGCCAAAGCCGATCGCGGCCTTCGCCTGTTCCGACGCCCCCGCGTTCGAGGTCATGATCAGGATCACGTTGCGGAAATCCACCGTCCGCCCGTTGTGGTCGGTCAGCTTGCCGTGATCCATCACCTGCAGCAGGATGTTGTAGACATCCGGATGCGCCTTTTCCATTTCGTCCAGCAGCAGCACGCAATGCGGATGCTGGTCGACACCGTCGGTCAGCATGCCACCCTGATCGAAACCGACATAGCCGGGCGGCGCGCCGATCAGCCGGGAAACGGCGTGCTTTTCCATGTACTCCGACATGTCGAAACGCAGCAGTTCCACACCCAGCGTATCGGCAAGTTGCTTGGCGACCTCGGTCTTGCCGACGCCGGTCGGACCGGCGAACAGGTAGTTGCCGATGGGCTTTTCGGGTTCGCGCAGACCAGCACGGGCCAGCTTGATCGCCGATGACAGTGCCTCGATTGCCTTGTCCTGCCCGAAGACCACGCGCTTCAGACCCGCTTCCAGGTCTTTCAGCACCTCGGCATCGTCCTTGCTGACGTTCTTTGGCGGGATACGGGCGATCTTGGCCACCACGGCCTCGATCTCCTTCGCGCCCAGCGTCTTGCGGCGTTTGGAATCCGACAGCAGGTGCTGTGCCGCGCCAGCCTCGTCAATCACATCGATAGCCTTGTCGGGCAGCTTGCGGTCATGGATATAGCGCGCCGAAAGTTCGACCGCCGCCTTGATCGCATCATGGGTATAGCGGATGTCGTGGTGATCCTCGAAATAGGGTTTCAGCCCCATCAGAATCTTGATCGTGTCCTCTACCGTTGGTTCGTTCACATCGATCTTCTGGAACCGGCGCGACAGGGCGCGGTCCTTTTCGAAATGCTGGCGGAATTCCTTGTAGGTGGTCGATCCCATGCAGCGCAGCTTGCCGCCCTGAAGCGCAGGTTTCAGCAGGTTTGACGCATCCATCGCGCCGCCGCTGGTTGCGCCTGCGCCGATCACGGTATGGATTTCGTCGATGAACAGGATCGCGTCGGGGTGATCCTCCAGCTCTTTCACCACGGCTTTCAGCCGTTCCTCGAAGTCGCCGCGATAGCGTGTGCCTGCCAGCAGCGCGCCCATGTCGAGAGAGAAGATCGTCGATTTCCGCAGCACTTCCGGTGTTTCGCCACGGGTGATCTTCAGCGCCAGACCTTCGGCGATTGCGGTCTTGCCTACACCGGGGTCGCCCACCAGCAGCGGATTGTTCTTGCGACGGCGGCACAGCACCTGGATGCAGCGTTCCACTTCGGCGTCACGGCCGATCAGCGGATCGACATCGCCCTTTTTCGACTTGGCATTCAGGTCCACGCAATATTTCGCCAGCGCGGATTCCTTGGCTTCGGTCGCCTCGGCAGGCGCAGCGCCCTGTTCGTGCTCCTCGGCACCGCTGACCGGGCGCGCCTCTCCAAAACTGGTGTTCTTTGCCACACCATGCGCAATGAAGTTCACGGCGTCGTAGCGGGTCATTTCCTGTTCCTGCAGGAAATAGGCCGCGTTCGATTCCCGTTCGGCAAAGATCGCCACCAGAACATTTGCGCCGGTGACTTCGCTGCGGCCAGAGGACTGCACATGGATCGCGGCGCGCTGGATCACGCGCTGGAAGGCGGCGGTCGGAACGGCCTCGGACCCCTCGATGCTGGTGACCAGCGTCGAGAGCTCCTCGTCAATGAAATCGACCAGTGTGGTGCGCAGTTCGTCCAGATCGACATTGCAGGCCTGCATCACCTTTGCCGCATCGGGTTCGTCAAGCAGCGCCAGAAGCAGATGCTCCAGCGTGGCGAGTTCGTGGCGACGTGCATTGGCCAAGGCGAGGGCCCCATGAATGGCCTGTTCCAGCGTGGACGAGAATGACGGCACTTGCGTGCTCCTTTCCTTGAGGGTCGGAGACGGAGGCGAACCTCCGCCGCGAACCGTGACCTCATGGGATTAAACTTCGGTTTTCTCTCGCGCGCTTCAAGAGGAATTTAGAGGTTTTGTTTCCCTGCTCTCATTCCTATGCAAAAAGTGAACGTCATTGGGCCGATGGCGTGTCGGAATTGTGCCTTTCCATCTGACAACAGATCAGAAATTGTCCTTTCGTTTCCTGATCTCGGCAAAGACTTCGGCATCCGGTGCATCCGCCATGCCGACAAACTGCTTCACCGCAGGGTCTACGGCGCGCAAGAACGGGTTCGTGGCAAGCTCTTCCGACAGCAATGACGGCACTGTCGCCTGTCCTTTTGCCCGCGCCTCGTTGATGCTGGCGACCCGGGCCTGAAGTGCTGGGTTGTCCGGATCGACAGACAGCGCGAACCGGGCGTTCGACTGCGTGTATTCATGGCCGGAACAGATCACCGTATCGCCGGGCAGCACGGCAAGTTTTGACAGGGACTTCCACATCAGCGCGGGAGCCCCCTCGAACAGGCGCCCGCAGCCCATGGCCATCAGGCTGTCGGCGGTAAAGGCAAGTTTCGAGGCCGGAAAGTGAAAGGCCAGATGCCCGACTGTATGGCCCGACACGTCAAGGACATCACCGGTTTCGGCGCCGATGCGCAGTTTGTCGCCCTCGGCAAGCTTCACATCCAGCGGGGGCAGGCGATGCGCATCAGCGGCCCCGCCCGACACTTTTGCACCCGTCGCCGCGACCATTTCGGGCACACCCTGAATATGATCGTCGTGGTGATGGGTGATCCAGATTTGCGAAAGCGTCCACCCGCGTCGTTTCAGCTCCGCCAGAATCGGCGCCGCTTCCGGCACGTCGATCAATGCGGTTTCGCCCGAAGCGGCATCATGGACCAGATAGGCATAGTTGTCGGACAGGCAGGGAATGGTCACCAGTTGCAGGGTCATGGCAATCCTCTCGGTATTGGATATGTTTGCCCCGACCATTCCCCAATCGGGTATCGGGTGCAATGCATCTAGATGTATTAGATTTGCGCAACTTCTACTATCGGACCGGGCTTGGCCGGGTGGCGCAGCGCGCGATCCGCGACCAGCTTGTCTGCCTGTGGCCAGAGGCGCAGGGACTGACCGTGGCGGGTTTCGGATTTGCCGCCCCGCTGTTGCGGCCGTTTCTGGCGGATGCGCGGCGTGTCACGGCGCTGATGCCGGGGCAACAGGGGGTCATGCCCTGGCCCGCCGGGATGGAGAATGTCGCCGTGCTTTGCGAGGAAACAAGCTGGCCATTGGCAACCGGATCGGTGGACAGGCTTGTGGTCATGCACGGCCTTGATACGAGCGAGGAACCATCGGCCCTGCTTGAGGAATGCTGGCGGGTGCTGGGCGGCGGGGGGCGGGCGGTGTTTATCGTGCCGAACCGGTCGGGGCTGTGGGCAAGGGGGGATGCCAACCCTTTCGGCTCTGGCAGGCCCTATACGCTGGGCCAGCTAGAGGCACAGTTGAAGCGCTATAATTTTGTGCCCGAACGGCATCTGGCGGCGTTGTTCGTACCGCCTTCGAACCGACGCTTCTGGCTGCGCACAGCCCCGTTCTGGGAGAATCTGGGCCGGCGGGTTTCGTCGCAACTGGCCGGTGGAGTTCTGATGCTGGAAGCGTCAAAGCAGGTCTATGCCCCGACGCGTGGAACGGCACGGGCAAAACTGCGTCGACCGCTGCGTGTGCTGGAGGGCGTGGGGCAGCCCGCGCCGGGGCCAGTCTGAACAAGACGACACAGGATTCCCTGCAATCTTGCTGCAATGCAGAATCGCTTTCGGTGCCGTTAGCGGAAACCCTGGGACGGGTGCCCGAAAAACCGCATTCCAAAGGTAAATTTACTGTGTCCAACCCCGTTGCGGGATGGGCAGTCCTCTGCTACACGCAACCCGGATTTGAGCCGCACGCCACGTCGCGCGGTGGAATTTGCAGACGGGCGCGCGGTGTGTGCCGGTCTTGCAGAAACAGCGGAAGGGTGGACGTGTCCGAACCAGCTTCGATCTCTTCTGGCATCGCACAACGCTATGCCATGGCCATTTTCGATCTGGCCAAGGAGTCCGCGGGTGTTGCCGCGCTTGAAAAGGATGTCGAGGCACTGGATGGTGCCCTGGCCGGAAGCGCCGACCTTCGCGATCTGATTGCCTCGCCGGTCTATTCGCGCGACGAACAATCTGCTGCCATGACTGCCGTTGCGGCAAAGATGGGCGTCTCGGCCACCACCGCCAATGCGCTGAAGCTGATGGCCGCGAACCGGCGCCTGTTCGTGCTGCCGCAACTGACCGGCCTGCTGCGCGACATGATTGCCGCCGACAAGGGCGAGATCACCGCTGAAGTCACCTCTGCCACCGCGCTGAGCAAGGATCAGGCCGACAAGCTGGCCTCCGCGCTGCGCGCTTCCGCAGGCAAGACCGTGAAACTCAAGACGACCGTCGATGAAAGCCTTATCGGTGGTCTTGTTGTCAAGCTGGGCTCGAAGATGATCGACACCTCGATCCGCTCGAAGCTCGCCGCACTCCAGAATTCCATGAAAGAGGTCGGATAAATGGGTATCCAAGCTGCTGAGATCTCTGCGATCCTGAAAGAGCAGATCAAGAACTTCGGTCAACAGGCCGAAGTCGCCGAAGTGGGTCGCGTGCTGTCGGTCGGCGACGGTATCGCGCGCGTTCACGGGCTGGACAATGTCCAGGCCGGCGAAATGGTCGAGTTCCCCGGCGGCATCCGCGGCATGGCGCTGAACCTTGAATCCGACAACGTCGGTATCGTTATCTTTGGTGACGACCGGTCGATCAAGGAAGGCGAGACCGTCAAGCGCACCAATTCGATCGTGGACGTTCCGGCGGGCGACGCGCTGCTGGGACGCGTGGTCGACGGTCTGGGCAACCCGATCGACGGCAAGGGTCCGATCGCGGCATCCGAACGCCGCGTCGCCGATGTGAAGGCACCGGGCATCATCCCGCGCAAATCTGTGCACGAACCTATGGCCACCGGCCTGAAGGCCGTGGATGCGATGATCCCCGTTGGCCGCGGCCAGCGCGAACTGATCATCGGTGACCGCCAGACCGGCAAGACCGCTGTGGCGCTGGACACCATCCTGAACCAGAAAAGCTACAACGAAGCCGCAGGTTCGGACGAATCGAAAAAGCTCTACTGCATCTATGTCGCAATTGGGCAGAAACGCTCGACCGTCGCGCAGCTGGTAAAAAAGCTGGAGGAATCCGGTGCCATTGCCTACACGATCGTTGTGGCCGCTACCGCATCGGACCCTGCGCCGATGCAGTTCCTGGCGCCCTATTCCGCAACAGCCATGGCGGAGTTTTTCCGCGACAATGGCCGTCATGCGCTGATCATCTACGACGACCTGTCCAAGCAGGCCGTTGCCTATCGCCAGATGTCGCTTCTGCTGCGCCGTCCGCCGGGGCGCGAGGCCTATCCGGGCGACGTGTTCTATCTTCACTCCCGCCTGCTGGAACGTTCGGCCAAGCTGAACGAGGATTTCGGTGCCGGTTCGCTGACCGCACTGCCGGTCATCGAAACCCAGGGCGGCGACGTGTCGGCGTTCATCCCGACCAACGTGATTTCGATCACCGACGGCCAGATTTTCCTTGAAACCGAACTGTTCTATCAGGGCATCCGCCCCGCCGTGAATACCGGTCTGTCGGTGAGCCGCGTGGGTTCTTCGGCCCAGACCTCGGCGATGAAGTCGGTGGCCGGCAAGGTGAAGCTGGAACTGGCGCAATACCGCGAAATGGCAGCCTTTGCCCAGTTCGGTTCAGACCTTGACGCATCAACGCAGGCGCTGCTGAACCGCGGTGCCCGCCTGACCGAACTGATGAAACAGCCGCAGTATTCGCCGCTGACCAATGCCGAGATCGTCTGCATCATCTATGCGGGCACCAGCGGCTATCTGGACAAGGTGGCCGTCAAGGATGTCAGCCGGTACGAAGCGGGTCTGCTGAAGCACCTGCGCACCACCGGCAAGGCGCTTCTGGAAGACATCACCCGCAACGACCGCAAGGTCGCGGGCGATCTGGAAAAAGCCATCCGCGCCGAGCTGGACGCTTTCGCCAAAGACTTCGCCTGAGCGGCCCTGAGGGAGAAGGCAGATGCCCAGCCTTAAGGACCTGAAAAACCGGATCGGAAGCGTGAAATCCACGCGGAAGATCACCAAGGCGATGCAGATGGTCGCGGCCGCAAAACTGCGCCGCGCCCAGGATGCTGCCGAAGCCGCCCGGCCCTATGCCGAGCGGATGACGGCGGTCATGTCGGGCCTTGCTTCGGCAGCCAGCGGGTCGGCAACCGCCCCCCGCCTGCTGTCAGGCACAGGTGCCGATCAGGTGCATCTGCTGGTTGTGATGACCTCGGAACGCGGCCTGTGTGGCGGCTTCAACTCCACCATCGTGCGTCTGGCGCGGCAGCAGATCAATGCGCTGCTCGCCCAGGGCAAGACGGTCAAGATCCTGACCGTCGGCAAAAAGGGCCGCGAACAGCTTCGTCGCGACTACAGCGCGATGATGATCGATCATGTCGATATGTCGGAAGTGAAGCGCGTGGGCTACGCTAATGCTGCCGATGTTGCCCGCAAGGTCATGGCGCGGTTTGATGCCAACGAATTCGACGTGGCGACGATCTTCTACAACCGCTTCCAGTCGGTCATCAGCCAGGTGCCGACCGCACTTCAGGTGATCCCGGCGAAGTTTGAAGGGGCGGCAGAGGTTTCGACCCTTTACGACTACGAACCGGGAGAGGAAGGCATCCTTGCCGACCTGCTGCCCCGCGCGGTTTCGACGCAGATCTTCACCGCGCTTCTGGAAAACGCGGCATCTGAACAGGGTGCGCGGATGTCGGCGATGGATAACGCCACGCGCAACGCGGGCGAGATGATCAACAAGCTGACCATCCAGTATAACCGGTCGCGGCAAGCCGCGATCACCAAGGAACTGATCGAGATCATTTCGGGCGCGGAAGCGCTCTGAGGAACCGGAGAAACGACATGGCAAAAGCAACGGGTAAAGTCACCCAGATCATCGGCGCCGTCGTCGACGTGCAGTTCGACGGGCATCTTCCGGCGATCCTCAACGCGCTTGAAACCGACAACAACGGCAAGCGCCTGGTGCTGGAAGTAGCACAGCACCTTGGCGAAAACACCGTGCGCACCATCGCGATGGACGCGACCGAAGGTCTCGTTCGCGGCGCGCCTGTGACCGATATGGGTGAGCCGATTGCCGTTCCGGTGGGCAACGCCACGCTGGGCCGCATCCTGAACGTCATCGGTGAGCCGGTGGACGAAAAAGGCCCGGTTTCGCGCGAACAGACCCGCGCCATCCACCAACCCGCGCCCGCCTTTTCCGAGCAGGCTACGGAATCGCTGATCCTGGTGACGGGTATCAAGGTCATCGACCTGCTGGCCCCCTATTCCAAGGGCGGCAAGATCGGCCTGTTCGGCGGCGCCGGTGTCGGCAAGACCGTTCTGATCATGGAACTGATCAACAACATCGCCAAGGTGCACTCGGGCTTCTCCGTGTTCGCCGGTGTGGGCGAACGCACCCGTGAAGGCAACGACCTGTATCACGAGATGATCGAATCCGGTGTTATCAAGACCGATAACCTGTCGGAATCGAAAGTGGCGCTTGTCTATGGCCAGATGAACGAACCGCCGGGGGCGCGTGCCCGCGTGGCGCTGACCGGCCTGACGCTGGCCGAACAGTTCCGCGATCAGTCGGGAACCGACGTTCTCTTCTTCGTCGACAACATCTTCCGCTTTACCCAGGCCGGTTCGGAAGTGTCGGCGCTGCTGGGCCGTATCCCTTCGGCAGTGGGCTACCAGCCGACGCTGGCCACCGACATGGGCGCGCTTCAGGAACGCATCACCTCGACCAAGGCGGGCTCGATCACCTCGGTTCAGGCGATCTACGTGCCTGCGGATGACCTGACCGACCCGGCGCCTGCAACTTCCTTCGCGCACCTTGACGCGACCACCACGCTGAGCCGTGCGATTTCTGAACTCGGCATCTACCCGGCGGTGGACCCGCTCGACTCCACCAGCCGCCTGATGGACCCGCAGATCGTGGGGCAGGAACATTACGATGTGGCCCGTTCGGTGCAGGGTATCCTTCAGCGCTACAAGTCGCTTCAGGACATCATCGCCATTCTCGGCATGGACGAACTGAGCGAAGAGGACAAGCTGACCGTGGCCCGTGCCCGGAAGATCCAGCGCTTCCTGTCGCAGCCGTTCGACGTGGCAAAGGTCTTCACCGGGTCCGACGGTGTGCAGGTGCCGCTGGAAAAGACCATCGCCTCGTTCAAGGCGGTCGTCGCAGGCGAATACGACCACCTGCCGGAAGCGGCGTTCTACATGGTGGGCGACATCGACGAAGTGGTGGCCAAGGCGCAGCGCCTTGCTGCGGCTGCGGCCTAAGGGGGCATCATGGCCGATACGATGCAGTTCGATCTCGTCTCGCCGGAAAGCAGGCTTGCCTCCGCCCAGGCGATCGAGGTGCGCATTCCCGGCGCTGACGGCGATCTGACCGCCATGCCCGGCCATGCGCCGCTGATCACGACGCTGCGGCCCGGCGTGCTGACCGTGGTATCAGCGGAAGGCACATCGGAGTATGCGGTAACCGGCGGATTTGCGGAGATTACCGCGACCAGTGCGTCGGTTCTGGCAGAGCGGGCCATGCCGCTGCGCGATCTGACCCCGGCGATTATCGAGGAACTGGTGGCCGGTGCCCGCGCCGCACAGGCCGGGGCCAGCGATGCGGATGCCGCGGCCAAGCTGGTTGCCGACATGCAGGCTTTGGGCGGTAGCAGCGCGCATTGATGCCGCTGTGGCAATAATGACATGCAAAGGCCCCGATATGTTCGGGGCCTTTTGCGCTTTAACCATTCTTTAGCCAATTTCCGCAGCGATACCCCTACGTCAAGTTCAAGAGTTCAATTATGAAACGTATCAGAAGCCATCTTGTGGGTATTGATCAGGGTTCGGTCCTGATGTTCTCGGATTACGAGGATGGTGGCGCGATGTGGACCGGCCATGGCAAGCGCGAGTTGCGCCGGCATTGCCGGTTTGCCGAACCCTTTGCCACGCCGCCCGTCGTGCATGTCACGATGTCGATGTGGGATATGGATCAGAAATCCAACCAGCGGGCCGATCTGACGGCGGATCGTGTCAGCGAGACCGGCTTTGATCTCGTCTTCCGCACTTGGGGTGACACGCGCGTGGCGCGGGTTCGGGCTGGCTGGCTGGCAATTGGTCAGGCCGACGGCATGGACGAAGACTGGACGATGTACTGAGGCCGATCAGCCGCTGTACATGCCTTCATAGATCGGGACAAGCGTTTCGGCATCGAACAACGATGATACGGATGTGCCGTTCCAGATGTTCAGGATCGCCTGTGCAAACATCGGTGCCGTCGGCACGATACGGATATTCGGTGTCGCCCTGACCACATCGGTCGGCTCGATGGAATCGGTGATGACCAGACTTTTCATCACCGATGCTTTCACCCGTTCAACGGCAGGGCCGGACAGCACACCGTGGGTGATATAGCTGTGCACCTCGGATGCGCCGTTCTGCACCAGAACCTCGGCTGCCTTGCACAGCGTTCCGGCGGTATCGCAGATGTCGTCGACAATGATGCAGACCTTGCCCGACACATCGCCGATCACCGTCATCTCGGCGATTTCGCCCGGCTTTTCGCGGCGCTTGTCGACGATGGCCAGCGGCGCATTGATGCGTTTCGCCAGTTCGCGCGCCCGTGCCACGCCGCCCACATCGGGGGATACCACCATCAGATCACCCATGCGGCCCTTGAAATGATGCGCAATGTCCAGCGCAAAGACAGGAGAGGCATAGAGGTTGTCGACGGGAATATCGAAAAAGCCCTGAATCTGCGCGGCGTGCAAATCCAGTGTCAGGACGCGCTCGATCCCTGCCTCTGTCAGCAGGTTCGCCACCAGCTTTGCCGAAATCGGTGTGCGCGCCTTGGTGCGACGATCCTGACGGGCATATCCGAAATAGGGGATCACAGCCGTGATCCGCGCCGCCGATGACCGCCGCAGCGCATCGGTCATGATCAGCAATTCCATCAGGTTGTCATTGGCCGGGTTCGATGTGGGCTGGATGATATACATGTCCTCGCCCCGGACGTTCTCGAACACCTCGACGAATATCTCCTGATCATTGAAACGTTCGATCCGCGCATCGACCAGATTTACCGACATGCCCCGGTGCATCGACATGCGCCGTGCAATGGATGTGGCAAGGCTGCGGTTGGCATTGCCTGCGATCAGCTTTGGTTCGGTCATGGCGGGCATTTGTGCGGTCCCTGGCAGCGGCGGGTGACGGATTCGTGACGTTGCACACCGCTTAGCACCCGGCTAGCCTTGCCGCAAACAATGCAGGTGCAGAAAGGGTGCAAAATGGCCGTCATCGACTATTATTTCGGAACGGTCTCGCCCTATGTCTATCTGGCGGGAACGCGGGCAGAGGCCATCGCGGCGAAGCATGGATTGACCCTGCGCTACCGGCCTGTCGATCTGATGGCGCTTTTTTCACGCACCGGCGGTCTGCCGCTTGGCCAACGCCACGAAACCCGCCGCGCCTATCGTGATCAGGAGCTGGCCCGACAGGCGAAAAAGGCGGGTCTGACAATCAACCTGCATCCGATGTTCTGGCCGGTGAACGGCGCGCCGTCAGCCTATGCGGTGATTTCGGCGCAGACCGCCACAGAACGGGGGGAGGGCGGCGACCTGGGGGCGCTTGTTCATGCGATCACCCGCGCGTGCTGGGCCGAACAGCGCAACATTTCCGAGGATCAGGTGATCCGCGATTGCCTTGCCGATGCCGGTTTCGATCCGGGGCTGGCAGACCGGGGCATGCTGACCGCCGCCGAAACCTATGCCGCCAATCTGGAGGAGGCGGTTTCGCGCGGCGTCTTCGGATCGCCCTTCTATATCACCGAGGGCGACCAGCGGTTCTGGGGGCAGGACCGGCTGGACGATCTGGATGCGCATCTGTCAGGCAAGTTGTAGATCATTCCGCCAGCGTGCGGAGAAAGCCCGCCACATCGGCATCCGTCGTGCTCCATGAACAGACCAGCCGGGCGGAAAGCGCGGTGTCGGCGGGGCCGTCCAGCGACTGGTCGAATGGCCACAGATAATAGCTGGCGCCTGCCGCCTGTGCCCGCCGGTGCGCCCCGCGCGGGAATCTGGCGAAGACCGCGTTTGCCTGTGTCGGATGCACCAGGGCAGCCCCTGGCAACCCCAGAATACCGGCCGACAGCCGCGCGGCCATGTCATTGGCATGACGGGCCAGACGCAGCCACAGGCCATCCTCCAGATAGGCCAGCATCTGCGCCGACAGGTAACGATGCTTTGAAAGCAGATGCCCGCCACGCTTGCGGCGCAGCTCAAACTCCCACGCTTTTGCCGGGTCAAAGATTACCACGGCCTCTACCCCCAGACAGCCATTCTTTGTGCCGCCAAGCGAAAGCACATCCACGCCGGCCTTCCATGTCAGTTCGGCGGGGGTGCAACCCGCAGTCACAAGGGCGTTGGCAAAACGTGCGCCGTCCATATGCGCCGGCAGCCCGTATTCCTTGGCGACACCGCAGAGAGCCCGCACTTCGTCCGGCGAATAGACCGTGCCGTTTTCCGTGGCATTCGTGATCGACACCATACCGCGCTGCACATTGTGGACGCCGCTGCGCCCCGTAAAGGCGATGGCACGGGACAAGGCATCCGGCGTCATCTTTGCGTGGTCACCGTCAACCAGCACCAGCTTTGCACCGCCGGTATAGAACTCCGGCGCACCGCATTCGTCTTCCTCGATATGGGCAACGCGGTGGCAGAAGACCGCGCCCCAGGGCTGGGTCAGGATCGACAGCGCCAGCACATTCGCGGCCGTCCCTGTTGTCACCAGATAGACCGCTGCCTCCGGGGCTTCGAAAACCTCTCGGATGCGGTCGCGGACCTGATCCATGATCGGATCCTTGCCATAGGGCATCGCGGAACCGCTGTTGGCGGTCATGACGGCAGCCATGATTTCCGGCGCGGCGGGCGATGTGTTGTCGGAAGCGAAATTCATCACGGCTCCTCGATGATGTGGTCTTCCCAGTCTTCCTCGGCCACCTCGAACTCCGGCACTGTCCAGCCGCGGACGGATTGCCCGGCACGATGGACAGATTCGGGATCACCCGTCAGCAGGGGGTGCCAGTCAAACAAGGGCTTGCCTTCGAACCTCAGCCTATAGGCGCAGGTCGATGGCATCCAGTAGGCGACCTTGGGCAGGGTCTTGGGCGTCAGCACCACGCACTCCGGCACGAAGTGATGACGGGTTTCGTACTGCCCGCAGCGGCAGGTTTCCCCATCCAGCAGGCGGCAGGCGATGCGCGTAAAGGCAACCTCGCCGGTATCCTCGTCCTCCAGCTTGTTAAGGCAGCACTTGCCGCAGCCGTCACAAAGTGCTTCCCACTCGCGCGGGGTCAGGCTGGAAAGCGGGCGTTCCCAGAAGCGGGGGGCAAGGCCGGTGCGGGGTATAGGATCGTCATCTTCGGTCATGGCCGACAGTCGCAAAGGTGAGGGGGGAAGGGAAGGGGGTTACAGCGCCAGCCGCATCAACGGGCGGCCGGGTTTGGCGCGGGCCATTTCGGTAAACCCGGCCTTCAGGAAAACCGAGGTGGAGCCGACGAAAAGCCCGATGGATTTCGACTGCCTGGCGCGGTCCATCGGGCTGACCTCGACCAGCCTTGCACCCTTCTCTCGTGCGAAGGCCAGCCCGGCCCGCACCATCGGATGCGACAGTCCCTTGCCGCGTTCGCGGGAGCGGAAAAAGAAACAGGTGATCGCCCAGACGGACGGATCATCGGCAGGCCCATCGGGCAGGGGAGAGGAGGACCGGTTCGGGTTGTTCCATTCCGGCACCCCGGCGCGCGGGCCGATCTGCATCCATCCGATGACTTCATCCCCGCGAAAGGCGAGGATACCGGGCGGCGGGCCGGCGCTGATCCGGTCGAGCATGACATCGCGACGCTGATCCTCGGTCATCGCCTGCCGCTGCTTCGGCCGCAGCAGGAAGGCGGTGCACCAGCAGCCGTAACAGGCCCCGCGCGGCCCGAAGAGATCGGTGAAAGCGGGGATCAGGTCGGGGGTGAGGGGAAGGAAGCGGATGGCGTCGGGCATGGCGGTGGCTGGGCTGACGTGCGGGATTGTGGTCCCGAAAATTTGTGTCGGACGAAGGAGGGCATAGATTTGCCGGTTGTTGCTACATGCTCGCCAGAAAGCCGGGCCGGGTCAACCACTGCCGTTGGAGAGGAGGGCCGTGCAAGCGCTTGGGAGCGAACGTGGGCTGGCGCGGCGGCGCTATGCGACTCGATCCCGGCGCAAAACAGGAACCTCACACCCCCGCCAGTATCTCCCGCGCCCTTGCGCAGTCCGCACCCATCTGGGCGATCAGCGCGGGCAGGCCGTCGAATTTCATCTCTGGCCGAAGGTAGTCGATCAGCGCGACCGACAGATGTGTGCCGTAAAGATCGCCGGAAAAGTCGAACAGGTGGCTTTCCAGATTGGGCACGGTGTGGCCGAACATCGGCCGCACGCCAACACTGGCCGCACCGTTGTAGCTGCCGGCATGCGGCCCGGTCAGCACATCCACCTTGACGGCATAGACGCCAAACCGCGGCAGATGCAGGCCGCCCACATTCATGTTGGCGGTGGGAAATCCCAGTTCACGGCCGCGCTTTTCGCCATGCACCACCTCGCCCTCGATCCGGTGCCAATGGCCCAGCATGGCGGCTGCGCGGCGCGGTTCCCCCTGCGCCAGCGCGATGCGGATCGCGGTGGATGACACGGCCCCGTCCTCGCCCGCCAGCAGGTCTGCAACGGTCACGCCAAACCCATGCACATGGCCCAGATCGGCCAGCGTCGCGGCGGTTCCCGTTCGGCCCTTGCCGAAGCGGAAATCCGTGCCGACAACGACATGGGCCACGCCCAGACCTTCCGACAGCACAACGCGGGCGAAATCCTCGGCGGTCATCGCTGCCAGCCGCGCATCGAACGGCAGTTCATAAAGAAGTTCCACGCCCAGCTTTTCAAGCCGGTTGGCGCGCGCTTCGGCATTCATCAGCCGGAAGTCGGGGGAATCAGGCGCAAAGAATTGCCGCGGATGCGGTTCAAAGGTGACGACACCCAGCGGGGCAGCAACACGCGCCGCCTGCGCGATGACATGCTGATGCCCAAGATGCAGGCCGTCGAAGTTGCCCAAGGCCACTGATGCGCCCCGCGCCTCGGCAGGAACATCGGTCCAGGTTGTGTAATGCTTCATCCGGCCCCGCCCGTGGCGGAGACCCGCCTTTCAGTCGAACTTGCGGCTTGGCGCCAGAACCAGCGCCTCACCTTTCAGCACGACCGTATCGCCGACCCGGCACACACATTCAAGCGTCACCCGCCGTTTTGCGTGATCGATGGCTGTTACCGTCACTTCGGCCCGCACAGTGTCACCGGGGCGGACCGGGGCCATGAATTTCAGGCTTTGGCCAAGATAAACCGATCCATGGCCGGGAAGTTGTTCGCCGATCACCGCCGAAATCAGCCCTGCGGTCAGCATCCCATGCGCGACGCGGCCCTGAAAGATGGTGTCGCGGGCGTAGTCGTCATCCAGATGCACCGGGTTACGATCGGTCGACACCTCGGCAAACAATTCGATATCCCGGTCGGTCACGGTCTTGGTCACATGGCGGGCCATGCCGATTTCGATATCCTCGATGCAGATGGTGCCGCGCGGGAAATTGTCGTGGGCGCTGGTGTCAAGCATCATTGCGGTTCCTGTCAGCGGAAGGCCGGAATCACCGGTATTGCAATGCAGCATGACAGATGCCGCGTTGCGGCGCAAATCTTAAAGGTAATAATGATGCCGTATGTGGCAAAAGGTCGTAATTTTATTGCCGTAAGATTTTGTCAGCGCAGCTTGCCCATCGCGTAGGTTGCGGAAAGCTGGTGGCGTGTCAGGTAAGGATCGATCAGGGCCGGGTCGGGATTTTCGGCGTCGGTGCCAAACTCCCCTGCCGCGAGCCCGCCGGTGATGAACAGCGTATCCAGCCCTTCGGACACACCGCCCTGAATATCCGTCGCCACGCCGTCGCCGATGACCAGAATCCGGTCATCGCCCGTGTCGCGCCCGGTGACCGCGGCCAGTTTTTGGCGAGCAAGATCATAGATGGGCGGATGCGGTTTGCCGAAATACAGGCTCTCTCCGCCCATTTCGGTATAAAGCGCCGCAAGCGCGCCTGCGCAGTAGATGCGCTTCTCGCCCATATCCACGACGATGTCGGGATTGGCGCAAAGCAGTTTCAGGCCACGGGTTTTTGCCTCCAGCAGCAGTGTGCGGTAGTCATCGGGGGTTTCAGTCGCGTCATTGACAAGGCCGGTGCAGACCACGCCTTCGGCTTCCGCAAGCGGCACACGGGTGATCGGCGGTTCGCTGGCGTATTCTGCGGGGATGTCGGTGAAGAAGGGTTCATCCTTGGCCGCGCCGATGTGATAGACGCGGCGGCCCACCAGCCCCGACAGCATCGCGGCCTGCGCGGCATCACCGGAGGTGACGACAATATCATAACAGTCGTCGGGCGCGCCCAGCCGGGTCAGCTGGGCCGTCACCGCCGCTTGCGGGCGTGGCGCGTTGGTCAGCAGCACGACCCTGCCACCCGCCTGCCGGAATGCCTGCAACGCCGCGACCGCCGCCGGGAACACGTTTACCCCGTTATGCAGGCAGCCCCACAGGTCACAAAACACAGCATCGTAACCGGCAGAGATTTCGGACAGCGACTGGATCACGCGGGGCATGGCGGACTTTCTGATACGAAAAGGGGCGTCCCGAAGAACGCCCCTTCGTAGCCTGTTCCGAGCGGAAGTTTAAGCCGCTTACAGCTTGAGCGCCGGGATGATCTGCTTCTTGCGGCTCATGATGCCGGGCAGAACCACGGTATCGCCGGAAACTTTCGCGCCGAATGAAGCCTCGGCCATCTGTTTCACCAGATCGTTCGGCACCAGAAGGGTGGCTTCTTCCTTCAGGATGTCCACGACGAACAGCAGCACCTGATCGGCCCCGTCCTCTTTCGCCACATCAACCATGGATTTCATCAGGCTATCCTTGCGGTCCAGCACAACTTTCGGCGCAGTGGTTTCAAGAACCGAGACGCGCAGTTCCTTGCCTGCGACGTTGTATTCCTTGCTGTCCATGCGCAGAAGTTCGGCATCGGAGAAGGCCGAGACATCGGATTTCGCCGCGAACATCTCGGCGGCAAAATCGGCGATCTTCACGCCCAGATCGGCGGCAAGCTTTTCGGCCACGTCCTTGTCATGGGCGGTGGTGGTGGGGCTGCGGAACTCCAGCGTGTCGGACAGGATGCAGGACAGCATCGCGCCCTTGATGCCGCGCGGGGCTTTCGCAACGGCATCGCCCATCAGGTCGTGCATGATGGTGGCGGTGCAGGCCAGCGGGCGAATGGTGATGTCGATCGGGGTGTTGGTTTTCAGCCCGCCGACCAGCATGTGATGGTCGATGATGCCCAGAAGCTTTGACTCGTTGATAGCGGCGGGCAGTTCGGCAGGGTTGTTCGTATCGACAACGACAACTTCATCGCCTGCCGCCACATCCTTGATGATCGCGGGCTTGTCCAGCCCCCAATGCTTCAGCACGAAAGCCGCTTCGGTGTTCGGTTCCCCCAGCAGAACGGGTGTGGCGGGGGTGCCCTTCACCTCGGTCAGATACCAGGCCCAGATGATGGGCGAGCCGGTGGAATCGGTGTCGGGGGATTTGTGGCCAAAGACCTTGATCGTCATGGGAATACCTGTCTGGGTTGGGTTTGGCGCGGCTTATAGGGGAGCCGCGCCAGCTTGTCACGCGTCGGAGGGTCGCGGGCGGATCTGACCGACTGCTGTGCCGCATGATATTCTGGCGTAGCTGATGGGAGTGCCCTGAAAATGATCCCGTTCCTTTGATCCCTTCCCGCCACTGACGCCTGTCCCGTTAGGTTGGTGAACCTGCCGCCGGCCGTGGCAGTCATTCCTGTGAATCAAAGAAAGCATCCTGCCGATGGACAACCAGATTTGACCTGTAACAGGCGATGCGGTGGGGGTCGTTGACCTCCGCCAAAACTCCATAAGCATAAAAGGGGGCGCAACATGCCCAGCCGCACTCAGGATCATACTGCAGTTCCGGGAATTACCCTGCCCAGTTCCGAGAAGCCGCAGGAAAGACCCAAAAAGGGTGGTTTCGATCCATCGGCCCTGTCAGATCGAAGCGGAAAACATGGCTGGCAAAGCAAGGCAGCCAACCGGAAATCCGTTCTTCCAGGGAAGTCGCGGGGACGATAGCCAGGATCAGCTAGAGTGGCGTTTTCTGCCCCGGCTTATCAAAACGGCATCCGCTCCATCTTGAAGCCTTCCGCCGCCAGCAATGCCAAAATCCCCGCCTTGCCGGGAAGGTGTCCGGCCCCGACGGCGACGGTGATCTGTCGACCCGGTTTTGTCTCGGACAGGATTACAGGTATCCAGGCGCGGTTGCGGCGGATCAGCATCCGGTCCTCGACCATCGCGAATTCCTCGCGCAACTGTTCTGGCGTGCCGATCCCGTACTCCATCGACAGCGCACGGTTGAACTCCCAGATCAGCCTGTGCTCCTCGCGGAAATAGGCATCGGCCATGGTGGAATAGACATCCGTGCCAACGGCGGCCAGATTGATCGAAGCGCGCAGCATTTCGGTTTGTTCGTCTTCGGCAATATCCTCGAACATGCCGAAGACCGTGTCATAGGGTTCCAGCCCCTTTACGGGTGTCTGCACCCCCTCGGCATGGTCCATCAGCATCTTGTCCAGACCCTCGGGCGGTTTGGTGATGTCAGGCACGGCGCAGGGGGGCATGCCCAGAACCATCGCGACATACCAAGGCCGGAACTTCGAGCCCAGAAATGCAGGAATGCCGCGTTGTGACAACTCATCGGCCAGAACCTGCCATTCGTCCTCCTTCAGGCGTTCCGGCAGGGTCGGGCCATCTGTAATGAACATACGTCCGGGATTGGCGAATAGCTCCGACTGCAAGGCCTGCATTTCGTCCGGGCCCGCCTCCAGCATGAGCAGGTCGGATGTCTCGATCACAGCAGACAGGCCCGGCATCAGACCGGTCATCCGGTTATCGAAGATGTGAAAGGTTCCAATGACATGCACCGTTGCGCCATCACCGGTCGCACGCCAGTGATTGCCAGCGCCGTAAGGGTCAGCAGCGACAACGGCATCCAGCGCATCAAAGCGCGGTTGTTGCAGAAGGTCTTGGCCGACACATTGTGCAAAAGCAGGCGTGAAGGGCAAAAGACCTATGCCCGTCGCCAGCAACAAGGGGCGGAAAAACCGGGCCGACGGGCGGGGCAAGGGCAAGGTAAAAACTCCCTCTTACGGGCACTCTCGGCAAGTCTTGCAGCCGCAGGCGGCACTGCCAAGACAGAACTTGGGTGAAAAAGCGGCAAATGCCCAAGAACGTCCGGGATTGTCCACAGACGCAAAACAGGCAACGTGTTGCCGCACCGAATTCAGCGCTGGCTTCACGCCTTGACATACTCGTGGCGGCGGCCTATCTCGCTGCCGTTAGCACTCCCTTATGGTGAGTGCTAACGCGCATTAAACCTGAAGCCGAGGGAGTGTTTTCAGATGGCATTCAAACCGCTGCATGACCGCGTCGTGGTCAAACGCATTGAAAGCGAAGAAAAAACCAAGGGCGGGCTGATCATCCCCGATACCGCCAAGGAAAAGCCGGCCGAGGGCGAGGTCATCGCCGTGGGCGAGGGCGCACGCAAGGATTCGGGCGAACTGATCGCCATGACCGTCAAGAAAGGCGACCGTATCCTGTTCGGCAAATGGTCGGGCACCGAAGTGACGCTGAACGGCGAAGACCTGCTGATCATGAAGGAAAGCGACATCCTCGGCATCATCGCCTGAGCGACGCGCAAACCTTTTCCCTGACATTCTGACAAACTGGAGCAAGCAAAATGGCTGCTAAGGACGTCAAGTTCGATACCGATGCCCGCAATCGCATGCTGCGTGGCGTGAACATTCTTGCCGACGCTGTAAAGGTGACGCTGGGCCCGAAAGGCCGCAATGTTGTCATCGAGAAATCCTTCGGCGCACCGCGCATCACCAAGGACGGCGTGACCGTCGCCAAGGAAATCGAACTGGAAGACAAGTTCGAGAACATGGGCGCGCAGATGGTGAAGGAAGTCGCTTCCCGCACCAATGACGAAGCCGGCGACGGCACCACCACCGCCACGGTTCTGGCGCAGGCGATCGTGCGCGAAGGCATGAAATCGGTTGCCGCAGGCATGAACCCGATGGACCTGAAGCGCGGTATCGACACGGCTGTTGCCGAAGTCATCAAGGCCATCAAGGCTGCCTCGCGCCCGGTCAAGGACAGCGACGAAGTTGCCCAGGTCGGCACCATGTCGGCCAATGGCGAAAAGGAAATCGGCCGCCAGATCGCGGATGCGATGCAGAAGGTCGGCAACGAAGGTGTCATCACCGTCG
>JBOFCO010000057.1:0-30034 GCA_051646105.1 Paracoccaceae bacterium
TTCCAGCGTCTTGAAGCTGTATTCCAGATCGGAAAATGTGCCCTCAGCACGATTGGTCTTGGCGCTGGCCAGAAAGCGCACTTCCGTTCCGCGCTGGCCGGGGGCGGGGCCGACCTCATGCACATGGGTCACGCATTCGCCATCCTCGAACCGGGCGCGATATTCGGTATCGTTACGCCAGACGGTCAGTTCAAGCCATTCCGACAGCGCGTTGACGACGGAAACCCCCACGCCATGCAGCCCACCCGAAACCTTGTAAGCATTGCCGCTGTCGTCTGTGTTGTTGAATTTGCCCCCGGCATGAAGCTGGGTCATGATGACCTCGGCAGCAGAGACGCCTTCCTCAGGGTGTATGTCCACAGGAATGCCGCGCCCGTTGTCGCGGACGGATACGCTGTCATCGGGATGGATGCGCACCGTCACGGCGGTGGCATGGCCTGCCAGCGCCTCGTCGATGCCGTTGTCCACGACCTCATACACCATGTGGTGCAGGCCCGACCCGTCGTCGGTGTCACCGATATACATGCCGGGGCGCTTGCGAACCGCCTCCAACCCCTTGAGAACCTTTATGGAATCGGCGCCGTAGCTTTCCGGCTTCTTGGCTTCTGCGGCCATGCGTTGGGAACCCCTGAAATTGCTTGCGACTTATAGCGTTCAGGGCGGCGATTGTCACCCCTTGGCCACAAGATTTAGCGGTCAGGTAAAGGGAATGACCAGCCCGACAAGCACCAGCAACCCCCCCGAAACCTGGTTCAACCGGTGTATCGCCGAGGGGTCGGACAGCAATCGCCTTGCCCTGTCCAGAAACAGGGCAAGGCACAGGTTGCCGGTCATCGGTACCAGCGCCGAAATCGCCATGATCGCGGCGATGTCGGGGGCGGTGACACGGGACAGGTCGAAAAAGCCGGGCAGAGCCCCCATGTAAAACAGGATGGCCTTGGGGTTGCCGATCACGGCAGCCACACCCACCGCGAAACCGGCCCAGCGTCCGGGACGGGTCAGGCGGCTGTCAGATGCAATGGCTGCGGCGGGTTTGCGCAGCAGAGTGATGCCCATCCAAAGGAACACGGCACCCGCCACCCAGCGCAGCACTGTCAGGAAATCTCCATAAAGCGAAAGAACCCAGCTTAATCCGAAGACTGCCGCCAGCGGCCAGACCAGATCGCCCAGCGCCACGCCTATGGCCAGCGGCCAGGCGGCGGAGAACCCGCCCGACAGCGCCCGTGCCGTGATCGCCACCCAGACCGGGCCGGGGACGAGGAACAACAGGAACATGGCGCCCGCATAGGTCAGCAGATCGAAGGCGCTTGCAGTCACGATGCACCCGGAAGCGTCAGGCTGCCATCATCTGCCAGCGGCCAGAACGGGTTCATCGCCAGTTCCCAGACATGGCCGTCAGGATCAGCGAAATACCCGGAATAGCCGCCCCAGAACACCTTTTCGGGGCGTTTCAGAACCGTTGCCCCGGCCTTCAGGGAAAGATCGAAGGCCGCATCGACAGCGGCCTCATTCGGGAAATTCTGGGCCAGCGTCATCGCGCCCGTGCCCAGTGCCGCGCCGGGACGGCCCTGATCGGCGGCAAGCGCATCACGTCCGAACAGACCCAGCACCGCGCCATGCATCTGATAGAAGCTCACACCTTCAAGCTCCTCGGCGGGGTTCCAGCCCAGCGCCGCATAGAAGGCGCGTGACCGTACCAGATCATCCACGCCCAGCGTGATCAGCGTTACCCTTTGCGGCGTCATTCCAGACTCCCTTCCTTCAGTCCCTGATCGAAAAGCTCCAGCCCCTGTGCCCTGTGTCCCAGACCGTCGAAAAGTTCCCTTCCGGTACCGGTCAGGAAGGCTTGCGCGCCAAGGGCTGTGATTTCGTCATAAAGCGCGCTGCGCCGACCTGCGTCCAGATGCGCCGCAACCTCATCCAGCAGCAACACCGGCGGGCTGCCGTGATCCTGCGCCAGCGCGCGCGAATTGGCCAGAATGAGTGAAATCAGCAGCGCCTTCTGTTCCCCGGTCGAACATTGATCTGCGGGCATTTCCTTGGCGGCGTAACTGGCCCGCAGATCAACGCGATGTGGACCGGCGAGCGTGCGCCCCGCCGCCATATCGCGCCTGCGCCCGGCAGACCAGAAGGCCGGCAGCTCTGCCACCGTCAGGCCGCTGTCGGGATCGGGGCCGGTCAGCGCAAGTTCTGCCGCAGGAAAGGCGCTGTCGACCCCGGCCTGCGCATTGAGAATGCGGTTCAGGGCGTGACAGCGGTTTGCCTCGATTTCGGCAGCGGACGTGGCCATCTGGCTTTCCAGCGCAGAATACCAATGCGGATCGGCCACCTGATCCTTGAGCAGCCGGTTGCGTTCGCGCATGGCCTTTTCATAGGCCAGAACCGCTTCGGCATGACCGGGGTTGAAGCTGAGCGTGATACGATCGAGAAACCGCCGTCGCCCTTCGGCCGCCTCGATCCACAGCCGGTCCATCGCTGGCACCAGCCACAGCATCCGCATCACCCGCCCCAGCATGATCTGAGGCGCAGGCTTGCCGTCTATGCGCAACTGGCGTGTGTCGCCGCCTTCTACCCATGTCTCCAACTCATGTGCATCGATTCCACGCAGGGCTGCGGCAACCTTCCATCCCGGCGCGTCGGGACGGCGTGCGATTTCCCCCGCTGCTGCCCGGCGCAGCCCGCGCCCCGGCGAGAGCATGGAAACGGCTTCGAGGATGTTGGTCTTGCCCGCCCCGTTCGGCCCCCAGATCGCCACGGGCCGCCCATCCAGCGTCAGGTCAAGCCTGCGGTGGCTGCGAAAGTTGATGAGGGTAAGGGAATGCAGGGATGTTGCGGGCATCGCCCTGCCTTTCGACTTTGCTCACTGCTCCAGAATGGACAGTCACACCCGCATCGGCATCACGACATAGACGGCAGAGGTGTCGTTGCCTTCACGCATCAGGGTCGGGTCGTCCTTGGAGTTGAACAGGAACACGGCATTTTCCCGATCCACCTGGCTGGCGATTTCCAGCAGGTATTTTGCGTTGAAGCCGATTTCCAGACGCTCGTCACCATAGGCCACGGCAAGCTCTTCCTCTGCCGCGCCGCTGTCGGGGGCGTTCACCGACAGGATAAGCCGATCTTCGTCCAGTTGCAGCTTCACTGCGCGTGATCTCTCGGACGACACGGTCGCAACCCGGTCGACGGCCTGTGCGAACTCTGCCGCGTCCACCTCCAACCGTCGTGTGTTACCGGTGGGGATCACCCGCGCATAGTCGGGGAAGGTGCCGTCGATCACCTTGGATGTCAGGGTGATCGTGGGCGTCGCGAAACGCACCTTGGTTTCCGAAACCGACACGGCAATCTGCGCGTCATCATCATCCAGCAATTTGCGCAATTCGCCCACTGTCTTGCGCGGTACGATCACACCGGCCATGCCCTGCGCCCCTTCGGGCAGGGGGGCGTCAATCCGGGCCAGCCGGTGCCCGTCGGTGGCCACACAGCGCAGCGACGGGCCGTCTTCGCCCTCGGCGACATGCATATAGACACCGTTCAGGTAATAGCGCGTCTCTTCGTTGGAGATTGCGAACTTGGACTTGTCGAAAAGCCGACGCAGCATCTTGGCCGGCGCGGCGAAATTCACCTGATAGTCAGAGCTTGCCATGACGGGGAAGTCCTCGCGTGGCAGCGTCGCAAGGGAAAACGTCGACCGGCCAGCCTGCACCGTCAGCCGACCTGTTGCGGCATCCTCGATCAGCGACACCAGCGCGCCATCGGGCAGCTTGCGCACGATTTCATGCAGGGTCACCGCCGAAACCGTGGTGGCGCCGGGACGTTCGACCACGGCGGCGGCGCGATCAAGCACCTCGATATCCAGGTCGGTGGCGCGGAAGGTTGCGGTATTCCCCTCTGCCTCGATCAGAACGTTGGCGAGGATCGGAATGGTATTGCGGCGCTCGACGACCGACTGCGCCTGCGAGACGGCCTTGAGCAGGGCGCTGCGCTCGATGCTGAGTTTCATGCTTCCGATCCCCCAAGATGCGACGAGGGCGATGATCAATCGCCCTCGTGTGATGCGGCAAGAATGTCTGACGGTTTCACGGTAGCGTCAAGTCCGCAAGGCATCAGCCTTCAAGCTGGCGGCGCAGAAGGTTCACGTCCTCATCCAGCTGGCGGTCTGTGCCGCGCAGTTCCTCGATCTTGCGCACGCCATGCATGATGGTGGTGTGGTCACGCCCTCCGAAGCGGCGGCCGATTTCCGGCAGGGACCGTGTGGTCAGCTGCTTGGCCAGATACATCGCCACCTGCCGGGGCCGGGCGATGGTGCGCAGCCGTTTCGGCCCGATCAGGTCCGACAGGCGGACATTGTAATGATCGGCCACACGGCGCTGGATTTCCTCGACCGTCAGGTTGCGATCCGAGGCACGCAGGATATCGGCAAGACAGTCCTGCGCCAGTTCCATGGTGATTTCGCGCCCGACCAGACTGGCAAAGGCGAAAAGACGGGTCAGCGCCCCTTCCAGCACCCGAACGTTCGAGGTGATGCGGTGCGCGAGGAACTCCAGGATGCCATCGCCAATCTTCAGATCGCGATACTGGCTGCGGTAATATTCCGCCTTTTGCTGAAGGATGCCCAAACGCAGTTCGTAATCCGTGGGATGCAGGTCGACGATCAGGCCGCATTGCAGGCGGCTCTTGATCCGGTCCTCCAGATCCTTGATTTCACCCGGCGCACGGTCTGCCGAAATCACGATCTGCTTGTTCTGGTCGACCAGCGCGTTGAAGGTATGGAAGAATTCTTCCTGCGTGCTGTCCTTGCCCGCGATGAACTGCACGTCATCGACCATCAGCACATCGACAGACCGGAACAGCTCTTTGAAGTCCATGATCTGTTTGTCGCGCAGGGCCTGTACGAAGCGGTACATGAACTGCTCGGCGGAAAGATAAAGCACACGCAGGTCGGGCTGCCGCGCCTGAAGCTCATGCGCGATTGCATGCATCAGGTGGGTCTTGCCGAGGCCCACGCCGCCATAGAGGAAAAGCGGGTTAAAGGTCACCGGGCCGCCTTCGGCCACGCGCCGCGCTGCGGCATGGGCCAGCTCGTTCGGCTTGCCGACGACAAAGCTGTCGAAGGTGAAGCGGGAATCGAGAGGGGCAGCCGGAAGCTCATCATCGTGGCCGCGGCGGCGTTGCGCCGGTTTGGCAACCTTGCGCGCCTGTGGTGCCGGTTCCGTCGCGGGGGTCGCAGGCCGGGCCTGTGATTCCACCTTGAATTCCACCCGCGTCACATCCGCGCCCGCAGAGCTGAGATGCTGGCGAATCTGGTCGCCGAAATTCCGCGACACCCAATCCCCCATGAAGGTTGTGGGAACTGCAAAGCTTGCAACGCCGTTGCGCAGCGCCGTCAGTTCCAGCGGTGCGATCCATGTTGTGAAATTGTTCTTGCCTACGGTGTGGAGCAATTGCTCCCGTGCTCGTCCCCAGGATTCTTCCGGCATAATCTTTTTGACCTACGTTTCGCAGCTTCCCCAAGCATCACTCACATGCGCCGCACCCCTTCATGGGGCTTCTGGCGACGCATGCGATCCGCATTTCCCAAAGGGTGGCATGGTCATGGTCAAACCAAATACCGCCTTCCCGACCATATGGTCAGCAGACGGCGGTTCGGCAGAACCGTCATGTCCGGACACGGACAACCGAACTTTCCCGCACAGTGCGGGTAAGCCCGACAGTCGCACCGAAAAGGGGCAGGATGTTCATCCGGCCCGATCCGGCAGAAAACAGCGAAGGATGCCACGGACGTGCCGTTGCAGATAACAGGGTTGCAGCCCCCCATTGTCCCCCGCGATTTCGCATGTCCCCCCAGGGCGATGTGAATCGCAGGGCCAAGCTATCAACTCTGGCGAAACGGTGGCAACAGAACTCTCGGCTTGACTCGATGTTTGACGCATCGAATCTGCGCGTCGTGCGTTCTGCGCAACGAATGGCCGATTTTGCGATTGCCAAACGCAAAAAGACGCCTTTCAAGGAAAGGCGTCTTGCAATTTTATTGCGATGTGCTGCGTGCTGCCGACTCGGGAGACAGGCAGCTTCGTTGACGTCAGGCTTTGAGCGCTTTGACCCTGGCCGACAACCGCGACATTTTGCGCGCGACGGTGTTCTTGTGCAGGACGCCCTTGGTGATGCCGCGGGCCAGTTCCGGCTGGGCAAGTTGCAGCGCAGCGGCGGCCGATTCCTGATTGCCCGAAGCGATGGCTTCCTCGACCTTGCGCAGGAAGGTGCGGATGCGCGAGCGCCGCGCCTTGTTCACGGCATAGCGCGCCTCGTTCTGGCGGGCGCGTTTCTTGGACTGGGCGGTATTAGCCATGGGCCTGTTTTCCTTGGGTCTGTCTGTCAAAATCTGATCGCACGAAAACCCAAGGCACCGCTTCTGTGAAGCGGTATCGATTCTGCCTTAAGCGGGCCCACGCGCATGTAGCGGCGGCCTATACGCGAAAGAGTTTCGAAAGGAAACAGGGAATCGTTGAAAACTCCAAGCGCCTAGTGGTTACGAAATGCCGGCTGCCGCTTTTCGACAAAGGCTAACATACCTTCTTTCTGGTCCTCGGTGGCAAACAGCGCGTGGAACAGTCGGCGTTCGTGCAGCAGCCCCTCGGCCAGAGTAGTTTCCTGGCTGCGGTTCACCGCTTCCTTGACGGCGCGCACGGCCAGTGTGGACTTTGCGGCAATCTTGCCAGCCGTTGCCATCGCGTCCTCGATCAGATTTGCGGCCGGAACCACGCGCGCGACCAGACCGGCTCGCTCTGCCTCGATCGCGTCCATAAGCCGACCCGTCAGGTTCATTTCCATCGCCTTGGCCTTGCCGATGGCGCGGGTCAGGCGCTGGGTTCCACCCATGCCCGCCACGATGCCGAGGTTGATTTCGGGCTGGCCGAATTTCGCGGTATCGGCGGCAATGATGAAGTCGCACATCATTGCGAGCTCGCAGCCGCCGCCCAGCGCATAGCCGGCCACGGCAGCGATCAGCGGCTTGCGCAGGGCCGCTATGGCTGTGGCTTCAGCGGCAAAAAGGTCGCGGTCGAACACATCTGCGAACGACATTGCCGCCATTTCCCGCACGTCCGCGCCGGCGGCAAAGGCCTTTTCCGATCCGGTCAGGACCATGCAGCGTACCTTGTCGTCATGATCCAGCGCGGTCAGCGCGGTGGATAATTCACGCATCAGTTCGGCGTTCAGGGCATTCAGTGCGTCTGGCCGGTTCAGGCGGATCAGGGCGACGTTGTCGGCAATTTCGACGATGATGGTGTTGTAGGCCACGGTGGCTTTCCTTTTACGACTGGCAGTGCGGACAGTAGTAGCTTGACCGGCCGGATTGCACGATACGCAGGATCGTTCCCGTGCATCCTTTCGTCGTACAGGGCGCGCCTTCGCGATCATATACCCGGAAGGAGTGCTGGAAATAGCCGAGTTCCCCGTCAGGGCGGCGATGGTCGCGCAACGACGATCCGCCCGCCGCTATGGCATCCAGCAAGACCGCGCGGATCACGGAAACCAATTGTGCGATTTCGTGGGGCGACAGGCTACCACCGGTCCGGTCTGGTCTGATGCCCGCGCGATGCAGCGCTTCGGACACATAGATGTTGCCCAGACCCGCCAGAATGCGCTGGTCCAGCAGCATGGACTTGACGGGTGCCTGCCGGCGGGCAAGGCGTCGGCCCAGATAGTCATCATCAAAGCCGTTGCCCAGCGGCTCTGGCCCCAGCGCGGCAAGCAGCGGGTGGCTTTCGGCAGCCGCGGTTGAAATCATATCCATGGCCCCGAAGCGCCGGGCATCGTTGAAGGTGATGCGGGCCCCGTTCGCCATGTCGAGGACGACATGATCGTGCTTTTCCAAAGGCCGCACCGCGTGGTGAAAATCGCCCTGCGTGACACCGGACACCAGCATCCGCCCGGACATCCCCAGATGGATCAGCAGGCTTTCATCGCCTTCAAGGTCTGCCAGGATGTATTTGGATCGCCGCCGCAGCGCCAGCACCTGGCGCCCTGTCAGTCGTTCGGCCATCCGCTCCGGCAGGGGCCAGCGCAGGTCGGGCCGGTTGGCGCTGGCCCGGGCGATGCGCACACCGGCCATCACGGGCTCCAGCCCGCGCCTGACGGTTTCGACTTCGGGCAGTTCGGGCATCGCGTCTCCTTCATGGGTGCGCCGAACGTAGGGCGCAGATGCCCGAAGGCCAAGGGTCATCCGGTCGGGCGCGGCGGCACCTGCGACAGAGAAATGGGTTTCGCTTCGACCTGCGGCGGTATATCCCAAGGCGACCTTTCCGGGGCAGGATGATGGAAGAGCAGCAGGGCACCACCCATTTCGGTTTCCAGACCGTGGCCGAGGGCGAAAAGGCCGGGATGGTGCATGGCGTGTTTTCGCGTGTCGCGTCGAAATACGATGTGATGAACGACCTTATGTCGGGTGGCGTTCATCGTTTGTGGAAAGACGCGATGATGGACTGGCTGGCGCCGCGTCCCGGCCAGAGGCTGCTGGATGTGGCGGGGGGCACCGGCGACATCGCCTTTCGTTTCCTCAAACGGGCCCCGGGGGCACAGGCTACCGTCTGCGACATGACGGAATCCATGCTGATCGAGGGGCAGAAGCGCGCCGAGGCGGAAAGGCTGGCGGCATCGCTTGACTGGGTGGTGGGCGATGCGATGGCGCTGCCCTTTGCCGACAGCAGCTTTGATGTCTATACCATCAGCTTCGGCATCCGGAATGTGACACGGATCGCTGACGCGCTGTCAGAAGCGTTCCGTGTGCTGCGTCCCGGTGGGCGGCTGATGGTGCTGGAGTTCAGCCAGCTGCCCAATCCGGCAATGCAATGGGCCTATGATCGCTATTCCTTCAAGGTGATTCCGGTGATGGGGCAGATCGTGGCGGGCGACCGCGACAGCTATCAGTATCTGGTCGAAAGCATCCGCAAGTTCCCCGATCAGGAACGGTTTGCGCAGATGATCCGGGAGGCCGGTTTCGGTCAGGTGAAATACCGGAACCTGACCATGGGTGTGGCGGCGCTGCATTCGGGATGGAAGCTGTAGTTGCGCGGCCCGCACAACATCTGGCGGCTGGTGCGCACCCTTGCCACGCTGGAACGCACCGGCGGAATCGGCGTGGTTCTGGATGCCTTTGATGCGACGCCGCGCCTGCGTTTCGTGGCCCGCGTGCTGGGATGGCCGTTCACGTGGTTGGGCGAAAAGGGCGATCCGGCGCTGCCGCCCGCAACCCGTGCGCTGACGGCGCTTGGCCCGGCCTATATCAAGTTCGGTCAGGTGCTTTCGACGCGACCCGACATCGTGGGTGACGATCTGGCGCAGCAGCTGAAATACCTGCAGGACAGACTGCCACCGTTTCCGACCGAAACCGCCAAGCAGATGATAGCCGCAGAACTGCATCAGCCAGTGGGCGCCGTGTTCAGCGACTTTTCGGAACCGGTCGCGGCGGCCTCTATCGCGCAGGTGCATCGCGCGCGTCTGGCCGGGGATGGCGAGGATGTGGCCGTAAAGGTGCTGCGTCCAAATATCGAAAAAGCTTTTCGCAAGGACATCGACGCATTCTATTTTGCCGCACGGATGATTGAACTGCTTTCTCCAGCTTCGCGCCGTTTGCGGCCGATGGAGGTGATCGCCCATTTCGACGGCGTCGTGAAGGGAGAGCTGGACCTGCGGCTGGAAAGCGCGGCGGCAGCGGAATTTGCGGCCAACACCAAGGGGGACCTGGGCATCCGCGTTCCTGCGCCGGTCTGGGAGCTTTCAAGCCGCAATGTCATGACGCTTGGCTGGGCCGAAGGGATCAATCTGGCCGACAATGATGCGCTGGATGCCGCGGGCCATGATCGCCGGGTGCTGGCGGCGCGTGTCCTGGACCTGTTCCTGAAACATGCCCTGCGGGATGGATTTTTCCATGCCGACATGCATCAGGGCAACCTGAAGGTGGCCACCGACGGCGCGATCATCGCCTATGACTTCGGCATCATGGGGCGGCTTGATGAATATACCCGCCGGGTTTATGCCGAGATCCTGTATGGATTCATGCGCCGTGATTACCGCCGTGTGGCCGAGGTGCATTTCGAGGCGGGCTATGTTCCCGCTGAACAGGACATGGACGAATTCGCCCGTGCCCTTCGCGTGATTGGCGAGCCGATCTTTGGCATGGATGCCAGCCGGATTTCGATGGCGCGGCTTCTGGCCTATCTGTTCGAGGTGACCGAGCGTTTCGGCATGGAAACCCGGACCGAGCTGATCCTGCTGCAACGCACAATGGTGGTGGTCGAGGGCGTGGCGCGGTCGCTGGACCCGCATATCAACATTTGGGAAGTGGCGCGCCCCACGGTCGAAGACTACATCCGCAAGAACATTGGGCCGGGCGCGCTGTTGCGCGATCTGGCGCGTACGGCGCGTGTCCTGTCGCGGTTCGGGCCGCTGTTGCCGCGCATGGCCGAGGATGCGCTGATCCGCCGTTCGGCCGCGACACCGCCACCTGTGACCCGTCCCCGAGGCCGCGAGGCGCTGGGCCTGATCCTGTTCGGCGCTGTTCTGGCTTTGGCAGGTGTGGGTGCTGTTGTGTTGTTTGAACGGCTGCTCTGACGGTTCAGGCGTCCAGCGCGGCGCGTTCCAGTGCAAGGGCACGCCCGTATCCTGCTGCTCCGCGTTCGGATTTCCACAGGCAGTGGGCGGCCATGCGCAGGTGAAACAGCGGTTTCAGCGCCCGGTACCGCGAGATAACGAAAGTATCGGGATAGGCCGCAAGGAAAGTTTCCGATTCCCAGGATGATAGCGGTTTGCCGCGATACAGCCGCTGCATCGCGGGCGACAGGAACAGGGCAAGGTCATCGGCGGCATCGCCCGTGCCCGCACATTGCCAGTCGATAAGCATCAGCTTTCGTCCGCGACGTATGATGTTTCCCGGAACCGGATCGCCATGAAGGAAAACGGGTGCGGCAAGCGGCATCTGCGCCACTTGCAACCTGTCCAGGTATTGCAGCAGCGGCGCGGCCTGCGTGATCCCGCAGCTATTCAGGATCGCACGGATTTCCACCCGCAATGCCGCCTCTCCGCCGGGTTTCATGGTCAGCCCGGAGGGCGGTGTCAGACTGTGGACAGCATGAAGTGCCTTGGCCACCGGGATTGTGCCCGTGCGCCACATGCCGCCGCTGGCCAGTTCATAGACAAGGCACTCGCCAAAGGGCGTGACGAAACGGTCGCGAATGCGGGGGGCAAGGCCATGACTGGCGGCAGCGGAAAGCGCCACGGCCTCCTGCTCCGGTCGGTTGGGAAACAGCGGGCTGGCGGCGGCCGTATCGTACAGCTTGATGACAAGCGGGTCGTCCGTTCCGGTCTTCCAGACCCGGTTGGTGCGCCCGCCGGAAAGCCGGTGCCAGCCAGCGCCTTTCGGCACCGCACCGCGCGATTCGGCCAGCGCCCTTATCGCGGTCATCTGTCCGGGCCAGTCCGTTTCCGCCACATCCGGCGGTGCTGCGGATGCAATTTGGACCGAAGGGCGGATGGGAACGTTCTGCATGGCGCGCGACGCTAGGCCGCCCGCAGCGGCATGGCAAGCGCGGGCGCGATGCGTCAGGAACCATTGTCCGCCGCAGGCAGGCGCAGGCCTGTCACGTTTTCGGCCGCCGTGCTTACACCACTTTCGAAGGTCAGGATATTCGTGCCGTCCTCCACCTTCGCCTCGACAATTCGGGAATAGACCAGCGCTGGCAGGGTTTCGATCGTCACCCCGTCCTTCGATCCTTCGACGGCAAAGGAATAGGCCCCGGAAGCAAGGGGGAAACCGTAGCTGTCGGTACCTTGCCACTGCACCGCAGCGCCATCCGTGGCGATCGGCAGACGCTGCACGAGAGCACCGCTGGCATCCTTCACCACCAGGGTTGCAGAAGTCGCCCCTTGGGGAATTTGCGGATAAACGGTCACGGGACTGCCGTCGAACAGGGCGGGAACGGCAGCGCGGGCCTCCATCCCGATCCAGCCCGCCATCTGCGACAGGCCCGACTGGCCAAGCTGCGAGACAAGCCCGGCCAGAAGATCGTTGGTCCGCACCTGCTGTTCCACCCCGGAAAAAGTCGCAAGCTGCACCGCGAAATCCTGCGATTCTATGGGGTTGAGCGGATCCTGATTCTGCATCTGCGCGGTCAGCATCTTCAGGAAGGTTTCGAAATCCGAACTGATCGCGCCCGATTTCGGTGCAGCGGTGGTGGCGGGCGATGCACTGGCAAGTGCGGTTGCGGTTATGGTCATCGGTGGCCTTTCAGAAGCGCAGATCGATACTGCCCGGCATGTCAGCGCGATTATGTCTGGGCGGTTTGTCAGGGACGTGGATGGGGGCAGGCGTATGTTGGGACGCGGATGCAGACCTGTCTTGGGGGTATGCGACCGGCGGGTCTTGGTGCCCGTCCTGCGATCCGCCGCCTTCGAACGTAAAGACCACGTCATCATATCCAGCCGCGCGCAGGTCCAGCGCCAGCAGATCGGCCGTGCGCCGCATAAGGTCCAGCGTTTCCGGCCGCTCTGCCGCCATCGCCACGCGAAGCTGGCCGTTTTCCTCGGTCATGCTCAAATGCAGGCGACCAAGATCATCCGGCGTCAGCGCGATATCGATCCGGTCGCTGGCGCGTGTCACGATCCCGTCGACGATCTGCTCGGTCTGAAATCCCGTCGTCATACCGTCCGCGCCGGATAGTGCGGGGGGGCTGCCGGGGTGCGTGTCTGCGGTTGCCGGCAAGGCGACAGACGGTGCTGCCGAAACTTCGACGGCAAAGGCCGCCGTTGCTTCTGCCCCCGCGATGGAAGGGTTCCGGTTTCGGGCAGCGCTGGCGCTAGTTTCGGCAGTACCCTTCTGCCCATTTTCGCTGTCTGACATGTCGTCTTGCGCGCTGTTTCCGCCCGAAGCGTCGTTCTGCGCGCCGCCAATCCCTGTTTCTTGTCCCTGACCCGGAGTGTCGGATCCAAGTTGCGCCTCGATCGCCTGCTGCGCGATACTGGGGGCCACTGCTGGCGATGACATTTCACCTTTGTATGCTGTCAGGGTGACGGGTATATCTGACGCGGGTGCCGTTCCGTCTGCGGTGTTTTCCGGCGGGTCCGCAATGGCGTCTGCCGGTGCCATATGCGTATCCGTTGCGCCGGGTGATTTTACTGCAGCAGTAACAATGGCTTTGCCTGCTGCGGATAACGACGGGTCGTTAGGCAAAGTGGTGGCGGGATGCGCAATCGCCGCCCAGCACGATGTGGCCGATGGGTCATCGCCGATCTCTTCTTCAGGCTTCGCCGCCTGTTCCGACATGATGTCGCCGAATACTGGATCGATGCCCTTTGCATCGTCTTCGATGGCGGAAGGTATTTGTGCAAGGAAGTCACCGGCAGGTATGACCCCTGTGATCGCGGCTGGCTGCATTCTGCGTGCCCCTGATTGATCCTGCGTGACATTTGCCCGTTTCGGGTTACCGGATGTTTACCGCCTTGCTGACTGATAGCGAAAATTGCCGTTATCAGGAGTACGACATGCAGGTCCGCCCGTCCGACACCCCGAAACTGCCGCCGCCCCCCGAAACTGCCGCATTGCGCAAGGTCGCGGACGAACTGGAAGCCGCGTTTCTGGCCGAAATGCTGAAACATGCCGATATCGGGAAAACGCCCGAAGGTTTCGGCGGGGGGGAGGGCGAGGATCAGTTCGCATCTTTCCTGATCGAGGCGCAGGCGAAGGAAATCGTGCGCGCGGGGGGGATCGGGCTTTCCGAACACCTGTTCCGTTCGTTGCAAGAGGATGGCAGCGATGCAGAATGATCGTGCAACACTGGCGGGGCGGCTGACCCGACTGCTTCAGGCAGAGGCCGATGCCCTGCATGGTGGCCGTTTCGACCTGCTTTCTGCACTCACCGATGAAAAAACCCAAATCGTTGCGGCTTTTACCATGGCGGATGGTCCGCTGACCCGCGACCGGGCCCAAGCGCTGCGGCGCGCCGCTGAACGTAGCGAAAGGCTGCTGTCTGCAGCGTTGCGTGGCGCGCGGGCGGCACGTACGCGCCACGCTGCCGTGACACGTGCGGCTTCAGGGCTTGAAACCTATGGCCCGCGCGGATCGCGCCAGGTGATCGGCACCGCCAACACGCTTCTGGAGCGGAAGGCGTAACGGTGAACGATACGAATTTGCATCGAATCTTCAGGAAAAGCCGCTTGTTGGTTAGCGGGCCGTTATCCTTTCCCGTCCAGAAACGCTGATGCATCCCGGACGGGGTGGCGCGACCGGTACGCCCGGACGTCGGGGCAGAAAGCCCGTGGCAAGCACATCGCACCGCATCCTGCGGCTGATCAACTCTGGCGATAAGCGTAGAAAGCAAGGAACCGCTTCATGTCGAGCATTCTTACCAACACCAGCGCAATGACCGCGCTGCAAACCCTCAAGGGCATCAATTCTTCCATGTCGAAGACACAGGCGGAAATCTCGACCGGAAAATCGGTCGGTTCCGCCAAGGACAACGCCGCCGTCTGGGCGATTTCCAAGGTGATGGAAGCCGATGTGAAAGGCTTCAAGGGAATTTCCGACAGCCTTTCGCTGGGCGAAAGCACCGTGGCCGTGGCCCGGCAGGCGTCGGAAACCGTTACCGACCTGTTGACCGAGGTGAAAGGCAAGATCGTCGCGGCACAGGAAAAGAACGTCGACCGCACCAAGATCCAGACCGATATCGATGCGTTGACCAAGCAGATCGAATCGGTGGTGGGCGCCGCGCAGTTCAATGGTCTGAACCTTGTGAACGGAACGGCGGGTGCATCGGTTGACATCCTTTCGTCACTCGACCGCGCCTCGGGCGGATCGGTGACGGCGTCCTCGATCACGGTCGACGCGCAGGATCTGTCAACCGGTGCCTATGCGGCAAAGGGTGTGCTGGCCGGCTCCGAGGGGGTTTCCACCGACGCCGACTCTGCATCCTTCGTGCTGGACAAGGGCGATGCCACCGGCAAGTCGATCGTGATCGACGACAGCACCGATACCTTTGCGGCGGGGGACAAGATTTCGATCACGCTGGGCGACAAGACGGCGACCTATACGGTGTCGGCCGAAGATGTGGCGGCGACGACACCCTCGGACATGGTGGCGGTCGGCCTGAAGAACGCCATTGACTCTCTGGGCATCGACAACCTTCAGGTGGACTACAACAGTGCCTCGCCGGGCGAGCTGGTGTTCAAGAACGACGGCACCGGGGACATGGCGCGCGATCTGAGTGTGTCGGCGCAATTCAAGAATGCGGGCTCAGGTGGTCTCAGCCTGCTTGGCACGGTCGACGTGACCTCTGACGCGGGTGCCGCAACGGCGCTCGCCAATATCGAAACCATGATCGGCACCGCCATCGATGCCGCCTCGGCCTTCGGTTCGGCGGAAAGCCGGATCGAGATCCAGAACGATTTCGTTGGCAAGCTGACCGACATGCTGAAATCGGGGATTGGTTCGCTGGTCGATGCCGATATGGAGGAAACCTCGGCCCGACTGCAGGCCCTTCAGGTGCAGCAGCAACTTGGCGTGCAGTCTCTGTCGATCGCGAACCAGGGCCCGCAGAACCTGCTGTCGCTGTTCCGCTGACGCAAGCGCAAACGGGGCGCGCCGCAAGGGCGCGCCCGCCTGACGGTACCCCCGTCGGGAAAAGCCGGACAGCATGACCTTGAAAGGGACCGAATTGAACACGTTCGACATGGCGCGAAGCGCCTACAGCCGACCCGACGCACCCACGCGCACCACGCGCGGAACCGAATACGATCTGTTCGCGCGGATCACGCATCGCCTGAAACATGCCGCCTCGCCCGAGACAGGCGGATTCGCGGCCCTGGCACAAGCCATTCACGAAAATCGCAGGCTGTGGTCGGTTCTGGCCGCCGACGTTGCCGAGGAGGGCAATCGCCTGCCCGACAGCCTGCGTGCGCGGGTGTTTTATCTGGCGGAATTCACCCAGCAACACAGCCGCAAGGTTCTGGCTCAACAGGCAAGCGCCGATGTGCTGATCGAGGTGAACTCGGCGATCATGGCCGGTCTTCGGCAGCAGGGGACACCGGCATGAGCGGACTTGTCCTTAAACTCGGCCCGAAGGAACGCGTGCTGATCAACGGCGCCGTGATCGAAAACGGCGACAGGCGATCGCGTCTGGCGGTGATGACGCCCAATGCCCATATCCTGCGGCTGCGCGATGCCATCCACCCCGAGGCCGCCAATACGCCGGTGCGCCGGGTCTGCTACATCGCGCAACTTGTGCTGTCCGGCGACTGCGAGCCGGAAGAGGCGCGGATGCAACTCCTGCGCGGGATCGAACAGCTAAGTCAGGTTCTGACCGATCACGACAGCCGTAGCCAGCTGTCTCAGGCGACGGAGGCGGTGCTTTCGGGACAGCATTATCAGGTGCTCAAGGCGCTGCGAGCGCTGTTGCCGCGTGAAGACCGGCTGTTCGCTGCGGGCCACGCATGACCTTCCGGCCCGTTATCCCTGCCGGCGGATATACGGGCTGGCGTTTCCTTGCGCGTACGATGGAGGCGCAGAAGGCCAACTTCACCGCGAATGGCGTCCTGCAGCGCGACATGGAATATTTCCGCGAAAAGATATCAACCGTTACGACGGCCGAGGAACTGGTCGCGGACCGGAGGTTGCTTGGCGTTGCCTTGGGCGCATTCGGGCTGGATGCCGACATCAATTCGCGCTTCTTCATCCGCAAGATGCTGGAAGACGGTACGCTGACGACGGATGCACTGGCCAACCGCATGTCCGACAAGCGCTATCTGGCTTTCTCCAAGGCCTTCGGATTCGGAGATTATTCCGTGCCGCGCACACAGCTTTCCGATTTCGCCGACAAGATCCTTGCTCAATATTCGGAACGGCAGTTCGAGGTCGCGGTGGGCGAAAGCGACGACAACCTGCGCCTGGCGCTGAATGCCCGCCGGGAGCTGGCCGCGCTTGCGACAGGCACCGGCACGGAAAACAAGCTGTGGTATGATGTGATGGGTTCTGCACCGCTGCGACAGGTATTCCAGACAGCCTTTGGCCTGCCCGCGCAGTTCGGGACATTGGATATCGACCAGCAGCTTACCGTGTTGAAAGAACGCAGCAGCCGCTATCTTGGGGGCGATTCCGTCCGCCAGTTCGGTACGGGCGAGCAGGTTGAAAAGTTGGTGCGCCTTTTCCTTCTGCGGTCAGAAGCGGCAGAAACCACCCGGCCCGGTTCCACCGCCGCGCAACTGCTGCAGGGTGGCAGTTCTGGCGGGCTGATTTCGCTGTTGCTGTAATCCGGCACCTTTCTGCAAGGCCGAGCGCGCCGGTAAGATGGTGAGCTTGCAGTGTTGCAGGCTGTTCGCAAACCCATCGACCGCCCGCCGAACTGGCGCGGAAACCTCTCCTATCGACAATCCGTCGGCATCGCGCCGGTGCATTCAACTGCGCCTGCGCTGATCCGGACGCTTGCCTTGCGCCTGGGATAACCGTCATGCTGGGCCGCTTTCCGCCACGGCCAGCACATCCGCAAGCCGAGAAAATGCCTCGGCCGCACCTTCCGGAGAAGGTTCGGCAAGAAAGCCGTCAAGCCCCTGCCAGACTTTTATCGCGGCGTCGACCACAGGATCGGAACCCGGCGCATAAAGCCCGGCGCGGATCATCAGCTCTGCCCGTTCATGGGCGCCAAGCAGGTGCCGCGCCCGCGATATCAACGCATTTTCTTCGGGACTGGCCGCAACAGGCAGGCTTCGTGAAACCGATCGCAGCAGATCGACCGCCGGGAAGCGCCCACGTTCGGCGATGGTGCGGTCCAGCACCACATGCCCGTCCAGCGCGCCGCGCAGGATGTCGGCCACCGGCTCCTCCATATCCGAGCCGGCGACGAGAACGCTGAACAGCCCGGTGATGTCCCCGCTGCCTGTCGGGCCGGGACCGGCGCGTTCGGCGAGTGTCATGATCGCGGGGGAGGTGGAGGGCGGATACCCGCGCAGGCTGGCTGCCTCACCTGAGGCGAGCGCGATTTCCCGATGGGCCTCGGCAAACCGCGTGACGGAATCTGCCATGAAGAACACGTGGTGGCCGAGGTCGCGAAAATATTCGGCCACCGTCATCGCCGCCCAGGCGCAGCGGCGACGCAGCAATGCCGGCTGATCCGACGTGGCCACGACCACGACAGCGCGGCGCAAGCCATCCGCCCCCAGGATTTCCTCGACGAATTCGCGCAGTTCGCGTCCGCGTTCGCCCACCAGGGCGATCACGGCGATATCGGCGGAAACACCCTTGGCAAAGGCACCCATCAGCGTCGACTTTCCGACCCCCGATCCGGCAAACAATCCGATGCGCTGGCCGCGGACGATGGGCAGAAGCGTGTCGAAAGCCGCAAGCCCGGTGTCCAGCCGCGCGCCCAGCCTGCCGCGCCCGGCGGCAGACGGCGGTAACCGTTGCAGCGGGAATCGGTCTTTGCCATGCCGAAGCGGCCTTCCGTCCAGTGGCTGCCCGTCCGGATCAATGACACGGCCAAGCCAGCTTTCATCCGGGGCAATGACAGCTGGCCCCAACAGCCGGACCCCATCGCCGATGGCGCAACCCTCCGGCGTTCCTTCCAGCAGGATCGTCGCCCCAGTATGCGACAGGGTGGCAATTTCGCCCGATACCGGCAATGCCCCGCGACGCAGGACGGAAACCCGGTCGCCCAGGGCCGCGTCGCGCGAAAGACCGGTCGCCACCAGCGATCCGGCGGCGATCTGCCCGATCCGCCCAAGACTGCACACGGTTTCCAGTCGCGTTATTTCCGAAGCAAGCGCTTCAAGTGCGTCGCAAGCCATTCTGCCCTCACGAAGTTCACGAAAGGTTTTCTAAACGAATCGGGGTTAAGGCTTGGTTGCAGTAGTCGAGGGAGAAGCCCCGATGTTTGAAAAACCGGAAATCCTGCGAACGGCGCACGCACTGGCGGCGCATGCGGGCGCACGTCAGGCGTTGGTGGCGGAAAATGTCGCCAATGCAGATACGCCGGGCTATCGCGCCCGTGACCTTGCCGATTTTGCGGATGTGTTCCGCACCGCGGGCGAAAGCACCATGCGAACCACAAGGCCCGGACATCTGGGCGGTTCCGCCATGACCGATCCTGCCGCAGTCGTCGAAACCGCGGCCGCCCTGTCCCCGAACGGCAATGCGGTGTCGCTGGAAACCGAAATGGTCAAGGCCGCCGACCTGCGCCAGCAGCATGATCTGGCCCTGTCCGTTTATCGCGCCGGGTCCGATATCCTGCGCGCCAGCCTTGGCCGGATCAGGTGACGGCGATGAACGAATTTTCGAAAACCCTGATGCTGTCGGCCAGCGGGATGCAGGCACAGGCGGGCCGCCTGCGACATGTATCCGAAAACATCGCCAATGCCGACACGCCGGGCTATCGGCGGAAGATGGCCAGCTTCGAGGCCGAGATGGGCGCACAAAGCGCCCGGGAACGCAGCGGTGCCGTCCGGCTATCGGAGGTGACGCTGGATCAGGCCGAATTGCCCAGCATCTACGACCCGTCGCATCCCATGGCGGATGAAACGGGACATTATGCCGGATCGAATGTCGATCTGGTGATCGAGATCGCGGATGCCCGCGAGGCACAGCGCAGCTACGAGGCGAACCTCAAGATGTTCGATCAGGCGCGGCAAATGTCGCAATCCCTGCTTGAACTGCTGCGCCGGTAAGGAGGGTCCAGAATGGACATCAGAACATCGCTAGCCCAGCAGACCTATGCGAATGCGCGGCCTGCAACGCGCCCGGCCGTTGAAAGCGGCGGGGCGGACTCCGGTTTCGGAAAGGTGGCGGCGGAATTCGCCACCACGCTCCGTCAGGGTGAAACCGCTGCCATGGCCGCCATGACCGGCGGCGCCGATGCACATTCGCTGGTGCAGGCGCTGGCCGCATCGGAACTTGCCGTGGAAACGGCGGTGACGGTGCGCGACAAAGTTGTCGAGGCCTATCAGGAAATCCTGAGGATGCCGGTCTGATGCAGTCGGAAGGATTCATCTTCGACATGCTGCGACAGGCGCTGTGGGTGTCGGTCGTCACCTCGGCACCGCTGCTTTCCGTGGCGTTGGTGGTCGGGCTGGTGATTGGCCTGTTGCAGGCGCTGACATCCGTTCAGGAAATGACCCTGACCTTTGTGCCCAAGGTCGCCGCCATGCTGGCGGTGTTCTGGGTTTCGATGAGCTTCATGACAACCTCTCTCGTCGGGTTTTTCACCGACAGGGTCATTCCGGCGATAGTGGGGGGCTGATGGACAACGCAGGCTATGTGGCGCTGACCCGGCAATCGGGGCTGATGCGCGAAATGCAGACGGTGGCGAACAACATCGCCAATGCCTCCACCACCGGTTACCGCAAGGAAGGCTTGATCTTTGCCGAACACATCAGTGCGATGGAGGAGGAAGCCTCACTTTCCATGGCCTCGGCGGATGTGCGGAACATCAGCCTTGCGCAGGCGGAGATCACGAGCACCGGTGGTGCCTTCGATTTCGCCATCGACGGCGAAGGGTTTTTCCTTATCGAAACCCCGCGCGGACAGGAGCTGACACGCGCGGGGTCCTTCGCACTTTCGGCGGAGGGAGAACTGGTGACGGCAGAGGGTTTCCGCCTGTTGGATGCGGGCGGCGCGGCCATCCAGGTTCCGCCCGGCAGCCGCGCGGTGACGCTTGCCGGCGATGGCACACTCGCCGCAGACGGTCAGCCGGTCGCCCAGATCGGAACATGGCTTCCCGCCGATCCGAACGACCTGACGCGGACGGGGGGCACACGGTTTGTCGCCCCCGGCGGCGTGGAACCGGCAGAAGGCGCAACGGTGATGCAGGGCTTTCTGGAAGGATCGAACGTTGATCCCGTGGCCGAGGTGGCGCGGATGATCGAGGTGCAGCGCGCTTACGAGATGGGCCAGACGTTTCTCGAGCGGGAAGACCAGCGTATCCGCGCCGTTCTTCAGACACTGGGCCGATAAGACACTGCCACGATAGGAAAACGAAAATGCGTGCATTGCAGATCGCGGCGACCGGCATGGCCGCACAACAAATGCGAGTCGAGGTGATTTCCAACAACCTCGCCAACATGAACACCACCGGCTACAATCCGCGCCGCGCCGATTTCGCGGACCTGATGTATCAGCAGGTGACGCGCCCCGGCACCGTTGCGGCCGCCGATGGTACCGTTTTGCCGACGGGTGTGCAGATCGGTCTTGGCGTGCGCGCCGCATCTGTTACGGTCAACCTTGGTCAGGGGTCGCTGTCGCCGACGGGGGGCGATCTTGATGTGGCCATCGAAGGCACCGGCTATCTGGAGGTGGCCCTGCCGTCGGGCCTGTCGGCCTATACCCGGGACGGGGCGCTGAAGCGTTCGGCCGAAGGGCAGGTTGTTACGGCGGATGGCTATCCGCTGGTGCCCGACATCACGATTCCGACCGATGCGCGCACCATTGCCATTTCCGCGTCGGGCGATGTCTATGCCTATTTTTCCGACCGGGTGGAGCCGCAGTTGCTGGGGCAGATCACCCTTGCCGGTTTTCCGAATGAAAAAGGGCTGGAGGCGATCGGATCGAACCTGTTCCTGGAAAGCGCCGGATCCGGCCCTGCACAGGTGGGAACGCCCGGCGATGCCGGGCTTGGCACGTTGCGGCAGGGCTATCTTGAGGACAGCTCAGTTGATTCCGTGCGCGAAGTGACGGAACTGATCGAAGCACAGCGCGGATATGAGTTGAACGCCAAGGTGATCACTGCCGCCGATCAGATGCTGGCTGCAACCACGCAGGTGCGGTGATGCGTGCCCCGTTGACCACAGCCCTGCTTTTTGCCGCGACATTGTCTGTCGCGGGTCCGGTCAGGTCCGACATCCTCGTCGCCAGCCGGACGTTGCGTGCGAATACGATCATCCAGCCCGGCGATGTCGAACTGGCCGAAGGCGTGGTCGAAGGGCTGCTGAACGACGAGACGCAGGCCATCGGGCTTGAAACTCGCGTGGCGATCTATGCCGGGCGGGCGATCCGTTGGGGCGACCTTGGTCCGGTGACGCTGATCCAGCGCAACCAGATCGTCACGGTGACCTATGCCTCGGCCGGGCTTTCCATCGTGACCGATGGTCGGGCGCTGGATCGCGGCGGGGCGGGCGATCTGGTCCGGGTGATGAACATTTCGTCCCGCAGCACCGTCACCGGTATCGTCACCGCCGACGGCCAGGTGCGTGTGGGCGGCAATAACTGACAGGATGAAGGATCGAAGATGACGTCGAGGATCGCTCAGGCCACTGTTGCCACACTGGTGCTTCTTTCCGCCTGCGGGCGGCTTGATACGGTTGGCAAGGCGCCGGAATTTACCCCGGTCGAGGGGGGTGGCGAGTTCAACGCCATGTACAGCCCCCCGTTGCCGGAATCCACGGTGCCGGATCGCCCGATCGACAATGCCTCTCTCTGGGCGGGGGGGCGGCAATCGCTGCTGGGCGACCGCAGGGCAGGGCAGCGCGGCGATATCCTGACGGTGGTGATCGAGATCGACGACAAGGCGGAAATCAGCAACTCCACCGGTCGCAGCCGCGACGGGTCGGTTTCGATGGGCATTCCGTCGATGTTCGGCATCCCGCAGCGCGCCGACATGATGCTGGCCGAAGGATCGTCACTGGCCAAAGCGGTGGAAACGGAGTCCGCCAGTTCCTTTCAGGGCACCGGATCGGTGCAGCGCAACGAAAAGCTGACCCTGCGCATCGCGGCGACCGTGATCGAAACGCTGCCGAACGGCGTACTGCGCATTCAGGGCAGTCAGGAAGTGCGCGTGAACTTCGAGGTGCGGGAACTGGTGGTGACCGGGTTTGTCCGGCCAGAGGACATCTCGCGTGCGAATGAGATCACCTATGACAAGATCGCGGGCGCGCGTATCGCCTATGGCGGGCGCGGGCAAATCACCGACATGCAGCAACCGCGCTACGGCCAGCAAGCCGCTGATGCGCTGCTACCGTTCTGAGGCAGGATCATGTTTCGCAAACTGTTGCCGTTGCTTCTGGCTTTGATCGGACTGGGGGGCGGGGTCGGCGCGGGAATCGCGTTGCGCCCCGCGCCCGAAACCACGGAACTGACCGATCCCTGCGGCGATGCAGAGCCTTCGGCAAAACCCGCCTCGGTCGCCGTACCGGAGGAAGGCGGCGATGCGGTACCGACTCATGACTACGTGAAACTCAACAACCAGTTCGTCGTGCCGGTGGTTTCCGGGGGCGAGGTGACCGCGATGGTGATCCTGTCGCTAAGTCTTGAGGTAACGCTCGGCAGCAGCGAGACGGTCTATTCCCTGGAACCGAAGCTGCGCGACAGTTTTCTTCAGGTGCTGTTCGATCACGCCAATGCGGGTGGATTTGCCGGGGCCTTTACCGGCACGCCCGCGATGAATGACCTGCGCATGGCGTTGCTGGAATCGGCCCATGCCGTGATGGGCGATACCGTCAGCGATGTTCTGATCGTCGATCTGGTCCGGCAGGACAAATAGCGGCGGATCATAAGGGAATCCGACGAAACTCTGACCCGTCATCGCGGGTCAACCATTTCTGCCCCGCGCCAGTTCCTGCAGCGCCTGCCGTCGGCCAAAGGCGCGGGCGGCAGCCTTGCGGCAGGCCTCCACCTGTTCTTCCTCGACATCCAGCCGCAGCGCCAGCCGCTCCCGTGCGGCTGCGGCCCAGACCAGATGTGCATCGCCCAGCGTCATGGCCATGGAGCCTGCCGCGTCCGCGCAGATCGCGGCCCGTGTCCCCTGTTCTATCTGTCGCATGTGCATCAAGGTCGTCTCGCGCCGGGCGGTTGCCTGCCGCAGGTCGGCCAGCGCGCGATCCAGAATCAAAACCGCCAGCCCCGCCAGTGCGTGCAGATCGTTGCCGCCGCTCATCGTGCCCCGCGGTCCCGTGCCCGCTTGCGCATGGCTTCTGCAAAGCGGATGGCCGCCGCGACAGCGCGATAATGTTCGGGCGCGATGGGTGCGCCGACCTCGACTGTGGCATGGATTGCGCGCGCGGTTGGCGGATCGGACCGGATCGGTACTCCGGCCAGCGCCGCCGCTTCGCGGATTCGGGCGGCAAGTGCATCCGTGCCCTTGGCGACCAGAACCGGTGGCGACCTTTCGGCGCGTTGCCAGCGCAGGGCAACCGCATAATGGGTCGGGTTGACGATCACTACATCGGCTTTGGGCACGTCGGCGAGCATTCGGTTCGTGGCGATTTCCACGGCCAGGGCGCGGCGATGCTGCTTGATATGGGGGTCGCCCTCGGCTTCCTTGTGTTCATCGATGATCTCCTGGCGCGACATGCGGTTGCGCCGCAGATGCGCACGCCATTGCCACAGGAAATCCGCACAGCCGACGATTGTTGAAAAGATCAGCACCAGCCAGAGGAATTCGGTCAGTACCCGGCCGAGCAGTGCGCTGGCAGGACCCGCCTGATAGGCGGCACTGTCCAATAGTTCGGGCAGGGTCCGGCGAAAGAAGATCCACAGCACCGTTCCCGTGATTACGAGTTTGAGGCTTGATTTCCCGAATTCGAACAGACCGTCGCGCCCGAATTTCTGTTTCGCGGCCGCCAGTGGCGACAGACGCGACCCTTTTGGCGCAAGCTTCGAGGGCGCAAAGACCACGGCGCGCTGCGCGATCAGTGCCGCGATTGCACAGGCCGCAGGCAGCAAAAAGAACGGCGCAAAGGCCATGGCCAGCCCCGAGGCGGCACCGGCCAGCGCCGAAGGCCCGCCGGACGCTGCGGCGCGCGCCAGATCATCGGCCCGGGACAGCATCGCGGAAAGAATATCACCCGCCTGTCGGATCGCGGTCGGGCCGAAGGTTGCCACAGCCAGAACGAAGCCGCCCAAAGCTGCGGCCGAGGTGAGATCGGCTGAACGTGGCACCTCGCCCTTGCGGCGGGCGTCCTCCAGACGTTTCGGGCTGGCCTCGAACTGTTTGTCGTCGTCCTCGCCACTCATTTCTGTCCCTTCACTTCGGCATCGCGAAGGGATCCGCCAGCAATGCGGAAAAGCCGCCCCACCAGATTGCAAGAATGCCGGGCAGGGCAATCATCGCCAGTGCCAGCGCACCGCCTGCCATGGCCGGTGCACCGACGAACGACACCATCAGTTGCGGCATCGCACGGTTCATCACCCCCAGCGCGACGTTTGCAAGCAGCGAGGCGATGACAAAGGGCGCGGCCAGCGAAAATGCCAGCGCCACGGCGTGACTTGCGCGGGCCAGCGCCCAGTCGGCCATCAGCCCGGTGGGCAACAGGGTTCCCGGCGGGACGGCGTCATAGGACAGGATCAGCGCCTGGGCCAGTTTTGCCGGCAGGTCCATGGCGAAGGCCAGCGCAAATCCGGCCATCAGCATAAGCGTGCCCAGCGCGGGCGAAGGTTCCGCAGCCACGCCACCGAACATCTGAGAAAGCGATGTCGCCTGTGCGATCATCGCGCCCGCCGTCTGCAAGGCAAAAACGAAACCGCGCAACGCAAAACCAAGCGCGAGGCCGGCAAGCACCTCCGTCCCGAACCAGATCGGCGCGGGTGGAAGCATCCCGTAGGCGGCCCGCATTTCTGGCGCTACCGCCGGAAAGACGACGGCCGTGAAAGCAAGTGTCATGCCCAGCCGCAACCGCAGCGGAATCACCTGTTCGCCAAAGCCCGGTATCAGCGCCATGGCAGCGCCAACACGCAAAAACACGGCGAAGGCGGTTGGCAGCATGCCTTCGGTCAACGCAAGCAGGCCCGCCAGCAGGTCGGTCATGCCGGAACCATCCCGACGAGGGCGGGCCGGGCATCCAGCCCTATTTCTTCGTAGGACAGAACCGGCGCGGTCAGGCCCTTGGCGATCATTACCGTGCGCAGGAAGCGCCGCCTGCGGGTCGATGTAACCAGTGCAGGAAAAACGCCGGATTCGTTGCTTCGGTTCAGCCGGTCTGCCACTGCCCCGGCCAACCGGTTGAACTGGTCCGGGGGCAAGGCCACGTCTGCCTGCCCGCGATCCCGGTCAAGCTGATAGGTGGTGAAGACCTGCTCCCATTCCGGAGCAAGCTGGATCAAGGGGATGGTCCCGTCGGCCCGTCGCAGATCCGCCACCAGTTGAAACCCGATGCGCTGGCGAACATGCTCGCAAATCTGTTCAGCAGAGGCGCCGGGGCCGCGCGCTTCTGCCATGGCTTCCAGGATAAGCGGCAGGTTGCGGATGGAAATGCGTTCCTCCAGCAGCAGGCGCAATACCGACAACAGCATGTCGACCGGTACCTTTTCAGGGACCAGTTCATCGAACAGCCGTTTGTTGGCGTCCGCACGGTCACGGTCAGTCAGTTGCGTGGCTTCGTCCAGAATGCGGCGCAGCGTCTTCAATGTCAGCAGGCGCGGCAGGTTGCGCTTGATGATTTCAAGCAGATGCGTTGCCAGCACCTCGGCGGGCAGAACGACCGTAAGGCCGGCAAGCGCGGCGTTGTCCTGATCCTCGGGCGCGATCCAGCGGGCAGGCGCGCCATAGACAGGCTCTTTTACCTCTGGTCCGGCGGGAAGACCCTCAGCCGGGCCAGCCAGCAGCGCCAGCGCCCGGTCCGGTATCAGGCGATCCTGCGCCACCTCAACCCCGTGGACGCGAATGCGATAGCCCCCGTCCGGCAGGCTTGCATCATCTGTCAGGCGGATTTCGGGAAGGATCACCCCGAAGGATGTGGCAACATGATTGCGCATGTTGCCGATGCGCAGGTCAAGCCCGGTGGCCGGATCAAGGATCATCGGCACCAGACCGGGCGCGAACTCCACATGAATATCGTCAAGGTCCAGGACATCGCCGATGGACTTGCGCCGGGGAGGCTCCACCGGGGCGGTGGTGGCCATGGCCTTTTCTCGTGCATCTTTTGCGCGTGTCTTGCCGCTGCGCCAGGCGGCGTATGCGATGCCCCCCGCCCCCGTCATGAAGGGCAGGAACGGCAGACCGGGCACGATAGCGAAGGCAGCCATCAGGAAAGCCACCGTGTAAAGCGCCGCCGGGTGGCTGCCGAGTTGCGCCAGAACTGCCAGATCGGTCGACCCTTTGGCACCGCCGCGCGACAGCAGCAGCGCTGCCGCGACAGAGATGATGACGGCGGGAATCTGTGTCACCAGCCCGTCGCCGACCGTCAGGATCGCGTAGGTTTCAAAGGCGCGGCCGAGCGGCATTCCCTGCACGGCAACGCCCATGATCAGGCCCATTACCAGGTTCAGCAATGTGATGAGCAGCCCGGCAACCGCATCGCCCTTGACGAATTTCGATGCGCCGTCCAGCGACCCAAAGAATGTTGTTTCGGCAAGCTCGCGCTCGCGCCTTGCCTTGGCTTCGGCATGGTCGATAGCCCCGGCATTCATGTCGGCATCGATGGCAAGCTGCCGTCCCGGCATTCCGTCCAGTGCGAACCGCGCGCCCACCTCGGCCATGCGGCCCGCACCTTTGGTGATGACGACGAAGTTGACGATCATGATGACCAGAAAGACGACCAGCCCAAGGAAAAGACTTCCGCCCATGACGAAATCGGCAAACCCCTCGATCACCTCGCCTGCGGCGTCGGTGCCGGTGTGGCCTTGCCCGATGATCAGCTTTGTCGATGCGACGTTCAACGAAAGGCGCAGCATCAGCGACGCCAGCAGGATGGTCGGGAAGGCTGAAAAATCGAGAGGCCGCTCAATGAAGAGCGTCACAGTGAACATCAGGATGGCAAGCGCAAAGGAAGCGGCAAGACCGATATCCAGGATGATGGCAGGCATCGGCAGGATCATCATCACGATGATTGCCATCATCGCCAACGCCAGCATCACCGTGGGCCGGAAGATCGTGGCAAGTGTCGGACGCTGCGCCATGATCTATTCCACAACCGCCGTCGCCGTGCCGAACAGCGATCCCATTCCGGGCCCGGCATCGACCATCGGCACGAGAGACCCCATTCCACCCGCCTGTGCCGAAACCTGCAGCAGCGGATAGGTGTTCACTCTTGGTGCGGGGGGCGGCGTTTCCTGTTCGACAAGCCGGGCCAGCAGGGCCTCCGGCACCTCTGGAATGTCGCCAGGTGCGGCAAAGGCCGTCTGCAGATCCTCCACACCCTGCTGGCCATAGGCCGCTGCCATATAGGGTTCGGGTTCCGGGGCACCCTGTTCGGCCATGCGGCCCTCGATCTTTGCGCGGAAGGTATCGAAGCGCGCCGCATATCGATCTGCGTTTTCCGGGGTGCGGGAATGATAGGCTCCGGCGGCCTTTGTCCAGCTTCCTTTTTCCGCGTAAAGCTCTGACAGAAAGCGCGCGGCATATAGCGCGTTGGCGCGGGGATCGAACATTTGTTCGATCGAGGTGAAATGCTGGTTGTGCCATTTGTAATTAATCTGGAAGCAGCCGACATCAAAGCTGCGCGCCCCACGCTTGAATTCCTTGTAGACATAGGCCAGCGCCTCGTCCGGGGTGTCGAACCATTCTCCCTTGCCCTCCATGTTCACGGTCCAGGGCCATGGCCGCAGCCGGCCTTGCGATTTCCGTCCCGTTTCGTTCAGCGAGATCGCCATGAGCACGGGAAGTGGCACACCGGAGGCCTGCGAGGCCTCGACAGCCGCAGCTTCGCATATCGCGGGCAGGTCTGTGGCTGCTGCTGCGGGTGTTGCGATGCACAGGATGCACGGCACAGCGGCAACACGCAGCCACTTGAGGATGGACGGTGTTGAGCGGATAGGGGGATCGATTGCAGGTGTCATGCGGCATTTCTTGCTGCGGTACTGCGCCCTGTTTGATTGGAATTCGTTTAGATTCGGTAATTCTGCGGCGGCATGAACACGGATGCGTTACGCTGAGGGACAGGATGCTGCGGGGTCGTGCTTGCCGGGCAGTTGCGGCTTTCCCTGCGTTGCAGATTCTGCATCGTACCAAGCCGCCAGAACGACATGCACGCAACCTGACTTTGGGCTGCGCGACGTCAGTGTTCCGAAAGTTGGGAGTCCGCCAGCAGCGCGCGGATCGTGTCGCGCGCATCGCGACTTTCCGCGATCAACCCGGCGGCACGCGCAAGTGGTCCCGACGCTTGTGCCGGCGCGTCCGCAGCATCGCTTGCGGTATCGGAGGTTTTTGTATCCGGGGCGGCCCCTTCCGTATCTATTGCTGGTCGCCCCGACCCGGCCGCGACAAGCCGGGCTGCGGCTTGCCGTACGCCGTCGCCTGTTTGTGCTAAGGTGGTCCAGTCCCCCGCACGCCAGGCGCGATCATCATTGGTAAAACCGTTTTCGCCCCCCGAGACCTTGGCAAGGGCAGTTGCCGCCGCGTCATCATCTCCGATCAAGGCGAGCGCCTGTGCCAGAATCGCCTGGGCCTGATTGTCCTGCCTGTCACCCAACACCGCGATAGCAGCTGCGGCATCGCCTTGCGCCAGATGAGCCTTCGCCAGAACGATTGCTGCGGCCGTGTCCGTGCCCATACTCGCCAGGATGTCGCGGGTATGTGCGGGCATACCCAGTGTGAGCATGCGGTCGGCCAGTGCCAACCGGGATTCAGGCGGTAATGGCGCTGAGCTGAGATAGGGCATCTGCATCAACACGATCCGCATGAAGGTGGCATCGGTGGTATTTGCCAGACCAAGGGCGATGGCAGAAGCCATGCGCCTGCTGTCTTCTTGCGTGATGTCTTGTGGCTCCAGCTTCGCGATGGCGGCGAAGGCCTCGTCAAGAGCCCCGTTCGCCGCCGCAGCCGTGGCGTGCGCCTTGGCGAGGCGCGCACCCAGCGGCGTTCCACGATGCTCATAGGCCAGCGTTTCGACCGAAGCGACCGTGCCCTGATCGATCTGCTCCCCTTGCGAGACCTGCAAGTCGATCAAGCGGACCAGTGCTTCGGGTGCTTCGACCGCGCCATCAACGACTATCTCTTGCAGCATGGCCTTTGAAGCAAGGATATTGTCGGCTGCCGCTGCAAGGTCGGCATCGGCGATCTTGACCCTATCGCCATGCCCCTCGCCAGCGCGCGTCAATGCGGCGCGAAGCGCCGTCGCCATGTCATTGTCGCCTGCG
>JBOFCO010000126.1:0-16030 GCA_051646105.1 Paracoccaceae bacterium
CGGAAGGCACGGAAATGGTGATGCCGGGCGACAACCTGAAGTTCGAGGTCGAGCTGATCGCCCCGATCGCCATGGAAGAAAAGCTGCGCTTCGCCATCCGCGAAGGCGGAAGAACCGTCGGCGCAGGCGTCGTTTCAAAAATCATCGCCTGATCTTTCCGAAATTCGGAATGAAAGGCCGCCCTTACGGGCGGCCTTTTGCTGTTAGACCCTTGCAATGTTGACATGGGGCGGGTTTCACCTACCATTTCGCAGGGGGGTATGACGATGTGCCAGCTTTTTGCCGGGCAGAATCCGGCCCGTTATGAATACGTCACCCGGCGGCTGCGGCTGAACGGGCAGTCGACATCGATCCGGCTGGAGCGGGCCTTCTGGGGGATTGTGGATCAGATGGCGGCCCGCGACGGCTGCTCGACTCCTGCCTTTCTTTCAAAGCTGCATTCGGAAGTGTTGCAGCAACACGGAGAGGCGTCGAACTTCACCTCCTTGCTGCGGTGCGCCTGCACCATCCATCTTGGCGAACTTGAACAGGTTCCGCAGCCCGTTGCTCGCTACGCGGCCGAGTGAGCAGCCTGCGGTTGCAGGCGATCTCGTCGGCGCGGGCGGCCCTTTCGCTGGCGTACAGAAACTGTGCCTGTAGTAGTCGGCTACTACCCATGCCGCCAACTGGTTCACTAACCTTACCAAAATCAGGCAGGTTTTGGGGGCGAGATGGCCAAAGTAATCCATTCGATGATCCGTGTTCTGGATGAGCAGCGGTCTGTTGCGTTCTATGACCGCGCCTTCGGGCTGAAAGTGGCCGACCGGCTGGATTTCGAAAGCTTCACGCTGGTTTATCTGTCGAACGCCGAAAGCGGGTTCGAACTGGAACTGACCATCAACAAGGGCCGTACGGAACATTACGATCTGGGCGACGGTTACGGCCATCTGGCGGTTTCGGTATCGGATGTCGAGGCCGAACATGCCCGGCTGATGCAGGCGGGGCTGTCCCCCCGCAAGGTTGTCGATTTCCGCAACGGTGATGTGCAGGTGGCGAAATTCTTCTTCATCGCCGACCCCGATGGCTACCAGATCGAGGTTCTGCAACGCGGGGGGCGTTTTCTGTAACGGGTGAGGCTTTGGGCGGGCGATGCCCGCAAATCCTAGGGAAATCAGGGAGGAGTACCCATGGGAAAACTGTCAGAGAAGGGACTGACACGGCGCGCATTGCTGGGTCGCGCCGTGGCGGTCGGGGCGATCGCCGTGATGGGCACGGGGTTCGTGGCGGCACCGAATGCCGCCTGGGCGCTGGAGGTGACAGCGATCACCCCCGAACAAATGGCCACACTGCTGCAAATGGCGCGCGACATCTATCCGCACGACCAGGTGCCCGACCAATACTATGCCGTGGCGGTCAAAGGCTATGACGCCGAAGACAAGAAAGAGATGGTCACGGCCGGCATCGCCGAACTCGATGCCGCCGCCAAGGCGCAGGGCCATGCCGATTACCTGTCGATTGGCTGGGAAGAAGACCGGGTGAAGGTGCTTCAGGCGATCGAGGGCAGCACATTCTTCCAGACCATCCGTGGCGGGCTGGTGACCGGCCTTTATAACCAGAAAGAGGTCTGGCCCATCTTCGGCTACGAAGGCGAGAGCTTTTCGCAGGGCGGCTATATCGAGCGCGGCTTCGACGACATCAACTGGCTTTGAGGGGAGGGCGGTCACATGGCAACTTTCGATCTGAACGACGACGGCGTGGTCGTCATCATCGGCACGGGTGCGGGTGGCGGGGTGCTGGCCAACGAACTTGCGCAAAAGGGCGTCAAGGTCGTGGCGCTGGAGGCAGGCGGGCGTTACCTGCCCGAGGATTACATCAACGACGAATGGGAAAGCTTCACGCAGCTTGCATGGCTGGATGCGCGGACCACGTCGGGAAACTGGCGGGTCGCCAAGGATTTTGCGGGGCTTCCCGCCTGGATAGTGAAGGCGGTCGGCGGCACCACAACGCACTGGGCCGGGGCCTCGATCCGCTTTCAGGATCATGAATGGAAAGCGCTGACCAACTACGGCGCGGTTGACGGCGCGAATCTGCTGGACTGGCCCATCGACGGTGCGGAAATGGCGCCGTGGTATGAAAAGGCGGAAACCAAGCTTGGCGTGACCCGCACCGGCGACCGGGCAGGATTGCCGGGCAACAACAACTTCAAGGTGTTCGAGAAGGGCGCGAAGGCGCTGGGCTACAAGGAAGTCCACACCGGGCGGATGGCGATCAACTCTGCCGATTACGATGGCCGCATGGCTTGCCAGCAGACCGGCTTCTGTTTCCAGGGCTGCAAATGGGGCGCGAAATGGTCTGCGGCCTATACCGACATTCCGGCAGGCGAGGCGACCGGAAATCTGGAGGTCCGCGAACGCGCCCATGTTGCGCGGATCCTGCATGACGACGGCGGCAAGGTGACGGGTGTCGAATATTTCGACAAGGACGGTGCCTTGCAGATGCAGAAAGCGCGCATTGTCTGCGTGGCAGGCAACAGTTTTGAAAGCCCGCGCCTGCTGCTCAACTCTGCCTCTACCATGTTCCCCGATGGGCTGGCCAATTCGTCCGGCATGGTCGGCAAGAACTACATGCGGCATACGACCGGATCGGTCTATGCGATCTTTGACAAGCCGGTCAGGATGTGGCGCGGCACAACGATGGCAGGCATCGTGCAGGATGAGGCGCGGCACGATCCGTCGCGCGGTTTTGTCGGCGGGTATGAGCTGGAAACGCTTTCCCTTGGCCTGCCGTTCATGGCGGCTTTCCTGAATCCCGGCGGCTGGGGGCGCAGCTTTACCACAGCGCTTGACCACTATGACAAGATGGCGGGCATGTGGATCGTGGGCGAGGACATGCCGCAGGTGCAGAACGGCGTGACCCTGTCGGAAACCAAGGATCAGCACGGGCTGCCGGTCGCCAATGTGCATTTCGACGACCACCCGAACGATATCGCCATGCGCAATCACGCCTACAAGCAGGGGATTGCAATGTACGAGGCTGTCGGGGCCACCCGCGCCTTTCCGACGCCGCCTTACCCGTCGACCCACAACCTTGGCACCAACCGCATGTCGGAAAAGCCGCAGGACGGGGTGGTCAACAAATGGGGGCAAAGCCACGACATCGCTAACCTGTTCGTGTCGGACGGCAGCCAGTTCACCACGGGAGCGGCGGAAAATCCGACGCTGACCATCGTGGCGCTGGCGATCCGGCAGGCCGACCATATCGCGCGCGAGATGTCGGCGGGCACGATCTGACCCGGGCAAAACACCGGAACTGGCACGGGCCACCCTGATGGGTGGCCCGTTTCCGTCACTTGGGGGGAGGGGTCAGGCGACGGGAAGGATCAACGGCACTCGGCGTGTTCGATGATGTCATGGGCGTCGTCGCAGCCCGAACCACCCTTCACGCGGGGCTTCTTGCGGCCGCTCGACCGGCTGTCGTCATTGCGGTCATCGCCACCCCGGCGGCCACCGCGGCGGTCGTCATCGCCGCCACGTCCACGACCGCCGCGGTCATCCGACCCGCGGTCATCGTCACCGCCGCGCCGGGCGAAATCATGGTTGGTGTCGGCGGCAACCAGACCGGCCAGATCGGTATAGACGGCGGCCTGTGCGGGAAAGGCGGCGGTCAGGGCAAGGCTTGCGGTCAGCGAAAGGGTCAGGGTCTTGAGCATGTCGGTATCTCCTGTTCGGGTGTTGATGTGGTTCCGATGAGGAGATATTGCGCCCTGCCGCCCGAGGCCGATACGGGCGCTGGTTGGGCAAGCTGCGCGCAAAGGTCGCCACGGAGGCCGGACTTTGGTCCGTGCCGCGAAAGACGGTCGGGTGGTCTTTTGTCAAAGGAAATCCGTCACCGGGCCACCCGCAGCCGCTTGATCTATGCCCGCCGTGGCGCTAAGCAGTCCACGGCCACAGGGGTATAGCTCAGCTGGTAGAGCGACGGTCTCCAAAACCGTAGGTCGCGGGTTCGAACCCTGCTGCCCCTGCCATGGCCCTTTAAAACGTTCTGGTCCGGCTGTGTCTGCCGCAGCATCCGGCTTGAATTTCCGGCCTGTCGCGCGTATCTCGGCCGGAAAGCAAAACGAAGGCGTAGCATGGCCACCAATCCTTTCCAGTTTCTCCAGCAGGTCCGGGCCGAGGTCGGCAAGGTTACCTGGCCCACCCGGCGCGAGGTCATGCTGACCACGGTCATGGTGCTGGTCCTGTCGGCTCTGACGGCGCTGTTCTTCTCGCTGGTCGATTTCTCGATCCGGTCGGGGCTGACGGCGATGCTGGGAATGTTCGGCTGAGCCATCGGCGTTAACGCGCTTGAAATCCGGGGGGCGCCCCGGTAAAGCGGGCGGACCTTTCATGACAGCGGCGCGCAGCGATTCGGTTTGCGCGCAGCTTTTGTTTTGGGAAAAGGGCGGCGTGACCGCCTGCAAACAGCAAGACCCGCGGCTGCCGCGGAACAGGCAAGGTGACGAAGAGCATGGCGAAGCGCTGGTATTCGGTAAGCGTTCTCTCGAATTTCGAGAAGAAGATTGCCGAGCAGATCAAGCAGACCGTTGCCGAAAAGGGTCTCGAGAACGAGATCGACGAGGTGCTTGTGCCCACCGAAGAGGTGATCGAGGTGCGGCGCGGCAAGAAGGTGACCAGTGAGCGGCGCTTCATGCCCGGTTATGTGCTGGTGCATATGGAAATGACCGACCGGGGCTATCACCTGATTTCCTCGATCAACCGCGTGACTGGATTTCTGGGGCCGCAGGGCCGCCCGATGCCGATGCGCGATGCCGAAGTGAACGGCATCCTGAAGCGCGCCGAAGAAGGCACCGAAGCCCCGCGCAACCTGATCCGCTTCGAGGTGGGTGAGCAGGTGAAGGTCACCGACGGCCCGTTCGAGGGCTTTGACGGCATGGTCGAGGATGTCGACGAAGGGCACAGCCGCCTGAAGGTGTCTGTGTCGATCTTCGGCCGCCCGACGCCGGTCGAACTGGAATTCACGCAGGTCTCCAAAGGGGTCTGACGTGCATGTTGTGGGAGGCGAGGCGGTAAAAACCGTCAGACCGGACCACTAAACTTCATCCCGGCGGAATCCGGGACCCTGAAGCGAAAAAGGAGAAGGCCAGATGGCCAAGAAGATTATGGGGCAGCTCAAGCTGCAAGTGAAGGCGGGTCAAGCCAACCCGTCCCCGCCGGTGGGTCCGGCACTGGGCCAGCGCGGCCTGAACATCATGATGTTCGTCAAGGAATTCAACGCGCGGACCGCCGATCTGGAGCCGGGCGCGCCGACTCCGGTGATCATCACCTATTATCAGGACAAGTCTTTCAGTCTGGAGCTGAAAACCTCGCCCGCGTCGCACTTCCTGAAAAAGGCGGCGAAGCTGCAATCCGGGTCCAAGCGCCCCGGCCGCGATGTAGCGGGTTCCGTGACGGTGGCACAGGTGCGCCAGATCGCTGAAGCCAAGATGAAAGACCTGAATGCCAATTCGATCGAGGCAGCGATGCAGATCATCGTCGGCTCTGCCCGGTCGATGGGTATCGAGGTCAAGGGGTAAGTCATGGCCAAGCTCGGAAAGCGCAGCACGGCAGCCCGTGCACAATTCGACGGCAAGACGAACCTGTCGGTCGAGGATGCGGTGACGCTGGTCAAGTCGGCGGCTACGGCCAAGTTCGACGAAACCGTTGAGATCGCGATGAATCTGGGGGTTGATCCCCGCCATGCCGACCAGATGGTGCGCGGCGTGGTGCAACTGCCGAACGGCACCGGCAAGACCGTCCGCGTGGCGGTGTTTGCCCGTGGTGCCAAGGCCGATGAGGCCAAGGCGGCGGGTGCCGACATCGTCGGAGCCGAAGATCTGCTGGAAACCATCCAAGGCGGCAAGATCGAATTCGATCGCTGCATCGCCACACCGGACATGATGCCGCTGGTCGGGCGTCTGGGCAAGATCCTTGGTCCGCGCAACCTGATGCCGAACCCCAAGGTCGGCACCGTGACGATGGACGTGAAAACGGCTGTCGAGGCGGCAAAAGGCGGCGAAGTGCAGTTCAAGGTCGAGAAGGCGGGCGTGATCCATGCCGGCGTCGGCAAGGTATCGTTCTCTGCCGACAAGCTTGCAGAGAATGTCCGCGCTTTCGTCGAGGCGGTGTCGAAAGCCAAGCCTTCGGGGGCCAAGGGTGCCTATCTGAAGAAAGTGTCCATCTCTTCGACGATGGGCCCCGGCGTTTCGGTCGATCTGACCTCGGCCACCGGGAATTAAGAATTCCCGGCCTTCGGGCCGGTGAATGGCGGGGTGCCAAACACCCCGTCCTGTCCGAGACGGAGGGTGCGCCGGGGAACCGGGGCTTAATGTCCTTCCCGAGATGGGGAACGAGACGGATCAGATGGGGCGCAGAGCCTCGGGTGATTTTGGCCTCGGGAACCTGAAACGGACCCGACGCCCCGGTCTTGCCGGGGCAAACATGAGCCGGGGGTGCAAGCCCCCACACTTGGAGTGAAACCGTGGATAGAGCCCAGAAAGAGAAAGTGGTCGAGGAACTCGGCCAGATCTTTGAAAGCTCTGGCGTCGTTGTGGTTGCCCACTACGAAGGCATGACGGTTGCTCAGATGCAGGACCTGCGGGCGCAGATGCGCGCCGTCGGCGGGTCTGTACGCGTTGCCAAGAACAAGCTCGCCAAGATCGCCCTTGAAGGCAAGCCCTGCGAAAGCATCGGTGCGCTTCTCACGGGCATGACCGTGATGACCTATTCCGAAGACCCCGTCGCTGCGGCGAAGGTTTCGGACGCCTATGCCAAGACCAACGAGAAATTCGTGATCCTTGGCGGCGCAATGGGCAACACGGCACTGGACCAGGCCGGTGTGAAGGCCGTGGCAGCAATGCCGTCGCGCGAGGAGCTTATCGCTTCGATCGTGGCGTGCATCGGTGCACCGGCATCCAGCATCGCCGGGGCCATTGGCGCGCCTGCATCGAACATCGCGGGCATCCTCAAGACCATTGAGGAGCGGGAAGCCGCCTGAGCAATCTGAACCCTTCGTGGGGTTGTCACCCTGACGTTGGAACACCATTTAGGAACGGAAGAAACAAATGGCTGATCTGAAAAAACTCGCCGAAGAAATCGTGAACCTCACGCTTCTGCAGGCACAGGAACTGAAAACCATCCTGAAAGACGAATACGGCATCGAACCGGCTGCTGGCGGCGCGGTCATGATGGCTGGCCCGGCTGCTGGCCCGGCTGCTGCTGCCGAAGAAGAGAAGACCGAATTCGACGTTGTTCTGACGGATGCGGGCGCCAACAAGATCAACGTGATCAAGGAAGTGCGCGCGATCACCGGCCTGGGCCTGAAAGAAGCCAAGGATCTGGTCGAAGCCGGTGGCAAGGTCAAGGAAGCTGCGGCCAAGTCCGAAGCCGAAGAGATCAAGAAGAAGCTCGAAGAGGCTGGCGCCAAGGTCGAGCTCAAGTAATCCGGCAGTTGCCGGTGTGGCGGTTCGGGTATGCCCGGACCGACCGCAAAAAACAGGGCAGGGCCGGGGGCAATCCCCGACCCTGCCGAACCCGTCTTGGAGAGGACTTTGCCGGAAACGGCCCGAGTCTTCCCCAAGGTGCGGTTCAAGGTTCGGGAGCGGGTCGGTGGGACGATCCGCAGGTATGGAACCTGACCCCTCACTCGCAAGCGGCGTGCCCCGTAGCCCGGACGGGGCGCCCCCGCGAAGAGACGAAAGGTGACGATGAGCATGGCTCAGAGCTACGTTGGCCAAAAGCGTATCCGCAAGTATTTCGGCAAAATCCGCGAAGTGCTGGAAATGCCGAACCTTATCGAGGTTCAGAAGTCTTCCTATGACCTGTTCCTGAAATCGGGCGATGGCCCGAAGCCCGCCGACGGCGATGGCATTCAGGGCGTGTTCCAGTCGGTATTCCCGATCAAGGATTTCAACGAGACCTCGGTGCTCGAATTCGTGAAATACGAACTCGAGAAACCCAAATACGATGTCGAGGAATGCCAGAGCCGCGACATGACCTATGCCGCGCCGCTGAAGGTGACGCTGCGCCTGATCGTGTTCGATGTCGATGAAGATACCGGCGCGAAATCGGTCAAGGATATCAAGGAACAGGACGTGTTCATGGGCGACATGCCCCTGATGACGCCCAACGGCACCTTTATCGTCAACGGCACAGAGCGGGTCATCGTTTCCCAGATGCACCGCAGCCCCGGCGTGTTCTTCGACCATGACAAGGGCAAGACCCATGCCAGCGGCAAGCTGCTGTTCGCCTGCCGGATCATTCCCTATCGCGGCTCGTGGCTGGATTTCGAATTCGATGCCAAGGATATCGTGTTTGCCCGCATCGACCGCCGCCGCAAGCTGCCGGTGACCACACTGCTTTACGCGCTGGGCATGGATCAGGAAGGCATCATGGATGCCTTCTACAACACGATCAGCTACCGGCTGGAAAAGAAAAAAGGCTGGATCGCGCCGTTCTTCCCGGAACGTGTGCGCGGCACGCGTCCCGCCTTTGATCTGGTCGACGCCGATACCGGTGAAGTCATCTGCAAGGCTGGTGACAAGGTCACGCCACGCCAGGTCAAGCAACTGATCGAGGGTGGCAAGGTCAAGAACCTGCTGGTGCCCTATGACCAGATTGTCGGGCGCTATGTCGCCAAGGACATCATCAACGAGGAAACCGGCGCGATCTATGTCGAGGCCGGGGACGAGATCACGCAGACGCTTGACCGCGACGGCGAGGTAACGGGTGGCACGCTGAAGGTGCTTCTGGACAACGGCATTACCGATATCCCCGTGCTGGACATCGACAATGTCAACGTCGGCCCCTACATCCGCAACACCATGGCCGCCGACAAGAACATGGCGCGCGACGGGGCGCTGATGGATATCTATCGCGTGATGCGTCCGGGCGAACCGCCGACCGTGGAAGCCGCCAGCCAGCTTTTCGACACGCTGTTCTTCGATAGCGAGCGGTACGACCTGTCGGCCGTAGGCCGCGTCAAGATGAACATGCGGCTTGATCTGGATGCCGCCGATACCATGCGCACCCTGCGGCGCGAGGACATCATCGCCTGTATCAAGGCGCTGGTGGAACTGCGCGACGGCAAGGGCGAGATCGACGACATCGACCATCTGGGCAACCGCCGGGTGCGTTCGGTGGGCGAACTGATGGAAAACCAGTACCGCGTCGGTCTGCTGCGCATGGAGCGCGCGATCAAGGAACGCATGTCGTCTGTCGAAATCGATACGGTGATGCCGCAGGATCTGATCAACGCCAAGCCGGCTGCGGCAGCGGTGCGGGAATTCTTCGGTTCCTCGCAGCTTTCGCAGTTCATGGACCAGACCAACCCGCTTTCCGAAGTCACCCACAAGCGCCGTCTTTCGGCATTGGGGCCGGGCGGTCTGACCCGCGAGCGTGCCGGGTTCGAGGTGCGCGACGTGCACCCGACCCACTACGGCCGGATGTGCCCGATCGAAACGCCGGAAGGGCCGAACATCGGCCTTATCAACTCTCTTGCGACCTACGCGCGGGTGAACAAGTACGGCTTCATTGAAACCCCCTACCGCAAGGTTGTGGACGGCACGGTGACGGACGATGTGCAATACATGTCGGCCACCGAGGAAATGCGCCACACCGTTGCGCAGGCCAACGCGACGCTGGATGCCAAGGGCAAGCTCACCAGCGACCTGATCTCGACCCGGCAGGCGGGCGAATACACTTTGGTGCCGCGCGAACAGGTGAACCTGATCGACGTGTCGCCGAAGCAGCTTGTGTCGGTCGCGGCCTCTCTGATCCCGTTCCTTGAAAACGACGACGCCAACCGCGCGCTGATGGGATCGAACATGCAGCGTCAGGCCGTGCCGCTGCTGCAGGCCGACGCGCCCTTTGTCGGAACCGGGATCGAGGCCGTGGTGGCCGAGGATTCGGGTGCCGCGATCATGGCGCGCCGCGCGGGGATCATCGATCAGGTCGATGCGATGCGGATCGTTGTGCGTGCGACGGAAAATCTGGAACCGGGCGATCCGGGGGTGGATATTTATCGGATGCGCAAGTTCCAGCGGTCGAACCAGAACACCTGCATCAATCAGCGTCCGCTGATCAAGGTGGGTGACAAGGTGCGCCGGGGCGAGGTGATCGCCGATGGTCCGTCCACCGACATGGGGGAACTGGCGCTTGGCAAGAACGTCATCGTCGCCTTCATGCCCTGGAATGGCTACAACTACGAAGACTCGATCCTGATTTCGGAACGCATCGTCCGTGACGACGTGTTCACATCGATCCACATCGAGGAGTATGAGGTTTCGGCCCGCGACACGAAGCTTGGTCCGGAAGAAATCACCCGCGATATCCCTAACGTCGGCGAGGAAGCCCTGCGCAACCTTGACGAGGCAGGGATCGTCTATATCGGGGCCGAAGTCGGGCCCGGCGACATTCTTGTAGGCAAGATCACCCCCAAGGGCGAAAGCCCGATGACGCCTGAAGAAAAGCTGCTGCGCGCCATCTTTGGTGAAAAGGCATCGGACGTGCGTGATACCTCGCTCCGGCTGCCGCCGGGGGATTTTGGTACGGTCGTGGAAGTGCGGGTGTTCAACCGCCACGGTGTCGACAAGGATGAACGCGCGCTGCAGATCGAGCGCGAGGAAGTCGAACGCCTGTCGCGCGACCGCGATGACGAGCTGGCCATTCTGGAGCGCAATATCTATGCGCGCCTGAAGTCGATTGTGATGGGCAAGACGGCGGTGAAGGGCCCGAAGGGCGTGAAGCCGAACGCCACCATCGATGACGATCTTCTGGAAACGCTGAGCCACGGCCAGTGGTGGCAGCTTGCGCTTGGCGAAGAAGCCGATGCGCAGGAGGTCGAGGCCCTGAATGCCCAGTTCGAGGCGCAGAAGCGTGCCCTGGACCACCGTTTCGAGGACAAGGTCGAAAAGGTGCGCCGTGGTGACGATCTGCCCCCCGGCGTGATGAAGTCGGTCAAGGTGTTCGTTGCGGTGAAGCGCAAGCTGCAACCGGGCGACAAGATGGCCGGACGTCACGGCAACAAGGGTGTGGTGTCCAAGGTCGTTCCGATCGAGGATATGCCGTTCCTTGCCGACGGTACGCCTGTCGACATGGTGCTGAACCCGCTTGGCGTGCCATCGCGGATGAACGTCGGGCAGATTCTGGAAACCCATATGGGCTGGGCGGCGCGTGCGCTGGGTCTGCGTATCGATGATGCGCTGGCCGATTATCGCCGTACCGGCGATCTGACCCCGGTGCGCGATGCGCTGAAGCACGGCTATGGCAGCGATGTCTATGACGATGCCTTTGCCGATATGGACGAGGATTCGCTTCTGGAAAGCGCGGCAACCGTGCGCCGTGGCGTTCCGATTGCCACGCCGGTCTTCGACGGTGCCAAGGAAGCCGATGTCAACGACGCGCTGCAACGCGCGGGATTTGACACATCGGGCCAGTCGGTGCTGTTCGATGGCCGCACGGGCGAACAGTTCGCGCGGAAAGTGACAGTGGGGGTGAAGTACCTGCTGAAACTGCACCACCTTGTCGATGACAAGATTCACGCGCGGTCGACCGGGCCTTACAGCCTTGTCACGCAGCAACCCCTGGGCGGCAAGGCCCAGTTCGGCGGCCAGCGTTTCGGCGAGATGGAGGTCTGGGCGCTGGAAGCCTATGGCGCGGCCTATACCTTGCAGGAAATGCTGACCGTCAAGTCGGACGACGTGGCGGGACGCACCAAGGTTTATGAAAGCATCGTCAAGGGCGAGGACAACTTCGAGGCTGGTGTGCCGGAATCGTTCAACGTTCTTGTCAAGGAAGTGCGCGGCCTCGGCCTCAACATGGAACTCCTGGATGCGGAGGAAGAGTAACGAAGCTTCGGTCGAGGTGCGTGAGATCACGCACCCCACCGCGACCTCGTAAGGTGCGTGGTTTCACGCCCCTTCCTTCCCCCGCCGCCCCCATTCTTAGGAATTGAAGATGAACCAGGAACTTACCCACGGCTCCAACCCGTTCAACCCGGTCGCCCCGGTCAAGGCTTTCGACGAGATCAAGATCTCGCTCGCCAGCCCCGAGCGGATCCTTTCTTGGTCCTATGGAGAGATCAAGAAGCCGGAAACCATCAACTACCGCACGTTCAAACCGGAACGTGACGGCCTGTTCTGCGCGCGTATCTTTGGCCCGATCAAGGATTACGAATGCCTTTGCGGCAAATACAAGCGCATGAAATATCGCGGCGTCGTCTGCGAAAAATGCGGCGTGGAAGTCACGCTGCAAAAGGTGCGGCGCGAGCGGATGGGCCATATCGAACTGGCAGCACCGGTTGCGCACATCTGGTTCCTGAAATCGCTTCCGTCCCGGATCGGCCTCATGCTGGACATGACGCTGCGCGATCTGGAACGCATCCTGTATTTCGAAAACTATGTGGTGATCGAACCGGGCCTGACCGACCTGTCCTATGGTCAGTTGATGACCGAGGAAGAATTCCTGGATGCACAGGACCAGTATGGTGCCGACGCCTTCACTGCCAATATCGGCGCAGAGGCGATCCGCGAAATGCTGGCGGCGATCGATCTGGATGCCACCGCTGACCAGCTTCGCGAGGAGCTGAAGGAAGCAACGGGCGAGCTGAAGCCGAAGAAGATCATCAAGCGGCTGAAGATCGTTGAAAGCTTCCTGGAATCCGGCAACCGCCCGGAATGGATGGTGCTGACGGTAATTCCGGTCATTCCGCCGGAACTGCGTCCGCTGGTGCCGCTGGATGGCGGCCGGTTTGCGACGTCCGACCTGAACGACCTGTATCGTCGGGTCATCAACCGGAACAACCGCCTGAAGCGGCTGATCGAACTGCGTGCGCCCGACATCATCGTGCGCAACGAAAAGCGCATGTTGCAGGAATCGGTCGATGCGCTGTTCGACAACGGCCGTCGTGGCCGCGTCATCACCGGGGCCAACAAACGCCCGCTGAAGTCGCTGTCCGACATGCTGAAAGGCAAGCAGGGCCGCTTCCGTCAGAACCTTCTGGGCAAGCGGGTGGACTTTTCCGGCCGTTCGGTGATCGTGACCGGCCCGGAACTGAAGCTGCATCAGTGCGGCCTGCCCAAGAAGATGGCCTTGGAACTGTTCAAGCCGTTCATCTATTCGCGGCTGGAGGCGAAGGGGCTTTCCAGCACAGTGAAGCAGGCCAAGAAGCTGGTGGAAAAGGAACGCCCCGAGGTCTGGGATATCCTGGACGAGGTGATCCGCGAACATCCGGTGCTTTTGAACCGCGCGCCCACGCTGCACCGTCTTGGCATTCAGGCGTTCGAACCCGTGCTGATCGAAGGCAAGGCGATCCAGCTTCACCCGCTGGTCTGTTCGGCCTTCAACGCCGACTTTGACGGCGACCAGATGGCGGTTCACGTGCCGCTTTCACTGGAAGCGCAGCTTGAAGCCCGCGTGCTGATGATGTCGACGAACAACGTGCTGTCGCCGGCCAACGGTGCGCCGATCATCGTGCCCTCGCAGGACATGGTGCTTGGCCTGTACTACACCTCGATGCAGCGCGAAGGCATGAAGGGCGAAGGCATGGTCTTTGCCGATGTCGAGGAAGTGCAGCACGCGCTGGACGCGGGCGAGGTGCACCTGCATGCCAAGATCCAGTGCCGGATCAAGCAGATCGACAGCGAAGGCAACGAGATCGTCAAGCGGTTTGAAACCACACCGGGCCGCGTGCGGCTTGGTGCGATGCTGCCGCTGAACGCCAAGGCCCCCTTCGAGCTGGTCAACCGCCTGCTGCGCAAGAAGGATGTGCAGAATGTCATCGATACCGTCTACCGCTACTGCGGTCAGAAGGAATCGGTCATTTTCTGCGACCAGATCATGGGCATGGGCTTCCGCGAGGCGTTCAAGGCCGGGATTTCCTTCGGCAAGGACGACATGGTCATCCCGGACGCCAAGTGGAAGATCGTGGGCGAGGTTCAGGATCAGGTCAAGGAATTCGAACAGCAGTACATGGACGGCCTGATCACACAGGGCGAAAAGTACAACAAGGTTGTCGATGCCTGGTCGAAATGCTCGGATGCGGTCGCCGCCGCAATGATGGGCGAAATCTCGGCCGTGCGTAAGGATGACACCGGGGCGGAGAGAGAGCCGAACTCCGTCTACATGATGTCGCACTCCGGTGCGCGGGGGTCGCCCGCGCAGATGAAGCAGCTTGGCGGGATGCGCGGTCTGATGGCAAAGCCGTCGGGCGAGATCATCGAAACGCCGATCATCTCGAACTTCAAGGAAGGTCTGACCGTTCTTGAATACTTCAACTCGACCCATGGCGCCCGGAAGGGTCTGGCCGACACCGCGCTGAAAACCGCGAACTCGGGCTATCTGACGCGACGTCTGGTCGATGTGGCGCAGGACTGCATCATCCGGGCGCATGACTGCGGCACCGACAATGCGATCACCGCCTCGGCGGCGGTCAATGACGGTGAGGTTGTCTCGCCCTTGTCGGAGCGCATTCTGGGCCGTGTCTCGGCCGATGATGTGCTGGTTCCGGGCACGGATGAGGTGATTGTCAGCCGCAACGAGCTGATCGACGAACGCAAGGCGGACCTGATCGAAAAAGCCGCAGTGGCATCGGTGCGCATCCGCAGCCCGCTGACCTGCGAGGCAGAGGAAGGCGTCTGCGCCATGTGCTACGGGCGCGATCTTGCCCGCGGCACGCTGGTCAACCAGGGCGAAGCGGTCGGCATCATTGCGGCGCAATCCATCGGTGAACCCGGCACGCAGCTTACGATGCGGACGTTCCACATCGGCGGTATCGCGCAGGGCGGGCAGCAGTCCTTCCTGGAAGCCAGCCAGGAAGGCAAGATCGAGTTCCGCAATCCGAACCTGCTGGAAAACGCCAATGGCGAGTTCATCGTCATGGGCCGCAACATGCAGATCGCGATCATCGACGATGCGGGCCAGGAACGCGCCAGCCACAAGATCAGCTACGGGGCCAAGGTCCACGTGAAGGACGGCGCTTCTGTGAAGCGCGGCGCAAAGCTGTTCGAATGGGACCCCTATACCCTGCCGATCATCGCGGAAAAGGCGGGTGTGGCACGCTTTGTCGACCTGATCTCGGGGATCGCCGTGCGCGAGGAAACCGACGATGCAACCGGCATGACGCAGAAAATCGTGACCGACTGGCGCACCGCGCCGCGTGGCAACGATCTGAAGCCGGAAATCATCGTCATGGATCCGGCAACCGGCGAACCCGTGCGCAACGAGGCAGGCAACCCGGTCAGCTATCCTATGTCGGTCGATGCGATCCTTTCCGTCGAGGACGGGCAGGACATCAAAGCCGGCGATGTGGTGGCCCGTATCCCGCGCGAAGGCGCGCGGACCAAGGACATCACCGGGGGTCTGCCCCGCGTGGCCGAACTGTTCGAGGCGCGGCGTCCGAAGGACCACGCGATCATCGCCGAGATCGACGGCTATGTGCGCTTTGGCAAGGACTACAAGAACAAGCGCCGCATCACGATCGAGCCGACCGACGATACCCTTCAGCCCGTGGAATACATGGTTCCGAAGGGCAAACACATCCCGGTGCAGGAAGGCGACTTCGTGCAGAAGGGCGACTATATCATGGACGGCAATCCGGCGCCGCATGACATCCTGCGCATCATGGGGGTAGAGGCGCTTGCCGACTACCTGATCGACGAGGTGCAGGACGTGTATCGGTTGCAGGGCGTGAAGATCAACGACAAGCATATCGAGGTGATCGTTCGCCAAATGCTTCAGAAGTACGAAATCCTCGACAGCGGGGAAACGACGCTTCTGAAGGGCGAGCATGTCGACAAGGCCGAACTGGAAGAGGCCAATGCCAAGGCGGAAGCCAATGGCATGCGCCCTGCCAGCGGCGAGCCGATCCTTCTGGGGATCACCAAGGCAAGCCTGCAAACCCGCAGCTTCATCTCGGCCGCTTCCTTCCAGGAGACGACCAGGGTGCTGACCGAGGCGGCGGTTCAGGGCAAGCGCGACAAGCTTGTCGGCCTGAAAGAGAACGTGATCGTTGGCCGCCT
>JBOFCO010000096.1:0-20936 GCA_051646105.1 Paracoccaceae bacterium
CACTGCCCGTGCGCCCCCGATGTTCCTGCACTGCCATTGCGACCACATCTTCGGGGGGCTTTTCCGCAATATCCGGCAAGCTCATGCCACGCGAAATGGCGCGCACCTCGGCCATGGCCTGATCCAGCGCCCCTTTTACGCTTTCCAGATCCTGCCGGGTGCCGTCGTCGCGCTGGACATCACGCAGCCCGTCCAGACGCAGCGCAGCAAAGGCCAGATACTGCGCCGGACCGTCATGCAGATCGGCACCAAACCGGCGCAATGCGGTTTCGTTGGCTTCGGACGACCGCCGCGCCGCGCTTTGCACACGAAGCCGCAGGTTGCGGTTGCGCTGAGACAGTTCGTGCAGTTCGCCGAACTGGCGGTCCAGATCACGGCGCTGGCGATCAATAGTCAGGCTGCCCTGCAGAACAATGGCGTAAAGCAATCCGCCAAGCCCCGTCACGATGGCGGCAACGGTCAGCCATGTGGCCCTTCGCGCTTCCTTCAGGTCATTGGCCAGTTCGTTCTGCACCTCGTAGAACTCTGACACGGCAATCACCTTGCCTGACCAGACCTCCCGTATCGGGGCGTAGATTTCCAGAAGCGGCATATCCATGGCGCTTTCGCCAGCGCTTTCTTCGGAATCGAGATTGTCGAAACTTGCCTGCACTTCACCGTTCCAGGCGCGCGCAAGTTCTTCGTCTACCGGAAAGCTGCGCCCGATCAGCGATTTGTCCGACGCCGCGACGATGCGCCCCCCTTCCTTCCAGATCTTGTAGGATAGGATCCTTTCGCCAAGCGGCGTATTGGTGAACACCTCTTCAAGTGCCCGGCTGGCATTCTCGGAAAGCTGCTCATCAATCGCAAGTTCCTGACTGATGGGCGAAATGAAGCTTTCCATGTAAAGCGCCGTAGCAGTGCCGCTGTTGCGCACCACGCCTTCCTCGATCCGCGAAGATACCCACGATCCGATGGCAAGGGCCGACAGGAACAGCACGATGCTGCTGGCGATGGCAAATTGCGTTGCCAGCGAAAGCTGTTGCCACCGTGAAATCAGGTTCGAACCCTTTACCATGATGCTGTCTGGCCCGGAACCTTCATCGCGGCTACGGGCTTTGGTCTGATCGGGTTTGGCGATGCCCGCCGGTCGCCTGCAGAACCCTGCTGACTCCGTGCAATCCATCAGGCACTGGCAAAAGCGGCCTCCAGCGCCATTTCGACCATGTCGCCAAAGCTTTTCTCGCGCTGGTCGGCCGGCAGCGCCTCATGCGTCAGAAGGTGGTCGGAAATCGTCAGGATCGCCAGTGCGCGGCGGCCATGCCGGGCCGCGACGGTATAAAGCTCCGCCGCCTCCATCTCGACAGCAAGGACACCGTGGCGCGTCATCGCTTCGGTCAGATCGGGGCGCTCGTCATAAAATACATCCGACGAATAGATGCCGCCGACATGCACGCCGATGCCGCGCCCTTCGCCCGCCACCACCGCCGCGCGCAGCAGGCTGTAGTCGGCGCAAGGGGCAAAATTCAGGTCACGGAAAATCCCGCGTGACGGGGTGCTCATTGTGCTGGCGGTCATCGCCACCACCACATCGCGCACCTTGACATGGTTCTGCATCGCCCCGGCCGATCCGATGCGGATCAGGGTTTGCGCACCATAATCGCGGATCAGTTCATTGGCATAAATCGACAATGAGGGCATGCCCATGCCGCTGCCCTGTATGGTGACACGGTTGCCCTTCCATGTTCCGGTAAAGCCCAGCATTCCGCGCACCTGATTGATGCAGGTGGCATCTTTCAGGAATGTTTCTGCTGCCCACTTTGCCCGATAGGGATCGCCGGGCAACAGAACGGTTTCAGCAATCTCGCCCGGTTTCGCGCCAATATGGAATGTCATGCCGTCCCCCCGCTGTTTGGCCAAGGTTAGGCGATGACGGGGGCGGAAGAAAGACCTGTCAGCGCCGCTCTCCAGCAGCAATATCGTGGTAAAGTCCTGCGTTGGGGCAAAAATCCGCTGCGGCTTCCGGCCTGGCCTGTCCGGCCAGATAGCGCCCGCATTCGCGGGTAGACCCACAATGGGTGCACGCGACCACGGCCGCGACCATATCGTGACGATGTTTGTTCATCTCGCTCTCGTTCAGGCCGAAACGCGCGGCCATGGCGGTTTGCCGTTGCATGACGGCTTGCGGGGCAGCGACGACCGAAAGCAGTTCGTCCCTGCTCAGGTCTATGTCGTTCAGATCGCTTTCCGACAACGCCTTGATCTCGGCTTGCTGGCGGTGGTGTTCCTGCTTCTGCTTAAGCCATTCCATCATGATGCGGCCCCTTTTTCTGATATGAAGGCAGGGTAGGGACATTGATGCCCCAGCCGCTTGATCTGGATCAAAAATCTTGACGCCTTTCCGATGGATTTTGATGTAAATCGATCAGAAATGATGAAAATTCGTCACGCCGCCTTTGCTGCCGGATCTGCCAGCGCCACGATATCCATCATGATGCCGTTCAGTTCGAAATCCTTGGGCGTGTAGACCCGCGCGACACCCATCGCCAGCAGCTTTGCCGCGTCGTCGTCGGGGATGATGCCACCCACGACAACGGGGATATGGTGCAGGCCTGCAGCCGTCATCCGCTCCATCACCTCGGCGATCAGCGGCAGGTGACTTCCCGACAGGATCGACAGGCCGACGACATGCGCCTGCGTCTCTGCCGCGCGCGCCACGATCTGTTCCGGTGTCAGGCGGATGCCGTCATAGGTGATCTCCATCCCGCAGTCGCGCGCGCGGAAGGCAATCTGTTCGGCCCCGTTCGAATGGCCATCCAGCCCCGGCTTGCCCATGACAAAGCTCAGCCGTCGACCCAGACGGGTGGAAACCGCATCCACCGCCTCGCGGATTGGTTCCAGCCCCTCTGTCCGGTTCGACGGGCTGCGCGACACGCCGGTCGGCCCGCGATACTCGCCGTGCACGGCACGCATCACGCCCGCCCATTCGCCGGTGGTGACGCCTGCCTTTGCGGCGGCAATGGAGGCGGGCATGATGTTCACACCGGCCTTTGCCGCCGCCTTCAGGTCGGCCAGCGCCTTTTCCACCGCCCTTGCGTCGCGGTCAGACCTCCACTCCGCCAGCCGCGTCACCTGATCGGCTTCTGTCGCCGGATCCACCACCATGATACCGCCATCGCTGCCGACGAGCGGCGAGACCTCCCCCTGCTGCCAGCGGTTCACGCCGACCACGACGGTTTCCCCGGCCTCGATCCGGCCCAGACGCTCGGCATTCGCCTCGACAAGACGGCCTTTCATGTAGTCGATGGCAGAAATCGCGCCACCCATGCTGTCAAGCAGCGCCAGTTCCGCGCGGGCCCCGTTCTTTAGGTCCTCGACCTTGGCCGCCACAACCGGGTTGCCGTCGAACAGGTCGCCGAATTCCAGCAGATCGGTTTCATAGGCCAATATTTGTTGCAGCCGCAGCGACCATTGCTGATCCCATGGTCGCGGCAGGCCCAGCGCCTCATTCCACGCGGGAAGCTGCACGGCACGGGCGCGGGCGTTTTTCGACAGCGTCACCGCCAGCGTTTCCAGCAGGATGCGATAGACGTTGTTTTCCGGCTGCTGTTCGGTCAGCCCAAGGCTGTTCACCTGCACGCCATAGCGGAAGCGGCGATATTTCTCTTCCGTCACGCCGTAACGGTCGCGGCAGATTTCATCCCACAGCTCGGCAAAGGCGCGCATCTTGCACATCTCTGTCACGAAGCGGATGCCTGCGTTGACGAAGAAGGAAATCCGCCCGACCTGCGCAGGGAAATCCGCTGCGGGCACCCGTTCCCGCAAAGCATCCAGAACTGCGGTACCAGTGGCCAGCGCAAAGGCCAGTTCCTGTTCTGGCGTCGCCCCCGCCTCTTGCAAATGATAGGAACAGACGTTCATCGGGTTCCACTTCGGCACATGGCTGAAGCAGTATTCGGCAACATCCGCGATCATCTTCAGGCTGGGCTTCGGCGGGCAGATATAGGTGCCGCGTGACAGGTATTCCTTGACCAGATCGTTCTGCACGGTGCCCTGCAACGCCGCAACGTCGGCCCCCTGTTCCTCTGCCACCGCGATGTATAGCGCGAGCAGCCATGGCGCTGTCGCATTGATCGTCATCGAGGTGTTCATCTGTTCCAGTGGAATATCTGCGAACAGCGCGCGCATGTCGCCCAGATGACAGACCGGCACGCCGACCTTGCCGACCTCGCCGCGTGCCAGGGTGTGATCGCTGTCATAGCCGGTCTGGGTGGGCAGATCAAAGGCGACGGAAAGCCCGGTCTGCCCCTTGGCCAGATTGGCGCGATACAGCGCGTTTGACTTGGCTGCGGTGGAGTGCCCCGCATAGGTGCGGAACAGCCAGGGTTGGTCTTTGCGTGCCACGCTCATGAGCCACCTCAACACGGCAAGAATATTTCGTTCCCTTGGGTATAGGGGAAAGAAAGTGACCCTGTCAATTCGCCGCAATGCGGCATGGACACTTGCTGTGGGTAAGACAAGAAATACAATGTGTTGCCAGAAATCTGGCAATCAGCGCGACATAAAATTACAAAAGAGACGTAGGTATCATTGCTATATTACGCTGCGATTGCTACATTTGCGTCCAAAGGCAGTGTGATTCTGCGCTGCGGCACTAATTCAACGACTACCTCATGGAGGCACCCTTGGCGCTCGACAACAACCCGGCCTTTGCTAGCTACGACGCCCCGGAAAAAGACCTGTACGAACTGGGCGAAATGCCCCCGCTCGGTTATGTGCCGAAGCAGATGTATGCTTGGGCGATCCGGCGTGAACGCCATGGTGAGCCGGACAAGTCCATGCTGGTCGAGGTGGTGGAAACACCGGAAATCGACAGCCATGAAGTGCTGGTCATGGTGATGGCGGCGGGCGTCAACTATAATGGCATCTGGGCCGGTCTGGGCGTTCCGATCAGCCCGTTTGACGGCCATGGCGCACCCTATCATATCGCCGGTTCAGATGCGTCCGGTATCGTGTGGAAAGTCGGCGACAAGGTGAAGCGCTGGAAAGTGGGGGATGAGGTCGTCATCCACTGCAACCAGGACGATGGCGACGACGAGGAATGCAATGGCGGCGATCCGATGTTTTCGCCCAGCCAGCGCATCTGGGGCTATGAAACCCCGGACGGGTCTTTCGCGCAGTTCACCCGGGTTCAGGCCCAGCAACTGATGCATCGGCCAAAGCACCTGACCTGGGAAGAAGCTGCATGCTACACGCTGACGCTGGCCACCGCCTACCGGATGCTGTTCGGCCACCGCCCGCATATCCTGAAGCCGGGCGACAATGTGCTGGTCTGGGGCGCCTCGGGTGGTCTCGGTTCCTATGCGATCCAGCTTATCAATGCGGCGGGTGCCAATGCCATCGGCGTGATTTCCGAAGAGGACAAGCGCGACTTCGTGATGGGGCTGGGCGCAAAGGGTGTCATCAACCGCAAGGAATTCAATTGCTGGGGACAGATGCCCAAGGTCGGCACCCCCGAATATGCCGCATGGTTCAAAGAAGCCCGCAAGTTCGGCGCGGCGATCTGGGCGATCACCGGCAAGGGCAACAATGTCGACATGGTGTTCGAACACCCCGGCGAAGCGACCTTCCCCGTTTCCGTCTTCGTGGTGAAGCGCGGCGGTATGGTGGTGATCTGCGCAGGCACCACCGGATTTAACCTGACGTTCGATGTGCGTTACCTGTGGATGCACCAGAAGCGCGTGCAGGGCAGCCACTTCGCCAACCTGAAACAGGCGGCGGCGGCCAACAAGCTGATGCTGGAACGCAGGCTTGATCCGTGCATGTCGGAATGTTTTCCATGGGAAGAAATCCCGGCGGCGCATATGAAGATGTTCAAGAACCAGCACAAGCCGGGCAACATGGCGGTTCTGGTGCAGGCCCCGAAAACCGGGCTGCGCACGTTCGAGGATGCGCTGGACGCGTCGCGCAGATAAGTACAAACAATGCAACCGAAAGCTGCATTTTTACGCGGCTTTCGGCACAATCCTGCCGCAAACCCATGGCATCCCGATTCTGTCGGCGTCATTCGCGCCGATGCAACAGCGTGACGAGGATGCCCATGCAGTACGACTGGATCATCGACGTTCTGACTGATCTGAAAACCTTTGCGACACGCAACGGGCTTCCCGTGCTGGCCGAACAACTGGATGACGTGCGTCTGATTGCGGCGACCGAAATTTCCAATGTTCTTCCGCCCTTGCCGCATGACCGCCTGATGGCCGACCGTATCTGAGCAACAGGTTCAACCCGCGCACTTCCGCACTGGCGAAGGTCGCGCGGCACCGGTAGGGTCGCGCCATGTGCGCCGCCCTTGCCCTTTCCGCCGATCAGGCTGAAGCCTATGATCGCCTGACCGATGCGTTCCGCGCGGCAGGCATCGATCTGGAAAACGGCGGGCTGCGGCCCGAAGCGACGGCGGGCAATCAGGTTCTGGCCGTTACGGGCAAGGCTGGTTCCGGCAAGACATTGCTGCTTGCCGAGCTTTGCAAGGAACTGGCCGCGGCCGGCGTCGAAACGATTTCCGGCGACTGGGAAGGCCGTCGCCGCAAGGATCGCAGAACGCTGGCAATACTTGCCCCGACCAACAAGGCAGCATCCGTGCTGCGGATGCGCGGTGTTCCCGCGACGACGATCCACCGCATCCTTTATACCCCCGTCTATGATCCGGAGTATGAGAAGATCGCGGAATGGCTGGCGGGAAACGGCGATCGTCCCGTCGTCGAGGGGCTGACGGATCAGGTGCTTGACCGGGCAAAGGCATTCTATGATCAGGTGAAATCGATCCCCGGCGCACTGGCTACGGCGGGCTTGCGCGGGTCTGATTTCATTCAGGGCTGGAAGCGGCGTGAAGAGCCGCTGGATATTGGTCTGGTCGATGAAGCATCCATGCTGGACGAGCGCCAGTTCGATGACCTGCGCGAAATCTTTCCGACGCTGATCCTGTTCGGTGATCCGGCCCAGCTTGCCCCGGTAGGGCAGTCGGGCAGCATGGTCTTTGACCGGATGCCCGATAGCCGCAAGATGCACCTGTCGCGCATTCACAGGCAGGCGGATGACAATCCGATCCTTGATCTTGCCCATGCGCTTGGCGACCCCGCGCTGGGGTTCGAAGCTTTTGAACGCATGGTGCAGGACGCCGCCCGCCGCGACCCGCGTGTGGTCATTGCCGAACGCGTCGATGCGGGGCTGATGGCGCGCAGCCCGGTGCTGGTCTGGCGCAATGCTACCCGTGTCCGTCTGATCCATGCCTTTCGCGGGGCGTTTGGTGCCCCTGACGACGCGCTGCTGCCGGGGGAGCCGCTGATCTGCGACGGGATCGAACTGCCGCTGAAGCATCGCAAGAAACGCATCGACCTGGAGGCGCGGGGGCTGATCAAGGGCGCGCAGGTGATTTACCTTGGCCCGGGCAGCAAGCCGGGTTTTTCACGTTTGCATGTGGTCGGGGCCGAACAGCCACAGGTTTCCGCCGCCAGCATCGTCAAGATCGAGCTGCCCGATCAGGAAGAACCGTTTATCCCCTACGCTGCCCGGATGGGTGCTGCCTTCCTGCATGGCGCGGCGGTGACCATCCACAAGGCGCAGGGCAGCCAGTGGGAAGATGTGCAGGTCTTTGCGCCCGACCTGTATGCCGCCGCGCAATCAGGACGGAGCGAGGCAGGCATCCCGCTGTGGAAGCGTCTGGCCTATGTGGCGATCACACGCGCCGAAAAGCGGTTGCTTTGGGTCACGCGCTACCGGCTGGCGCGGCCCGGCACGGCGCTGGGTGTTGCCGATCTGGTTGCGCCGGCGGCCGCGCTGGAGCTTGGCGTGGAATGAAGGTCGCCCTGACCGGCAACTCTGGACAATGCCCTGCGGCCCGGTAACGTGATCCCAAAGAACAGGAGGCCGCCATGCGTTGCGTTTTCGTGCAGTTCCGTTGCACCCCCGGCAGGACCTATGCCGTTGCCGATGCAATATGGGACCGCGAAGTGGTGTCAGAGCTTTACTCGACTTCGGGCGAGTTCGACCTGATCGCCAAGGTCTATATCCCGGATGACGCCGATGTGGGACACTACCTGTCGGAACGGTTGTTCGACATTCCCGATATTGCCCGCACCCTGACCACCATGACCTTCAAGGCGTTCTGACATGACCAAAACCATTGTTATCACCGGCGCCAGCGCGGGTATCGGCAAGGTGACGGCCCACACGTTCCTGCGGTCTGGGTGGAACGTTGCATTGCTGGCCCGCAGGCCGGAAGAACTTCATGCAGCGGCGGCGGATCATGCCAATGCGCTGCCGGTGCCATGCGATGTAACACAGGAAGCGGCGGTCGATGCTGCCTTTCAGGCCGTCGTCGCCCGCTTTGGTCGTGTCGACGCGCTGTTCAACAACGCCGGCATCGGCAGGCCCGCCGCCACGATAGACGAAGTTTCGCTGGCCGACTGGACCGATGTCGTGGCGATCAACCTGACCGGCATGTTCCTTTGTGCCCGCGCCGCATTTCGCCAGATGCGGGCACAGGACCCGCAAGGCGGGCGGATCATCAACAACGGCTCTATTTCCGCCCATGCGCCGCGTCCCGGTTCTGTCTGTTACACCGCAACGAAACATGGCGTGACGGGGCTGACCCGCACCTTGTCGCTGGACGGGCGGCCCTTTGGCATCGCCTGCGGGCAGATCGACATCGGCAACGCCCGCACCGAACTGGCCGCGCGGATGGAACGCGGCGTACCACAGGCCGATGGCAGCATCCGCGCCGAACCGATGATAGACCCACAGGTCGTGGCCGATACCGTGCTTTACATGGCCGGGTTGCCGGACGGCGCGAATGCGCAGTTCCTGACGGTGATGGCGACAAACATGCCCTTTATCGGGCGGGGATAGCGGTTACCACCGCAGGAACCTGAACAGCGCTGATCCTGCCCAGCCTGCAAAAACGGCAAGCGCCAGTGCCAGCAGCCCGTAAAGCGCGGGTTGGTCCTGCGCCAGCCTGAACAGCCAGCGTTCAAAGCCCACCTTGCCCACGGTGACCGGCACTTCGTGCAGGTCGATCACCTTGCCGTCGCGTGTCAGCAGGATTCGTGTCTGATACACACCTTCGGCAATGTTCGCAGGCATGGCGATACGGGTGCGGAACAGCGTCGACTCCTCGATGCTCACGCCGCCTTCCTGCAACTGATATAATCCATCGTCGCTGCGCAGGCGCATCAGCGCCGCAACGAAATTGTCCGGGTCGGGCACTGCCGATGCCGTGCCCACCTTGCGTATTACCTGGTTCAGACTGATGCCATGGCGCAGGTCTTCGGTCTGTGACAGGACATCGCGCAGCGAGGCCGAGGTGGCCACGGCATAAAATGTGGGGGCGGGTGCGAACCGCGCCTTTTCGGTGTTTCGCCAGATACCGACATTGCGGTTCTTGCGCCGCACCACGGCTGATCCGGGCGGCCCCTTGACGGTGATGATCACCTGAAGCGGCGGGTCGGTCGCTATGGGTGTTTCGCGCTTCACCGCGCCAAATATCAGGATTTCCGACCCGGTGAAATCGGTCGCGATGGAAACTTCGGTATCGCTCAGCCCGGCGACAACGCTTTCCTGCGCGGGCAGGGGCACGGCCAGCAACAGGCAAAGGGCAAACACCCGCCGGATCATGGCAACACCACGCCGGTGACAGAGTAAAGTTCATCCGGGCGCAGCAGCAGGTCCAGCGCGATCTTGGCCGCCACCGCCAGCACCAGCAGCGCCAGCAGGATGCGCAGCTGTTCCGCCCGCATCCGCGCCCCGATCCTTGTGCCCACCTGAGCCCCGATCACACCCCCCACGATCAGCAGCACGGCCAGCAGGATATCGACCGAGCGGCTGGTCCAGGCGTACATGAAGGTGGTGAAACCGGTCACAAAGACAATCTGGAACAACGATGTGCCAATCACTACCTTTGTTGGCATGCCAAGCAGATAGATCATTGCGGGCACAAGGATAAAGCCGCCGCCCACCCCCATCAGCGCCGAAAGCAGCCCGACGCCTGCGCCGATCATCATCGGGGGAATCATGCTGATATAAAGCCCCGAGGTGCGGAACTTCATCTTCAGCGGCCAGCGGTGCACCCAAAGATGCTGGCGGCGCTGCACCTTGCCGGGGTTCAGATGGCTGCGGATCAGGCTGCGCAGGCTTTCCTGAAGCATCAGCGCGCCGATCAGGCCAAGGAACAGCACATAGGTCAGTTGCACGAAAGTGTCGATCTGGCCCAGGATCGTCAGCCGGGCAAAGACCCAGATCCCGATCGTCGAGCCCAGAAGCCCGCCCGCCAGCAGCACCAATCCCATGCGGAAATCAACATTGCGCCGCTTGATATGGGCAAGCACGCCAGAGACGGAGGACGCGACAACCTGATTGGCCCCCGTGGCCACGGCGATGCCCGGCGGAATGCCGATGAAAAACAGCAGCGGCGTGATCAGAAAACCGCCACCAACGCCGAACATCCCTGACAGCATGCCCACGATCGCGCCAAGCATCAGCACAAGCGGCATATTGACCGAAAGCTCGGCGATGGGCAGGTAAAGCTGCATCAGGCGGCCTGTCGCGCGGGTGATCGCCCAGACATGCGGCAGCGCGGCGCCACTGTCAAACGCGCATGCGACGGTTGCCGGACATTGCCGACCTAACGCTCTTTCACATAGGGCTCGCCACCCGCGCGGGGCGGGATCGCCTTGCCCACGAAACCTGCAAGGATGATGACCGTCAGGATATAGGGCAGCGCCTGCATGAGCTGGATCGGTACGACGAACCCACCCAGATCAAGGCTCTGGTAGCGGTTGCCCAGCGCATCCAGAAAGCCGAACAGCATCGTCGCACCCAACGCATACCAAGGCCGCCATTTCGCAAATATCAGCGCTGCCAGGGCAATGTAGCCCCGGCCTGCTGTCATTTCCTTGCCAAAGCCAGCCGACAGCCCGGTTGCCAGATAAGCCCCCGCCAAACCGCACAGGACCCCGCAGATCGCCACGGCGGCATAGCGGTAGCGCACCACCGAAATCCCGGCAGTGTCCACGGCGGCCGGATTTTCACCTACGGCCCGCAGCCGCAGCCCAAAGCGGGTGCGGAAAAGCACCCACCAAGACAGCGGCACCAGCAGCAGCGCCACATAGACAAGGATCGAATGACCCGAGATCAGCTCGCGGTAGATAGGGCCGATGATCGGCACGGCACCCAGTTCGTCGGCAAAGGGCAGGGTGATCGGGTTGAACCGGCCTGCGCCTTCCACCGGCGGGGTGCGGCCGCCAAGGCCGAACCATTTCTGCCCGATCAGCACCGTTAGCCCAGAGGCAAGGAAGTTTATTGCCACGCCGGAAATCAACTGGTTGCCCCGGAAGGTGATCGAGGCAAGGCCGTGAATGACGGAAAGCGACAGCGACGCGGCGATGCCCGCCAGCAGACCCAGCCACACGCTGCCGGTAACCGCGGCCACCGCGCCTGACAGAAAAGCGGCGGCCAGCATCTTGCCTTCAAGCCCGATGTCGAAAATCCCGGCGCGCTCCGAAAACAGCCCCGCCAGACAGGCCAGCAACAGCGGCGTTCCCAGGCGGATGGTGGAATCGAGTATCTGGATCAGGGTTGCCAAATCCATCATGCCGCCCTCGCCCTGAAGAACCAGCCGACCATCATCCTGACCATCTGGTCAAGCGCCCCGGTGAACAGGATCACCAGCGCCTGCAACACGGTGCGCAATTCGATGGGGATCGTCGTCCACAGGCCCAGTTCCGCCCCACCCTGATACAGAAATCCGAACAGGATAGAGGCAAGGAAAACCCCGACGGGATGATTGCGGCCCATCAGCGCCACGGCGATGCCGATGAACCCTGCCCCCTCGACCGAGTTCAGCACCAGCCGTTCCGCCTCTCCCATCACGTTGTTGATGGCCATCAGGCCCGAAAGCGCGCCAGAGATCAGCATGACATACATGGTGATGCGGAACGGGCTGATACCGGCATAGACGGCGGCGGGTTCCGACTTTCCAAAGGCGCGGATCTGGTAGCCGAGCCTGGTGCGGAACAGCAGGAACCAGACCAGCACGCAGGCTGCAAGTGCGATGAACAGCGTCACGTTGGCGGGCGTGTTCTTGTCGAAGATGCCGGAAAGCCCCGGAATCTGGCTAAGGTTCGGCAACTTTGCCCCTTCGGGAAAGCGGGCCGATGACGGGTCCATGCTGCCCTGCGGACGCATCACGTTGACCAGCATGTAGTTCAGCAGCGATGCCGCGATGAAATTGAACATGATCGTGGTGATGACGATGTGGCTGCCGCGCCGCGCCTGAAGCCAGGCGGGGACAGCGGCCCATGCTGCCCCGAACAGCGCCGCACCGATACTCGCCGCCAGCAGCGCCAGAGACCAGTGCGGCCACGGCAGCGCCAGACAGACCAGTGCAACCCCCAGCCCGCCCAGCATCGCCTGCCCTTCGCCGCCGATGTTGAACAGGCTGGCGCGAAAGGCTACGGCGACGGCAAGGCCGGTGAACATGAAGTTGGTGGCGTAATACAGCGTATAGCCCCAGCCATAGGCCGACCCCAGGGCGCCGGTCACCATGATCTTCAGCGCTTCCCAGGGGTTTTCGCCGATGGCAAGGATCACAAGGCCAGAGATGACAAAGGCGATGACCAAGGAAATCAGCGGCACCAGCACCACATCGGCCCATTTCGGAAGTCTGTCCATCAGGCGGCCCCTTCCGTCACGCCTGCCATAAGCAGGCCAAGCGCACGCTCGTCTGTTTCTGCGGGCAGGCGTTCGCCCATGATACGGCCATCGAACATGACCGCGATACGGTCCGATAGGGACATGATCTCATCCAGCTCGACCGAAACCAGCAGCACCGCCTTGCCTGCGTCGCGCAGTTCCACAATCCGCTTGTGGATGAATTCGATGGCCCCGATATCTACACCGCGCGTCGGCTGACCGATCAACAGCAGATCTGGATTGCGTTCGATTTCGCGCGCCAGCACGATCTTTTGCTGGTTGCCGCCGGAAAACGATTTTGCCGCCAGCGTGGAAATCGGTGGTCGCACGTCAAAGCGCAGCATCTTGCCCTTGGTATCTTCAAGCAGGGCGTTGTTGTCCATCATCAGTGGCCCGCGCTGGTATTCGGGCGCGTGGTGATAGCCGAAGGCAACGTTTTCCCAGGCCTCGAAATCCATGATCAGGCCAAGGTGCTGGCGATCCTCTGGCACATGGGCGATGCCCGCCGCACGCCGCGACTGGCCATCGGAATGCTTGCCTGTCAGGTCAAGCTCCACCCCGTTCAGCTTCACGCTGCCGGTGCCATGGGCGATGCCGCCCAGCACCTCCAGCAGCTCCGATTGCCCGTTGCCTGCAACACCGGCAATGCCCAGGATTTCGCCGGCACGGATGTGCAGGTCGATGCCCTTCAGCCGCTCTACCCCGTCTTCGTCGATGACGCGCAGGCCCTTCACCTCCAGCACGGTCTTGCCGGGGCGGGCGGGTTCCTTGGGAACATGCAGCAACACCTTGCGGCCGACCATCAGCTCTGCCAGTTCCTCGGGGCTGGTGTTGGCGGTCTGCACAGTCGCCGTCATTTCCCCGCGCCGCATCACGCTGACGGTATCGGTGATTTCCATGATCTCGCGCAGCTTGTGGGTGATCAGGATGATCGTCTTGCCCTGTTCCTTCAGCCCGTTCAGGATCCGGAACAGATGGTCCGCCTCGTCCGGGGTCAGAACGCCGGTGGGTTCGTCCAGGATCAGGATATCCGCCTGCCGATACAGCGCTTTCAGGATTTCCACACGTTGCTGGTGGCCTACCGAAAGCTCTTCGATCAACTCGTCCGGGTCGACATCCAGTTCGTAGTCGCGGGCCAGCTTGCCCAGCAGATCGCGCGCCTTGGCCAGCGACGGGCGCAGCATCGCGCCGCTTTCGGCCCCAAGTACGACATTTTCCAGAACCGAGAAATTCTGCACCAGCTTGAAATGCTGGAACACCATGCCGATGCCCGCGCGGATCGCCGCCTGGCTGTCCGGGATCGCTGTCGGCTTGCCATTGATCAGGATTTCACCGCTGTCGGCCTTGTAAAAACCGTACAGGATCGACATCAGCGTGGACTTCCCGGCGCCGTTTTCGCCGATAATGCCGTGGATCGTGCCCGGCATGACGCGGATGGAAATATTCTTGTTCGCCTGCACCGGGCCAAAGGCCTTGGAGATGCCGCGAAGTTCGATCGCCGGAACCTTGCCGGAAGGGGCGGCAGTGTCCTGCCGCCCCGGTTCATTGCCCCCGCCCATTCAATGGGCCTTAGTTCACGGGGCAGGCGTTGTCGGCCATGAAGTCATGCACCGCGATTTCGCCCGACGCGATCTTGGCGGCGGCATCATCGACGGCGGCCTTCATTTCCGGCGTGACAAGGGCGGCGTTGTTGTCGTCCATCGCATAGCCAACGCCTTCGGATTTCAGGTCCATCACGTTGATGCCGGGGGCCAGCGCCTCTCCCTCCTTGAAGGCGGCATAAACCGCGTTGTCCACGCGCTTGAGCATCGATGTCAGAACCTTGCCCGGATGCAGGTGGTTCTGGTTGCTGTCGACACCGATGGACAGGATGCCTTCGTCTGCTGCGGCCTGAAGCACACCGATGCCGGTGCCGCCCGCGGCCGCATAGATCACATCGGCGCCCTGCGCCTTTTGCGCCTTGGCCAGTTCCGCACCCTTCACCGGGTCGTTCCAGGCCGCCGGGGTGGTGCCCGTCATGTTCTGGATCACGGTCGCATCAGGATTCACCGCCTTGACGCCCTGCACATAGCCGCAGGCAAACTTGCGGATCAGCGGAATATCCATCCCGCCGATGAAGCCGACTGTGCCGGTTTTCGATGCCTGCGCGGCCATCATGCCGACCAGATAGCTGCCCTGCTCTTCGGTGAAGACCACCGATTTCACGTTGGGCTGGTCCACCACCATGTCGATGATTGCGAATTTGGTGTCCGGATAATCCGGGGCCACGGTGTTCAGCACGTCGCCAAAGGCAAAGCCGGTCATCACGATCGGGTTGGCGCCCGAGTCGGCCAGACGGCGCAGCGCCTGTTCCCGCTGGGCTTCCGACTGCATCTCCAGTTCCTTGTAGGCGCCGCCGGTTTCGGCCTTCCACTTTTCCGCACCGTTGAAGGCGGCTTCATTGAAGGATTTGTCGAACTTGCCGCCCAGATCATAGATGATCGCCGGATCGGCATTTGCCACGGCAGCAGTCAGCGCCAGCGTCGCGGCGGCGCCAAGGAATGTTTTCATCAGGGTCATGAAGGGTCTCCCGGTTGTTGGCGGGGGCGCTGGCCTGTGCCGACGCGGGGCCGCCTTTCGCAGATCTCTTGCGGATCACCTTCGATTTAGGCAGCAGCGTCAAGGGGCGGTCAACAGGAATTTCTGGGTTGCGCCGGGCATTCCGCTGCGGCAGCCACAAACTTGGGCGATTTCAACCCCCGCGCAGGGGCTTGCCCATCACCACCGCATCAACAGATGCCCCGTCCGGATGGCGATAATACCCCCGACGCAGCCCGCGCGTTTGCCAGCCCGCACTCTGGTACAGCGCGAGCGCTGCGCCATTGTCCGAAGCGACCTCAAGAAAGGCATCGCTCGCGCCTGCTTCGGCTGCGCGGGCCTCGAATGCTGCCAACAGGCTGTGGCCCAGCCCCTGCCGTCGCTGCGCGGCCAGAACGGCCAGTGTCAGCAACTCGGCCTCCCCCGCCACGGCGCGGCCAAGGGCGAAGCCGGAAAATGGCGCGTCGGTTGCTACCATGAACACCAGAGGATCGGCCAGCAACGCCGCGAACTCGGTTTCTGACCACGGGCGGGGTGTGGTGAAGCAGGATTGGTGCAGTGCGGCCAGCGCGTCCGGTGTCATGGCAGGATGACGGGCGGTGGATCGGCGGGCGGCGCGGCATCGGCTCCGCGCAGGTAAAATGGCGCGGGCCGGGGCTGGGCCGTGCCAAGCCGCGTCAGTCCTACGTGCGCGATGGCCACGGCCAGCGGATGGCGGGGCGATACTGGCAGCGCGCCGGGGATCATATGTGTGGCGCTGCCGATGATGGCGGCGCCCTGTGGTATGGCCAGCGCCTCGGAAAGGGGGGCAAGCCGCGCAGACCTGGCAGGGGCTTGCAGATAGACTTCGCCGCGTCTGGCATCCTCGATCACCCAGACAGGCTCGGGCAGATCGCAAAGCAGCGCGTCGAACCGGGTGACGCCGATGGCGGGAATGTTCAGCGCCAGCGCCAGCCCGCGTGCCGTGGCTATCGCGATGCGGACGCCGGTAAAATTGCCGGGCCCGGTGCCAACCGCAAGCGCCGACAGATCGCGCCAGCCCAGACCTGCGTCGGACAGAACCGTTTCAAGCAGGGGCACCAGCCGTTCGGCCTGCCCCTTGTCCATCGTCTCGGTCCGCTCGGCAAGAACGGCATCGCCCCGCAGCAAAGCGGCCGCGCAATGCGCGGCCGATGTGTCGAATGCCAGAACAAGCGGCGCGGTCATGGATCAGGCCGCGACAGGCCGCACTTCCAGAACTTCGGGAATGTAATGCCGAAGCAGGTTTTCGATCCCCATCTTCAGCGTCATGGTCGAAGACGGACACCCGGCACAGGCCCCCTGCATGTGCAGATAGACCACGCCCCGGTCAAAGCCGTGAAAGGTGATGTCGCCCCCGTCCTGCGCCACGGCGGGCCGCACGCGGGTATCCAGAAGTTCCTTGATCTGGTTCACGATGTCGGCGTCCGGGCCGGAGTGGCTGGCATGACCGCCCGCCGGTGCACCACCGGCCCCTTCGATCACCGGCGCACCCGACTGGTAATGCTCCATGATCGCACCAAGGATTGCGGGTTTTATGTGATCCCACTCGGTCGCATCGTTCTTGGTGACGGTGACGAAATCGCTGCCAAGAAAAACACCCGAGACGCCACCCGCCGCAAAGATGCGTTTCGCCAGCGGCGATACGGCGGCGGCATCCGCGCCGGGAAAATCGGCGGTGCCGGTTTCAAGCACGGTCTGGCCGGGCAGGAATTTCAGCGTGGCGGGGTTTGGTGTGGATTCGGTCTGGATGAACATGGCGCAATCTCCGAGCCTTCCAGTCGGATATGCGCCCGGTTCAGCATGAAGTCAAGGATTGGAACGGTTCTAAATCGTGCGCCGGCCGCGTCGTATCGTTTCATTGTCCTGTCTGTCAGGTGATCGCTTCCAGCCGTTCCTTGGACAGATCGCCGGGAACGATGGTGACCGGACAGGGCAGGGCGCCCGAGTTGCGGGAAAGTTGTGTGACCAACGGGCCTGGCCCCGCCTTTTCGGTACCCGCACCCAGCACCAGAACGCCAATATCGGGATCGGCGGCGATCTGCGCCAATATCTCTTTCAGCGGCTCGCCCTCGCGGATCACCAGTTCGGGATCGATCCCCTGCCGGTCGCGCATCCATTTCGCGAAAACCTCGAAATGCACCTCGATCCTTTCGCGGGCCTCGGCCAGCATCAGGTCGCGCACACCGATGAATTGCTGGAAATCTTCGGGCGGAATTACCGAAAGGATTTGCACCCCACCGCCTGTATGTGCGGCACGCATCGCGGCAAAGCGCATGGCATTCAGGCATTCGCGCGTGTCGTCAAGGATGACAAGGAACTTGCGCATCGGACTCCTCCCGGCCGACCGGGCCCGGTATGATCTGGATCATGGACGATAGGGTCGGGTGCTGGCAAGCCCGTCCCCGGATCGGGCTGTCCTGGAGGAGGCCGATCCGCCCGTCTGACAGGAACGGGTAAGGGAGGAACGGAATGCGACTGGCGATCCTGACGGATATCCACGCCAACAAGGAGGCGTTTCTGGCCGTGCTTGCCGATGTGAAAGAGCGTGGCGTGGATCGTATCGCGGTTCTGGGTGATGTGGTCGGCTATGGCCCCGATCCCGATTGGTGCGTGGACCGGGTCATGCAGTTGGTGGAGGATGGCGCGATCTGCGTGAAGGGCAACCATGATGCCGCTGTGACCATGCCCGACCCGGCGATGAACCCGGTGGCGAAATCCGCGATCGACTGGACAGCGGCGCAGCTTTCCGATGACAGAAAGGCCTTTCTTTCCAGCCTGCCACTGACCCACAGAATGGATGACATGCTGTTTGTTCATGCCAGTGCCAACGATCCCGGCGACTGGATCTATGTCACGTCGGAAAACCGGGCGATGGGCAGTTTCCACACGGTGACGGACCGGCTGATGTTCTGTGGTCATGTGCACAAGCCAGCGCTGTATTCCTGCGACATCGGCAATCGGATTGGCGATTTGCGGATTGTGCCGGGCAGCCCGGTGCCATTGCTGAAGTCACGGCGCTGGCTGGCGGTGGTCGGCGCGGTCGGCCAGCCGCGCGATGGTATCCCGCAAGCGGCCTGGGCACTTCTGGACAGCGACCGCAATGAACTGACCTTTCGTCGCGTGCCCTATGACATCGCCGCCACGGCCGCGCGCATCCGCGCTGCGGGACTGCCCGACAGCCTGGCGCGGCGCATCATGACTGGAGAGTGACCATGCGTCTGCAACCCCGCCTAGGGCTGGAAATTGATGGATTCACATTGGGCGAGATGCTGCACCGGGGCGGTTTCGCCACGATATGGGAGGTGACAAACCCCAAATATCGCACGCCGATGGTGATGAAGGTGCCCACGATCCTTGACGGTGACGACGGCCCGACCATCGTGGGGTTCGAGGTCGAACAGATGATCATGCCGCGCCTGTCCGGCCCGCATGTGCCGCGTGTGATGGGCGAAGGGAATTTTTCCGTCCTGCCCTATATCGTCACAGAGCGTATTCCGGGAAGTTCCTTGCTGGCGCTGTTTCGCACCGCACCGCTGCCGCTGTCGGACTTGATTGAAACTGCTGCGCGTATGGCCACGGCCGTGCATCACCTTCATCGGCAGCATGTCGTGCATCTGGATCTGAAGCCCGACAATTTCCTGCAACGGCCGACCGGCGAAATGGTCATCATCGATTTCGGCCTGTCGCGGCATGATGACCTGCCCGACCTGCTGGCCGAGGAATTCCATATTCCGATGGGCACCTTCCCCTATATCTCCCCCGAACAGTATCTGCGCAGCCGGGACGATCCGCGCAGCGATCTGTTCGCGCTGGGGGCGATGATCTATGAACTTGCGACGGGGAAAATGCCCTTTGGCCAACCAGAAAAGCTGCGGGGGGTGCGCAGGCGGCTGTGGCGCGATCCGGTGCCGCCGCGCGCCCTGAATCCGCAGGTGCCGGCGTGGTTGCAGGAAATCATCCTGCGCGCGCTGGAGGTGGACCCGGCGAAACGCTATCAGACCGCTGCCCAGATGGTGTTCGACCTGACCCATCCGACCCAGGTGAAACTGACAGACCGCGCCCGGAAGACCGGGCAGGACGGTTGGGCGAGCGTCTGGAAACGGCGGCGGCAGATGAAAAAGGTCAGGGGGTTCGCGCCACCCCCCAGCCTGCGGGCACAGATGGAACGCGCGCCGATCCTGATGGTGGCCGTCGACCTGTCGCCCGAAATGGAACATCTGGCCACGCGGTTGCGGCTGTCGGTGCAACGCATGCTGGTGATGGAACCGGATGCGCGCGTTTCCTGTGTGAATGTCATCAAATCCGCGCGGATCGGCATCGATCAGGCCACCGATGACGAAGGCAACAACCTGCATGTCAGCCGCCTGATCGCGCTGCGCGCCTGGGCCGAGGGGCTGGACCTGCCCGAGGAGCGGCTGACCTTCACCATCCTGGAAGGCAGCGATCCCGGCCAGGTGCTGATCGACTATGCGACAACCAATGCGGTCGTTCATATCCTGATGGGTGCGCGGGGGCATTCCACCCGCCGACGCTACCTTGGGTCGGTTTCCAGCCAGGTGGTGGCGGAAGCACCCTGCAGCGTTACGGTAATACGGCTGATGTCCCGTGCCGGGGCAGAAGCGGGTGCCGGTGCTGGCCTGGAAGAGGCTGCCGCCGAATGAAACAGCAGGAAAAGAAAGCCCCCGGTCGATGCCGGGGGCTACGGCCGTGGTCGGATATCGGGGGGCGTCCGGCGCTGCATGCCGCCGACCCGGGCCGGATGATTCCGGCGGGGAAACCGGAACATCATGGTGGCATCCTGACAGCCCAATGAATCCGCCATATGACAACGGCGGGCCAACTCAGGCGCGCGAGGCAACCATTCCGACGATTTCCTTGGTCCGCGCCATCACCGGTGCAGCAAGCGCCGCTGCGCGATCCGCTCCCTTGGCAAGAATCCGGTCTATTTCTGCCGGATCCGCCATCAGGCGGGCCATTTCGGATGAAATCGGTGCCAGCTTGTCCACGGCAAGATCGGCCAGCGCGGGCTTGAACGTTCCCCAGCCGGTTCCCGCATATTCCGCCACCACCGATTCCGGGGTACGGTCGGAAAGCGCGGCATAGATATCGACCAGATTGCGCGCTTCTGGCCGGGCTGCCAGAGCGTCCAGCGTTTCAGGCATCGGCTCGGCGTCGGTGCGCGCCTTTTTGAACTTTTTCGCGATGGTGTCGGCGTCGTCGGTCATGTTGATCCGCTCCATGTCCGACTCCCCCGATTTCGACATCTTTTTGGTCCCGTCGCGCAGGTTCATCACCCGCATGGCCGGGCCTTCGATCACCGGCTCTGTCAGCGGAAAGAAATCAACCTTGTAGTCATGGTTGAATTTTGCCGCGATATCGCGGGTCAACTCCACGTGCTGCTTCTGATCCTCGCCCACGGGGACGTGGGTCGCGTGGTAAAGCAGGATGTCGGCGGCCATCAGCGAGGGATAGGCGTAAAGCCCAAGGCTTTCCTTTTCGGCGTTCTTGCCGGCCTTGTCCTTGAACTGCGTCATGCGGTTCATCCAGCCCAGACGCGCCACACAGTTGAAGATCCAGCCAAGTTCGGTATGCGCGGGAACCTGGCTTTGATT
>JBOFCO010000040.1:0-19939 GCA_051646105.1 Paracoccaceae bacterium
GAAAGGCGATTGGGTTCACCGGCATTATTGACGCCGGATCAGGGCATCAAGGCAGGTGGATCGCAACGGTCTTGATGGCATGGGCCACCGCCTCTTCTGTCGACAGATTGCTGGTGTCGATGACGACCGCATCCGCAGCGGCGCGCAGCGGGGCGTCCTTGCGGGTCGTGTCGCGCGTGTCCCTCTCCCTCACCTCGGCCAGGACCTGCGTCTCATCACCGCCGACCTCCAGCCAGCGGCGGTGGGCGCGTACTTCCGCGCTGGCGGTGACGTAAAGTTTTACTTCGGCTTCGGGGCAGATCACGGTGCCGATGTCGCGTCCATCCAGCACCGCGCCGCCCTCGCGCCGGGCAAAACTGCGCTGGAAATCGACAAGCGCCGCCCGGACCTCGGGGATTGCCGCGACGCGGCTGGCGGCCTGACCGGCGGCGAGCGTGCGCAAGTCGGGGCGGGAAAGGTCGATCGTGGTCAGGGCCTTTGCCGCCGCGGCAGGATCGCCGCCCATTGCGCCAACGGCGCGGTAAAGCAACCCGGTATCCAGATGCGCAAAACCGAAATGAGCTGCCACGGCACGGGCTATGGAGCCTTTGCCCGCCGCCGCAGGACCATCGATGGCGACAGTGAAAACCAACTTTGACGATCCCTATTCTTGCCCCAATAGGTTCCTAGCCTGCCAATTCTGTGCCGTCATCAGGAAACAACGTTGCGTATCACCCTGCTGCACCCACCGCACGATGCGATCGGCAGCCGAATTCCAAAGGAAAATCTGCCGCCCTTTGGGCTGCTGTGCCTTGGTGACCCCCTGATCGAGCCGGGCGTCAGGTCACGCTGGTCAGCGCCGATCGTGCGCGGAGGGGGGAGGAAACGGGCCCATTGCCGCAGAATGATGCGCGATACCCCAACCCCATCAGGGGGGAGCAGAAGCGCCACGGGCTTCGGTCCTAATCGCGGACGATCTGCGCACCAAGTTCCGACATCAGCCGCTCGAACACCGGGAAGCTGGTCGCGATGGGCGAGCCATCATCGACGCTGACCGGCTTTTTCGCGGCCAGCCCCAGCACCAGGAACGACATGGCGATGCGGTGGTCGATGTGGGTGGCGCAGGTCGCCCCGCCCGGCACGCCGCCCGGACCCATCCCGTGGACGATCAGCGTATCCTCGTCCTCCTCGACTTTCACGCCGCAGGCTTCCAGCCCGCGGGCCATAGCGTCGATGCGGTCGCTTTCCTTGACGCGCAGTTCCTTGACACCGCGCATGACGGTCGTGCCCGTGGCGCAGGCGGCGACGACCGACAGCACCGGATATTCGTCGATCATTGATGCGGCGCGGTCGGGGGGCACCGCGATGCCTTTCAGGTCTGAAAACCGCACGCGCAGGTCGGCGACGGGCTCCCCGCCTTCCTCGCGCGGATTGCCAAAGGTGATGTCGGCCCCCATTTCCACCAATGTCGTATAAAGACCATTCCGGGTCAGGTTCTGGCTGACGCCGGGCACCATAATATCGGATCCGTCCACGATCAGCGCCGCGCAGACCGGAAACGCGGCAGAGGACGGATCGCGCGGCACGGCCACCGTCTGTGCGCGCAGGTCCGGACGGCCGGTCAGGGTGATGATGCGGCCTTCTTTCGCCACCTCGGTCACGATCCTTGCGCCGAAGCCCGCCAGCATTCGTTCGGAATGGTCGCGCGTCGGTTCCTTTTCGATCACCACCGTCTCGCCCGGCGCGTTCAGCCCGGCCAGCAGCACGGCGGATTTTACCTGCGCCGAGGGCATCGGCACGGTGTAGCGCACCGGCATCGGTTCCGCCGCGCCGACGACCGTCATCGGCAGCCGCCCGCCCTGCCGCCCGTAAGCCCGCGCGCCGAACAGCGCCAGCGGGTCTGTCACCCGCCCCATCGGGCGCTTGCGAAGGGATGCATCGCCGGTGAAGGTCGCGGTGATCGGCGATGTCGCCATGCAGCCCATGATAAGGCGGACGCCGGTGCCGGAATTGCCGCAGTCGATCACCTGCGCCGGTTCGGAAAAGCCGCCGACGCCGACGCCATGCACCGACCATGCGCCCGGCCCGTGCTGGATCACTTCCGCCCCGAAGGCCTGCATCGCCCTGCCGGTATCCAGCACATCCTGCCCTTCCAGCAGGCCGGTGATCTTTGTCTCGCCCACCGACAGCGCCCCAAGGATCAGCGCGCGGTGGCTGATCGACTTGTCGCCCGGCACCTCGGCCACGCCACGCAGCGGCCCGGATTTGCGGGCGGTCATCGGAATGGCTTCACCGTGGCCGGACATGGGGGAGACTCCTGTAGTTGCGCCCGCCTGATAGCGCAAGCGGCGGGGGTGGTCCATGCTTGTGGGTCAGGTGAGGACTGGTAAATGTTCCAGACAGGGAAGTAGAATTTATACGCTGCATTGGGGTCCGTGTGGTCGATGTTTTTCGACGTCTCAGTCGGAAGAAATGGCAAGCTAGCACCCGATTTTCGCCCTCTCGCTGGTGTCCGGAACTACTGCCCTCATTCCAAGGATCAGAACATGTTTGTAAAATACCGTGCAAATAGTCGTATAGCCGCAGCCCTTTGTCTGGCCGCGCTCACCGTGGCATGGCCCGCAGCAGCCGACACGGAACCATCCGCCGCCTGTGCCGCCTTTACCCCCGATGCAGACTATGTGACGAACACCATCATCATGCCGCTGGAAGGTCGCAGGATCGAGCTGACCGTGCCGTCACAGTATTACGAAGACTACTGGGACGCCAAGGGTGGCTACGAGGATACGGCACAGCTGTTCAGGGTTGACATGGATGATTTTACCCCGGTCAGCCGGCCGGAGACGGCCGTCAGGCTTCGGGATGGCCGTGTGAACTATATGAACTTCATCGTCCGCGACACAATCCCGCTGCCCGAGATTGCCCTGCAGGCGACGGATACGATCGGGCGGAGCATTCCTGATCCGCCCGTACTTCCACCCGGGGAGCCCGGACCGGCGGGTTTGCTATGGATCGAAAGCAAATATTCGTCCAAATCGGATTACCCGCAAAAAGACCTTTATGTCAGCCTCTCCGCAGGCGGAGAGGTTGAAGTGGTTCTCGAATGCAACTCCCCGCTAGATCCTGTAAGCAAAAACCCACTGTGCGAGCACATGTTCCGAGCAGCCGGGCTTGATGCGAGTGTTACTTACCCGCGCATATTCATTGATCGCTGGGCCTCGATCCAGGCGGATGTCACGGCATTCCTGACCTGCGCCACCAGCCACACCCTCCAGTAAGCGCGAGACATCATGGCAATCCTGACCACCGAGCAGAAAGACATCCTTCGCGCCCATGTCGATGCAGGGGATCGCATCGCCTATTACACTGCGCTGGCGTCATTTGGTGAGGTCTACGGCGCTCTGGCGCTCGGGGTCGTCCTGAACAACACACAAACGGGCGATGTCCCCTACACCCTGCGAAACGTGGCGTAGTCCGGGGTGCGGCCCTCCCTAAGCGCCTTCTGTTCGTAGCGGGTGGAAAGCCAGTCCGCCCACGGCTGCGGGCCGTGACACGTCAGCAGAAAACCCGCCTTTGGCACCTCTTGCAGTGTCTGGCGCATGTAATCGGGGATATCGGTGACTACACGAAATTCCCCACCCGGTGCCATAAGACGAAACAGCGGCAGCAGGTGATCCTGTGTCACAAAGCGGCGACGGTGGTGGCGGCGCTTGGGCCAGGGGTCGGGGTAGTTCAGGAACACCTTCGAAAGGCAGGCATCGGGCAGCACCTCGAACAGGTCGCGCACGTCGCCGGGATGGATCATCAGGTTTTCCACCCCCGCCGCGCGGATTTTCCCAAGCAGCATGGCGATGCCGTTCACGAACGGCTCTGCCCCGATCAGGGCGATGTCGGGATAGGTCGCGGCCATATGCACCAGATGCTCGCCGCCGCCAAACCCCACTTCCAGCCACAGCGGGCGGCCACCCGACAGCGCGGCCACATCCAGCTGCAGGCGATCAGGGTTGTCGGCCTTTGCCACACCCGCGAGCGTCAGGCGACCAAGGTCATCGGCCAGATAGCCCTTTTGGCTGGCGCGCAGGGTCTTGCCGTGGATGCGGCCATAGAAGTTGCGACGCTCGGCAGAATTATTCATCGTCATGTCCCATAGTCACTTTGCTGCCAGAAAACACCGCAACCGGTGCTATCAAAAGCAGGGAGGGGCGGTTGGGCAAAATCAGAGCAGCCTCAGCGCCACCCATGCGGCTAGAATCCAGTCATAGCTTGCGCAAAACGGCGCATACCAGACGGGTTTTGCGCCGGCAGTTGCGCGATGGTGAAACACCACGTCCCAAAATCCATGCAGCACAAGGCCCGTCAGCAGAAACCAGGGGCTGATCCACTGGCCGGAAAGAGCCAGCGCAATAAACCCTGCCGCGCCAATAGACTGGGTGACAATTGCACTTGTCTTCCCGCTTGCGAGAGCGAAACCGACATAAAGCGTCGCAATCATCGTCAACAGATGGGCGGTGGCATCATGGGCATGGGGCAGGGAAAGCAGCTCAAGTCCCGCAACCGAAAGTGCGGCAAGGGCGGCACCGATTAGCGCCGCCCTTCCAATATAGCCAGAGGGGGCTGCAACCCCGACCAAATCACACCGCCTTTTTCAGCGCCTCGACCAGATCGGTGCGTTCCCAGCTGAAACCGCCGTCCGCTTCCGGCGCACGGCCGAAATGGCCATAGGCGGACGTGCGGGCATAGATCGGGCGGTTCAGGCCCAGTTGCGTGCGGATGCCGCGGGGCGTCAGGTCCATCACCTGTGCCACGGCCTTTTCGATCGCCGCTTCCGGGACGGTGCCGGTGCCATAGGTGTCGCAGTAGATCGACAGGGGCTTTGCCACCCCAATGGCATAGCTGACCTGGATCACGCAGCGCCGCGCCAGACCGGCGGCCACCACATTCTTGGCCAGGTAGCGCGCGGCATAGGCGGCAGAACGGTCGACCTTGGTCGGATCCTTGCCGCTGAATGCGCCGCCGCCATGTGGGGCCGCGCCGCCATAGGTGTCGACGATGATCTTGCGGCCGGTCAGCCCCGCGTCGCCGTCCGGGCCGCCGATGACGAAAGTACCGGTGGGGTTCACCCACCATTCGGTGTTTTCCGTCAGCCAGCCCTGCGGCAGCACCTGCAGTATATAGGGTTCGACAATCGCGCGGATATCGTCGCTGGTCTGGCTTTCGTGGGCATGCTGGGTGGACAGCACCAGCGATGTCACCTCCACCGGCTTGCCGCCCTCGTAGCGCAGGGATAGCTGCGATTTCGCATCCGGGCCAAGCGTGGGTTCCGCGCCGGATTTCCGCGCCTCTGCCAGACGGCGCAGGATGGCATGCGAATACTGGATCGGCGCGGGCATCAGTTCCGGTGTTTCATCGGTGGCATAGCCGAACATGATGCCCTGATCGCCCGCCCCGTCCTTGTCGACGCCCTGCGAGATATGGGCCGATTGCGGATGCAGCAGGTTCGAAACCTTCAGTGTCGCCCAGTGAAAGGCGTCCTGCTCATAGCCGATGTCCTTGACGCAATCGCGCACGATACCGTCGATGCGGCCCATGTATTCCGCCAGCCGCGCCTTGTCGGAAAGCCCGACTTCCCCCCCCACAACGACCTGATTGGTGGTGGCAAAGGTTTCGCAGGCGACGCGGGCGTTCGGCTCTTCCGTCAGGAAAGCGTCGAGCACGGCATCGGAAATGCGGTCGCAGACTTTATCCGGATGGCCCTCGGATACGGATTCCGAGGTGAAAATGTAGTTCTGGCGGGACATGGGAAATGCTCCATTGCGTTGAACCTGCCACGCCAGGAAGCCGTTGTGACAGGCGGTGATGCGGGGTTAGACCCGCCTTGGTTGCGCGTCAATCGGAAAGACGCCGCTTGCGAAACCAGAATGCCAGCATGGCAACAATAATGAACAGCACGGCGGGCCAGTCACCCGTGCGCGAATAAAGGGTAGGGGGCAGTGCGCCGGGCAGGGCGGCATCCAGATGCCCCTCGGTGTTCAGGGGCAGGCTGTCCAGGACCCGGCCCCGCGCGTCGATCACCGCCGAAATGCCGGTATTGGCCGACCGCAGCACCGGCAGGCCGAATTCCACTGCCCGCAGCCGCGCCTGAGCAAGATGCTGATAGGGTCCGGTCAGCGCACCGAACCAGCCGTCGTTTGTGATGTGCATGATCCAGTCGGGCCGTTCGGGTGCAGCGCGCAGATCCTGCGGAAACACCGCCTCGTAACAGATCAGCGGCATGACATTGCCAAGCGGCCCCAGGTCGAGCGTGGTAAAACCGGTGCCTGCCGTATACCCCCCGCCGAAGCGGGCGGCAAAGGACCGGATGCCGACATCGGCCAGAAGATCGCCAAACGGCGTGTATTCGCCAAACGGCGCCAGATGCACCTTGTCATACACATGGGTTACGCTGCCCTGTCCGTCCAGAACGGCCAGCGCATTGTAATAGCGCGACCCTTCCGACCGCTGGATGCCCAATGCCACCGGCACCCCCCGCGCGGCATCGGCGATGACGGAGGTCAGGTTGCCCGAATCCTCCAGCAGATAGGGCACAGCGGTTTCGGGCCAGATCACCAGATCGGGGCGGGGATCGGCACCCGAGCGATCCAGCAGACGCCGGAAAAACTCCCGCTGATATTCGGGCTGCCATTTCAGCGCCTGCGTGGCATTGGGTTGCACCAGCCGGATCACGACGGAATGTTCGGGCACCGGATCGGGTAGCGACAGCCGCCACTGGCCAAACCCCCACAGCACTGCCAGCAGGATCGTCCCTGCCACAACACCGCGCCAGCGGAACGCGACCGGCAATGCCGCTGCACCCAGTGCGGCAAGGGTCAGACCCAGTGGGCCGATGAACGCCGCCACCTGCATCACAGGGCTGCCGATGAACACATGCCCGATCAATGCCCAGGGAAATCCGGTCAGCACGTAACTGCGCAAAGCTTCTGCCCCGGCCAGCGCCAGCGCCATCGCCAGCACACGGGTCTGCCCGACAGGGGCCAGCCTTGCCCCAAGCCACGCGCCTGCACCCCAGAACAAGCCCATACCCGCCGCCAGCAGTGAAAGGGCAAAGGGTGCCATCCAGCCGTGGCGCGGGGCATCGACCAGAAATGGTTCTACAATCCAGAACAGCGCGCCGGAAAAATATCCGCAGCCCAGCAGCCACCCCAGAAGGGCCGCACGTTTATGCGTCGGCGCGGCGACGATCAGCGAAAGCCCTGCCACAAGCGCCAGAAGCGCCAACCCCCACAGGCCAAGTGGGGCCTGACCGGTGGCCATCACCAACCCGCAAAGCACCGCCGCGACTGCCGCACGCCGGGGCGCCGCAAGGATTGCAGCGGCGATCGGCGCTGACAGGCTGCCCACGGTCCGCTTACTTTCCTGTATAGTCCGCCGCGCGCGCATCACCGTCTGCATCGTCTTCGGACGTGGCATCGGGCGCAACCGGCAGGCGTACGCGCAAGCGCTTGACGCGGCGGGGATCGGCATCGATCACCTCGAACTCCGCACCCGAAGGGTGGGGGATCACCTGTCCGCGCGCAGGCACGCGACCGGCCAGCACAAAGACCAGACCGCCGAGCGTATCGATTTCATCTTCCCGGTCGGGATCCGACAGGCTGAATCCCGTCGCCTGCTCGAACTCGGCAAGATCGGTGCGGGCCAGCGCTACCCATGTGCCCGGTTTTTCCTTCTTGAAGGTGCCGCCTTCTTCCTCGTCGTGCTCGTCCTCGATTTCCCCGATGACCTGCTCGATCAGATCCTCGATGGTGACAAGCCCGTCGACACCCCCGTACTCGTCGATGACCAGCGCCATATGGATGCGTTCCGTCTGCATCTTCTGCAGCAGCACGCCAATGCCCATGGACGGCGGAACGTAAAGCAGGGGCCGCAGCATCCGGCGCAGCGAAAACCGACCGTTGCCGGTGCCGAACCCGTATTGAAGCGCAAGATCTTTCAGGTGAACCAGGCCCAGCGGGCTGTCCAGCGTTCCCTTGAACACGGGCAGGCGGGAAAAGCCGCTTTGCCGGAACACCTCGACCAGTTCATCCTTGCTGATTGTCACCGGTACGGCCGAGATTTCGACCTTGGGAATTGCCACATCATCGACGCGCATCCGGCGCAGGTTCGCCATGCCGGTCAGCGCCCCCGGAATGCCTGGTCCTGGTTTCGCAGGTTGCTCTTCGGCACCCGCGCCGTCCCCGGCAGAGGGGCTAAGGGCGTTCAGAAGCCTGCCAAAGATACTTCGCGGGCCGTTTTCATCAGAGCTTCCCGCCTCTCCCGAGGCGTCGACCCTATCGTTGCTCTCTCCCATCGGTCCTTTCCAATCGGTTGTTCAGTTGGCCTGCCCGGCCAAAGGTTCAGGATGTTGCGGGGCAGGGGTGTCCTGCATTGCATATGGGTCCGCGATGCCCATTCCCGCAAGGATTTTCGTTTCGGTCCGTTCCATCAACAGGGCGTCAGCTTCGCGCTCATGGTCGTATCCGAGCAGATGCAATGTCGCATGGATGACCAGATGCGTCACATGATCGGCAAGCGGCTTGTTCTGTTCAACGGCCTCACGCTGGCAGGTTTCAAATGCGATGGCGATATCGCCAAGCCCTTCGGGCATTCCCGGCTTGCCCGGTCTTGGCCTGTGCGGCAGGTCACCCGCGCGTGCAGCCGCAAGTTCTTCGCCAGGCCAGGACAGAACGTTGGTTGGTGTCGGCTTGCCCCTGAAATCGGCGTTCAGCACGGCAATGCGATCATCATCGCACCCCAGCAGGCTTATTTCAAAACGCATTGGGTCAAGCCCGACACCGGCAAGGGCGGCCCGCGCAGCCGTTTCGGCCAGTCCGGCCAGCCTCGCCTTTTCCCAGCGCGCGTCTTCTATCAGGATTTCAACCAGCGGTTCCATCGTCGCGGTCATAAGCCTCGATGATGCGGGCGACAAGCGGATGACGCACGACATCCTTGGCCGTGAAATAATTGAAGCTGACACCCTGCACCCCTTTCAGGATGCGTTCGGCATCGGACAGCCCGGAATTCACCCCGCGCGGCAGGTCGATCTGCGTGCGGTCGCCGGTGATGACCATGCGGCTGCCTTCGCCCAGACGGGTCAGGAACATCTTCATCTGCATGGTCGTCGCATTCTGCGCCTCGTCCAGCACGACAAAGGCATTGGCAAGCGTCCGCCCCCGCATGAAGGCCAGGGGGGCGATCTCGATCCGCTTTTCGGCGATCAGCTTTTCGACCTGCTTGGCGGGAAGGAAATCGTTCAACGCGTCGTAAAGCGGCTGCATGTAGGGATCGACCTTTTCCTTCATATCGCCGGGAAGGAATCCAAGCCGTTCCCCTGCCTCGACCGCGGGGCGTGACAGGATGATCTTGTCGACATGGCCACCGATGAACATCGTCACGCCGACCGCCACCGCCAGATAGGTCTTGCCCGTGCCTGCGGGGCCGATGCCAAAGGCCATTTCATGCGCGAAGAGATTCCTTACATATTCCTTCTGCGCCTCTGTCCGGGGTTCCACATGCTTCTTGCGGGTGCGGATTTCCACATGACCGGGCTGGAACATCTCCAGTTGATCCACCGCCCGTGCGCTGCTTTCCGGTGCGGGCTCGCCCATGCGGATCGCTGCATCGATATCGCCCGCCTCGACCGTGCGCCCGGATTCCAGCCGGGCGTAAAGACCGCCCAGAACCGCCGCCGCCCGCCGCCTTGCATCCGCTTCGCCGATCACCGCCAGCCGATTGCCGCGCCGCAGGATGTGCACCCCAAGCTGGTGCTCGATCTGCGCCAGATTCCGGTCGAACTCGCCACACAGACCGATCAGCAGGCGGTTGTCGGGGAATTCCAGAAGCGTCTCATGCACGTCTTCCGGCGTTTGCGGGGGGGTCAAGGCGCTGATGCCCAAGGGGTCTCCGATCTGAAACAGCCACGATGCAATCGTGCCCCGTCACGGCCCGGCTTGCAAGCACGCTGACGGCCACAGGCCAAGGAGTTTCACGCAAGCGTAACAAGATTAAGACCACCGGAGGGCGCCGGTGGTCCTAAATGAGGCAGTTTTGATATTCTGGCGTTCTCTCGGCGCCGGTCAGCGGCGAAAGTCCTCGGCCGATGTTACGGAATTGCGCTGGTCGGTGGCGGAACAGACCGGCTTGCCGTTCGGGTGGACACGGGCATCCAGATAGCCCTCCAGCCCGTCGTCGACGATCCAGTGCTGGCAACCCTCCGGGTCGATCCAGATACCGGCCTTCATTGTGGAAAGCTGCTTGCCGTCGATGCCGAAATCCCGCGTCTTGTCGCTGCCATCGCCCTCGCAGGCGGCAAGCCCGGTTGCCAGCAGAAGCGCCGCGGAAATCCTTGTCAGTCGATGCGTCATCGCGGCCATCCTCAGCGTGTGCAGATGATTTCGACCCGCCGGTTCGCGGCGCGGCCTTCGTCGGTTTCATTTGTCGCGCGGGGCTGGTTTTCCCCCAGACCCTGCACCTTTGTCACCTTTGCACCTGCGCCGCGCGCAACTGCCGCAACAGCCGCCGCGCGACGTGCCGACAGATCGGCATTGGCGGCTTCGGAGCCCTGGTCATCGGTATGGCCGGCAATGGAATAGGATTTGCCTGCACCGCGCCGGAAATAGGCGGCGATGTCGCGCTCGCCCTTGCGGGTCAGGCTGGCGCTGTCATCCGCGAAATAGCTGTCGGTCATGACCAGCGCGCACAGGCTGACCTTGCGGCAGACGGGCCTGCCATCCGGGGTGCGGTGCGCCGACATGAAACCGCGCTGGCCATCGTCCATCACCCAGTGCTCGCAGCCATCCGGGTCGATCCAGACGCCGGGTTCGTAGGTGTCGCCGGTTTTCAGGCTGCGCAACTGTGCCTGCGCGGGCAATGCCGTCGCCAGTGCAAGGGCCACTGCGGGCACAATAAATTTCAGGTTTCTTCCCCAGATCATTGTCTGATCCCCCGCATCGCTACAATATCTTGTGCGGCAGATTATCCCAAACCGGGCCGACGAACAGCGGAAATCCGCTGTAGAAGACCTGTCGCCGGGTTTTTCCGATGCGCGTGGCGATGACGCGACACTTTTGGCGCATCAGGCCGCCCGCACCAGCGCACCGTGAAGCGAATTGGACGCAGAGGCTAGGATGCGCACGCGGGCAAGATCGCCGGGGGCAAGGCCGCCCGTATCCGGCGACCCGTCGATATGAACCGCATGCAGATACTCGGATTTGCCGACCATCTGGCCCGGCATCCGCCCCGGCTTTTCGAAGAGCACCGTGACTTCGCGCCCGATCATGGATTTTTGCACCGCCTGCTGCTGTTCGGTCAGAAGCGTCTGCAAGGTCTGAAGCCGCTCATCCAGCAAGGCGGCGGGCAGTTCCGGCTTTTCGGCGGCGGGCGTGCCGGGACGGGCGGAATACTTGAAGCTGTATGCCATGCCAAAGCCCACCTGCCGGATCAGGTCCAGCGTCGCATCAAAGTCGGCATCGGTTTCGCCGGGAAAGCCGACGATGAAATCCGATGTCAGCACGATATCCGGCCGTGCTGCGCGGATACGCCCGACCAGATCGACATATTGCGCGGCGGTGTGCTTGCGCGCCATCGCCTTCAATATCCGGTCTGATCCGGATTGCACGGGCAGATGCAGATAGGGCATCAGCTTGGGTTCATCCCCATGCGCAGCGATCAGGTCGGCGTCCATGTCGTTCGGGTGGGATGTGGTGTAGCGGATGCGTTCCAGCCCATCGACCTGCGCAAGTTCGCGCACCAGCCGCGCCAGCCCCCAGTCATCGCCATCGCCATCGCCGTGGTAGGCATTGACGTTCTGGCCCAGCAACGTGATTTCGCGCACGCCACGCGCCACAAGATCGCGCGCTTCGGCCAGCACGCGCGCGGCAGGGCGGCTTGATTCCGCGCCGCGGGTATAGGGCACCACACAAAAGGCGCAGAACTTGTCGCATCCTTCCTGCACCGTCAGAAAGGCCGTCGGCCCGCGTTTCGCCGCCGGCCCGTTCCCCCGTCCCAGCAGCGGCACGGCCCTGTCCGGCAGTTGAGAAAACTTGTCTTCTGCCGGAAAATCCGTGTCGACAGGACGGTCCCCAGCATCGACCGCACGTGCCATTGCGGGCAGCCGGTGATAGCTTTGCGGACCGACCACAAGATCGACCAGCGGCATCCGGCGCAGGATTTCGTCACCTTCGGCCTGGGCGACACAACCTGCCACCCCGATCTTAAGCTCGGGGTTTTCAGCCTTCAGCGGGCGCAACCGGCCAAGGTCAGAATACAGCTTTTCCGAAGCCTTCTCCCGGATGTGGCAGGTGTTCAGCAGCACCATGTCGGCGCCTTCGGCCGTTTCGGTCAGAACATAGCCTTCCGCGCCCATGGCCTCGGCCATGCGTTCGCTGTCATAGACGTTCATCTGGCAACCGTAGGTTTTGATGAACAGCTTGCGGGGCGTTTCCGGCGTATCAGCCATGGGGTCGCATCCGTGTTGGGAACCGCGCCATGTATCCCGGAAACCGCTTCTGCTGCAACATCTGCGACAAAACGTCGGCAGGTCCTGCTGGCGCGCTTGCATCCAGGACCACGTTGCCTGAAATTCACGCAGCAGCAGAATGAAGAAACGGATCAGGCACGAATGCAATACCGGTCACTGGCCGAATTCCTGAACCGGGGCGGCAAGGTGCTGGCAAAAGGTCCGGTCGCGCTCATTTTTGCGGAAGATGCTGTCGAGCTTGACTCGACCATCGCCCACCATCTTCAGCTTGGTTTTCGCTCGGTGGTTCTGTTCGCACCTGACGGCCTTGTGCTGCCTGCCGCCGACGTCGGTGTAGGGGACAAGGTTTCGGACGCCGTGCATCATGTCACGCTGAACACGCTGGCAGAGGGTGCTGTCCCCGCGGCGGTCAACGCCGTGATCGCCGCGGCGCCCGGAACATGGTTTTATTACGGATACAACGCCGAATATCTTTTCTATCCCTTTTCCGAAACGCGCAATGTTCGGGAAATGCTGGCCTTTCACATCGAGGAGCGTCGCGATGCGATGATCGCCTATGTGGTCGATCTTTATGCCGCCGATCTTTCCGAACATCCCGACGCCGTCGATCTGGAGCAGGCGTATTTCGACACAGAAGGCTATTATGCGCTGGGTCGCGGACTGCCCGACGGAATGCTGCTGGACCGACAGTATGATTTTTTCGGCGGCCTGCGCTGGCGGTATGAGGAACACGTGCCCTGGACCCGGCGCACGATCGACCGCATCGCGCTGTTCAAGGCACAGAAGGGTCTGCACCTGCAGGCCGACCACACATTTGACGTGCCCGAATACAACACGTTTTCCTGCCCATGGCACCACAACCTGACGGCTGCGATCTGTTCGTTTCGCACCGCCAAGGCACTAAAAGCCAATCCGGGGTCGACCTATGCGATCCGCAGCTTCATGTGGAAAAAGTCGGAACCCTTCACCTGGACATCACGCCAGTTGCTGGACCTTGGTCTGATGGAGCCGGGTCAGTGGTTCTGAATGCACCAACTTTCCCCGTTGTCAGCGATCGCGAGCCGCCCTGTAATGCGACAGATGCTGGCGCGAAAAAGAAATGTCGCGTAAGTGCTGCACACCGATCCGAAGGAAGGCCCGCAACGATCATGCCAAAGACCACCATTCCGCCTTTGGCCGAAACCGAGGCGGAGGCACCCTGTCGGGATGCCAGGCAATGGGTCCACGCGCTTGCCCGCTATCGCGATCCGTCGGGTCTGCGCAGCTTCGTCGAAATCCTTGTGACGCTGGTGCCGCTGCTGTCAATCTGGGCGCTGGCCTATCTGGCGCTGTCGGTCAGCGGCTGGCTGGCATTGGGGTTGTCGGTGCTGAACGGGTTCTTTCTGGTGCGGTTGTTTGCCATCCAGCATGATTGCGGTCACGCCGCGTTCTTTCGTCAGCGCGCACTAAGCGACTGGGTTGGCCGCTGTATCGGCGTGCTGACACTGACGCCCTATGATGTCTGGCGGCGCAGTCATTCGATCCATCATTCCGGTTCTGGCAACCTTGACCGGCGCGGCATGGGCGACATCCACACGCTCACCGTGGGCGAATATGCTGCGCTGTCCCGATTGCGACGCCTGCAGTACCGGCTTTACCGCAATCCGGTCGTGCTGTTCGTGATCGGGCCGTTCTACATCTTTTTCCTGAACAACCGCCTGCCTTTCGGCCTGATGCGTGCGGGTCTGCGCTACTGGGTCAGCGCGATCGGAACCAATATCGTCATTGCGGGGGCGCTGGCGGTTGTCTGGTATTTTGCAGGGCTTGCCCCGATCCTGCTGATCTGGCTGCCGACATCAATGATCGCGGCGATGCTGGGGGTCTGGCTGTTTTACGTTCAGCACCAGTTCGAGACGACACATTGGGACCGCGAGGAAAACTGGCAGCTTCATGACGCGGCCCTGCATGGCAGTTCGCATTATGTGATGCCTGCTGTCCTGCAATGGCTGACCGCGAATATCGGTGTGCATCATGTGCATCACCTGTACAGCCGCATTCCGTTCTATCGCCTGCCCGAAGTTCTTCGCGACCACCCTGTGCTTGCCCAGGCACAACGCATCACCATTCCCGAAAGCATTGCCAATGCCCGCCTGCATCTGTGGGATGAAAAGGACCGCCGCCTGCTGAGCTACGCCGAGGCCCGTCGGCTTTATGGCCGGACTGGCGGTTAAAGCCGCTTCAGCCGGATCACCACGTCGACCCGGGCAATTTCTGCGCCTGCCGGAGCGGCTGGCAGATGGGCGATGCTCAGTTCATCCGCAGGCGCATCGGTCAGCTCGGCCGTGTCTTCCCAATAGAAATGCGGATGGTCATCCAGCCGGGTGTCGAAATAGCTGCGCGATCCGTCGACGGTGATCTCGTTCATCAAGCCGACTTCGCAGAACGCGCGAAGGGTGTTGTAAACCGTGGCAAGCGAAACACCATCGCCCGCAGACTGCGCTGCGGCATGCAGCCCTTCGGCGGTCACATGGCGGTTCTGGCCATCGCCAACGAGCAGCGTCGCAAGACACAGACGCTGCCGCGTCGGGCGCAAGCCCGCCTGCGCCAGCCAGCGTGTCCCACGCTCGATCCGGTCGGGTGCAAGTGTTGCCATCGTGCCGCCTGTGGTTCCTGCGCCTGCATTATAACGGTCCCGCGCCCGCCAATTCAAACGGAAAAGCGCCGAATGGACATTCCCGCCTGCGGGGCGCGGCACTTGCCCTGAATGCAAGCGGAATGCTAGACGGATTGAAACACTGGCGGGACGCACCCGCGAGACGACAGGGGAAGGCGGCAGATGGCGGGATATCCGACGAGTTTTGACCGGGAAGGGCTGCTGAAATGCGCGCGGGGGGAACTGTTCGGCCCCGGCAATGCGCAGCTTCCCGAACCGCCGATGCTGATGATGGACCGGATCACCGAAATTTCCGAAGACGGCGGCGAGCATGGCAAGGGTCATGTGGTCGCCGAATTCGACATCAACCCCGACCTGTGGTTCTTTTCCTGCCATTTCCCCGGCAATCCGATCATGCCGGGCTGTCTTGGCCTTGACGGGCTATGGCAGTTGACCGGCTTTAATCTTGGTTGGCGGGGCTGGACGGGACGTGGCTATGCGCTTGGCGTGGGCGAGGTGAAGCTGACCGGGATGGTTCGCCCCGACCGCAAGATGCTGCGCTATTATGTCGATTTCACCAAGGCATTGCAGACACGCCGCCTGACCATGGGCGTGGCCGATGGCAGGGTCGAAGCGGATGGAGAGACCATCTATCTGGTCAAGGACATGAAGGTCGCGCTGTCGGAAAGCTGACCGGCGCCGGAAAAAGGGGACGCCATGCGGCGAGTGGTTGTGACCGGGCTGGGGATCGTCTCCTCGATCGGGGTGAACGCGGGGGAGGTTCTGGCCTCTCTCAAGGCGGGCAGGTCGGGCATCCGTCGGGATGACGATATGGCGGAACGCAATTTTCGCAGCCAGATTTCGGGCCGCCCGCAGATCGACATCGCGGAGCATGTCGAAAAGCGCACCCTGCGCTTCATGGGGCCGGGCGCGGCCTATGCCCATATCGCCATGGGGCAGGCGATTGCCGATGCTGGCTTGACAGAAGCCGAAATCAGCCATCCCCGCACCGGTCTTGTCGCCGGGTCGGGCGGGCCTTCAACGATGAACCTGTTTGCCGCGCACCAGATCGTGCTGGAAACAGGCAGCCCGAAACGCATCGGCCCGCTGATGGTGCCACGCGGCATGTCCTCGACCGTCAGCGCCAACCTTTCGACCGCCTACAAGATCAAGGGCATCAACTATTCGATCACCTCGGCCTGCTCCACCAGCTTGCATTGCATCGGCAACGCGGCGGAACAGATCGCCTTTGGCAAGCAGGATGTGATGTTTGCCGGCGGGGGGGAGGAGCTTGACTGGACGCTGTCCTGCCTGTTCGACGCGATGGGCGCGATGTCGTCGAAATACAACGACACGCCTGAACGGGCCAGCCGTGCCTTTGACGCAGGCCGCGACGGGTTCGTGATCGCGGGCGGTGGCGGCGTCGTCGTGCTGGAGGAGCTGGAACACGCAAAAGCACGCGGCGCCAAGATTTATGCCGAGGTGACGGGCTATGCCGCCACATCCGACGGGCATGACATGGTGGCCCCGTCCGGCGAGGGCGGCGAGCGCGCCATGCGGCTGGCGCTGGAAACGCTGAACCAGGATCGCAAGGTGGGCTACATCAATGCCCACGGCACATCGACCCCGGTCGGCGATGTCGGCGAAGTACAGGCCGTGCGCCGTGTGTTCGGCGAAGGGTCGACGCCGCCGATTTCATCCACAAAATCGATGACCGGTCACAGCCAGGGCGCGACCGGCGCGCAGGAAGCAATCTATTGCCTGCTGATGCTGGAACACGATTTCATCGCGCCGTCGATCAATGTGGAAACGCTGGATCCGGCACTGCATCCGGCGGAGGTTGCGACAAAACGGGTGGATAACGCGGGCCTTGATACGGTGATGACCAACAGCTTCGGCTTTGGCGGCACCAATGGGTCAATGTTGCTGAGCAAGTATCACGGGTGAACTGACATGGCCGGATTGATGACGGGCAAGCGCGGGCTTGTCATGGGCGTTGCGAACGAACGCTCCATCGCCTGGGGCATCGCGAAGTCACTTGCCGATGAAGGCGCGGAACTGGCCTTCAGCTATCAGGGCGATGCGTTCGGCAAGCGCGTCGAACCATTGGCGGCTTCGGTCGGCTCTGACTTCCTTGTCGATGTCGATGTCACCGACGAGGCCAGCCTTGATGGCTGCTTTGCGGCCTTGAAAGCGCGCTGGGGCAAGATGGATTTTCTTGTTCATGCCATCGCCTATTCCGACAAGAACGAACTGACCGGGCGGTTCACGGCGACCAGCCGGGCAAACTTCCTGAACTCTCTTAACATCTCCTGCTTCAGCTTCATCGACGTTGCCCGGCGGGCGTCAGAAATGATGCCCGATGGCGGCTGCCTGCTGACGCTGACCTATGGCGGTTCGAACCGTGTTACGCCGAACTACAACGTGATGGGCGTGGCCAAGGCCGCGCTGGAAAGCGCCACCCGCTATCTGGCCAACGATCTTGGGCCGCAGGGCATTCGGGTGAATGCGATTTCCCCCGGTCCGATGAAGACGCTGGCAGGGGCGGCCATTGGTGGCGCCCGCGCCACCTATCGTCATACCGAGGCAAACGCACCCCTGCGATCCAACGCGACACTGGAAGCGGTGGGGGGCACTGCCGTCTGGCTGGCATCGGATTACGGTGCCTTTACCACTGGCGAAGTCGTGCGGGTGGATGGCGGGTTCCATATTCTGGGGATGCCGCAGGGCGAAAACCTCTGATACCTTTACCTTTGCAACCGCGACCGGCCAGATACGTTGTCCAATGTGACCGGGTCTTTAGGCGCGATTTCATCAAAGGAGGTTTGTCATGGCACAGATGATTTTCGTGAATTTTCCGATCTCGGATATCAAGCGATCGCGGGCGTTTTACGCCGCGCTCGGCTTCGGCTTCGACGAACGATTCAGCGACGACAAGTCGACCTGCGTGGTCGTATCGGATACGATCTTCTTCATGATACTGGAACGCGACAAGTTCGCGGGTTTCTCGCCCAGGCCGGTCGCCAATACGCAAGAGACGACATCTGTTCTGATCGCATTGTCGCGTGACAGCCGTGCGGCGGTGGATGAAATCACCGATGCCGCGATTGCCAACGGCGGCAGCGACAACAACATGGTTCAGGAAATGGGCGATTACATGTATGGCCGCAGCTTCTGCGACCCCGACGGCAATGTGATCGAGGTGATGTGGATGGATGTGGAGGCCGCGATGAAGGCCTGGGGCGGGCCTGGCTGATACGCGGCCCAATCGCTGCCAAGCGTGTCGCGCGTATCGACCTGTGCGAAACGTCGCAATGTGACGCTGCGTACAGGCAACAAAAGCTTGCAATCGTCCTACTGTCGCCTTTTGCGCCAAAATGCAGACACGATTGCGCGCTAGGCACCCGGAAGCGACTCTGGGGAATTCATGCTTACGCCGCTTGTGGTTTGTACCATTCTGCTTTTTGGCACCTATCTGACGGCGCGTGGCGGTTTCATCGCGCAGGGCCGTTATCCTACGGTTGTGGGCTTCGACGTTCAGTCAGCCAGCCTTGGCCTGCTGGCGATCCTTGCCGCGGCCTGGTTTTTCGGACCGATCTACGGGTTCACACTGATCATTGCCGTGGCATTGCATGAATTCGGTCATGTCGCCGCCTATCGTATCTGCGGACACCATGATGCGCGATTCCGGCTGGTTCCCCTGCTGGGTGGTGTGGCGATTTCCGACCAATCGCCAGCCCGGCAGGATCAAGCGTTTTTCATTGCGCTTATGGGCCCAGCAATGTCGCTTGCGCCCACGATCACGGCCATGTTGGGTGGCGTGGCACTGATCGAGGATATGCCGCAGGTCGCGGATTTCCTTTTTGCCTTCGCCAGCACCGGGGCCATGCTGAACTTTTTCAATCTGTTGCCGTTCTGGCCGCTGGACGGCGGGCGTTGTGCTGCCATCATACTTTCAAGCGGCTGGCCACGGGCCGTACGGCCGGGACTGATGGTGATGTCCTTCGGGCTGGCCGCCGTCGGGGTGTTGTGGCACTCGATGCTGCTTCTGGGATTTTCCATCCTGTCGCTCACCGGACTTGCCCAGGCGGAAAACCTGTTGCGGGTTCAGCGGCCGATGCAGACACCCAGATTGCTGCTGGCAACCGCCGCGTATCTTGCAACGCTTGTCGCCTACTGGCTGGCGGGCGGGTTCAGCCTGTTTCACTTCTTTTGACCGCTGAACAGGAAGCGATGCTTTTGCGTGCAGGACAACCGTAAATTGCACAATTCCGGCGCGCACCCCATTCACGCGGCAATTGCAGCAAAGTTCCGCCGTGCCAAGTTGCGAAATTTCACGGCCCGTGCAAGTTTTCGCACCGAGAGGGATCGCATGCCGAACAGTTTCGCGTCGTCAGACCGGTTGAACTTGTCATATTCCGACACGGGCAGCGGTACACCGCTCCTGTGCCTTGCGGGGTTGACCCGCAACATGGACGATTTCGAACCTCTGCTGCGCGCAATAGGCCGGGAAGCCCGCATTATCCGGCTTGATACACGGGGCCGGGGCGGATCGGACCATGCCTCCGATTTCACCCAATACAACGTCCAGCGCGAAGGACAGGATGCGCTGGACCTGCTGGATCATCTTGGTATTGCGCACGCTGTGTTCCTTGGCACGTCGCGTGGCGGGCTGATTACCATGGCGCTGGCTCCGCAACACGGCGACCGTATCGCCGGGGCGATCCTGAACGACATAGGCCCCGAGATCGATCCGGCTGGGCTGGGGCGCATCTTCGGCTATCTGGGTGTGCCGCCGCCGTTTGCCACGCATGAGG
>JBOFCO010000231.1:0-6679 GCA_051646105.1 Paracoccaceae bacterium
TTCTCAAGCACAACAACCGACAAATCCGGATCAACCTGCTTCAACCGGATCGCCGCAGACAAACCAGATGGACCAGCCCCGACAATCACAACGTCGTAATCCATCCGCTCACGTGAAACAGAAGTCATCAAGGCGCTCCCAGTTTTCGGCCCGGCAATAAAGTTGCGTATCGGTTAACTTACAGACGGGGCGCTGGCAATCGCAACACGCCCCCACGTCACAGCAATACCACGTTGTGGCGGTTTCGGGCGCGAAGTGCTTGCATTTTTCGGGGGGATTGCGTCTGTTAACGGGCACCGACCGTGAACAGCAAAGGCCGCGAGGCCCTTGCTGATTTGTTTTTTGCAGGCCGTGATGGAAAAGATACCTATGACGCGCGCGGGCTTCACCGCGCTGGATGACGAACTTCGCAACCTGAAGGGTGTCGAGCGCCCGGCGGTCATCCGCGCCATCGCTGAGGCGCGGGAACATGGTGACCTGTCGGAAAATGCCGAATACCACGCCGCCCGCGAAAAACAGAGCTTCATCGAAGGCCGCATCAAGGAGCTTGAGGCGGTTTTGTCGCGTGCGGATGTGATCGACCCGTCGAAACTGTCCGGCACCATCAAGTTCGGCGCGACCGTCACGCTGGTCGACGAAGACAGCGACGAGGAAAAGACCTATACCATCGTCGGCGAAACCGAAGCCGACATCGAGCGCGGCCTTCTGAACATAAAGTCACCGCTTGCCCGTGCCCTGATCGGCAAAGACGAAGGCGACAGCGTCGAAGTAAGGACGCCCGGCGGCGATCGCAGTTATGAAGTTGTGAGCATCCGCTTTACCTAGGGCGGGAAGGCCAACATGGGCAGTGAGAACGGTCAGGACAAATCGACGGAATCACCGCTGCGTCTGCGGGCGCGGCCGGATGGGATTTCCCCTGCCGAGGTGATCGCCGCCGTGCTGAGCGTGATCTGGCTGCTGGGTGTGGTTGTGTTCTTTTTTGTCGGGCGTGGGGGCGAGGGCGGCGGGACCGTGACCATGCTGATGACGCTTCTGGGCGTGTTGCTGCCCATTGCGCTGATCTGGCTTGCGGCATCCGCGGCGCGCACCTCGCGTCTGCTGCGCGAGGAATCGGCACAATTGCACGACGCGCTGGACACGTTGCGGCGCCAACAGTCCGGACAGCAGGTGCCGTTCAGTCGCACAGGCACCAAGACCGGCAGCAGGTCCGGGCCACAGGGTCCGCGTGAAATCGTCTCGCCACCCGCGTTGACCTTTGCCTCGCGCCGCGATCCGTCCCTGCGCCTGTCGCCTTCGGCAGAAGAGAGTGGCCCGTTGTTCACGCAAGCGCGCACAGATGCTGCCCAGCCTGTGCTGGCACTGGATGAGGGTGACGAAACCGATCCACAGCCACTGCCCATTGCCGATTTCATCCGCTCGCTGAATTTCCCCGAATCCCCCGATGATGCCGAAGGTTTCCGTGCCCTGCGTACGGCATTGAATCATCGCGATACCGGCAAGCTGATCCGATCGTCGCAGGATGTGCTGACGCTGCTTAGTCAGGACGGGATCTATATGGATGATCTTCCGCCCACACCGGCCCAGCCGGAAATATGGCGGCGCTTCGCCGAAGGGGAACGCGGGGCAGAAATCGCCGTGCTTGGCGGGATTCTGGACCGATCCTCGCTGGCGTTGGCGGCAGGGCGAATGCGGCAGGATGCCGTATTCCGCGATGCGGCCCATCATTTCCTGCGCCAGTTCGACCGCAGCTTCCAGAGTTTCGAGAAATTCGCCAGCGATGACGAAATCACCGAGGCTGCCGACACCCGCACGGCCCGTGCGTTCATGCTGCTTGGACGGGTAGCGGGAATCTTCGGCGACCCGCCGCCGCGCGGCTGAGGTCAGATCCGCCGCGTCATCGTCGTTGCAGCGGAAAAGCCAAAGGCGTGTCGCAACGGGCCGATGCCGACCGTGCGCCGCACCTCGAACCCCAGACGTTCGTAAAGGGCACGGGCGCGAAGATTTTCGACGATCACGTCAAGCCGCACCTCTTCATAGCCGCGCCAGCGGGCCTCGTGGCAAAGCGCCTCGATCAGGGCGCTGCCGACGCCGCGGCCACGAGCGGCTGCGCTGACGCAGATACCGTCCATCAGAAAGCGTTCGTTTTCCACATCGCGTTCCAGTGCATGCAGCAGCGCCGCCCGCCACAAGGCCCCGGCACGCCCATAAACCGCCGCCAGATCGTCGAAGCCGCCACCGACAAAGGCGCCGTCGACTGACTTGAATCCAGCGACGCCCAGAAGGGCCCCGTTCGCATCGACCGCAGTTATCGCATGATCGCTGCGCATGACCCGGTCGATGAAGCCCAGCGCCTTTCGCTCTGGCCCCATGACCCTGCCAAGTTTTGGTCCGAAGGCCGCCCAGTACAGCGCCGCCGCCTGCGGGCGATGGTGATCTGCAAGGCCAAGGGAAACAGTGAAATCGCGCCCCTTCATGACGTTGCACCGGCCAGGGCTGCCTCGATCCGCAGGACGTCATCGGCGGTGTTGGCGTTCAGGAAGGGGTCGGGATCCCCGTCGAAATCGACAAAGACCGGATCAAGCGCCCCGGCAAAAGCCATCATCCGCAGGTCAGAAGACTGCAAGGTCAGGGCAAGCAGGGGTTCGGCCGCTACCGGCCAAAGCGCCGCCGTCGGATGGGGCCGGTTTCTGCTGCGGGAAATGGCGGCACCGCCGCCTGCCACCCGGCAAAGCCTTGCGACCAGATCGCGCGGGATCAGGGGCGTATCCACCGCAACCGTGGCCAGATGCGTGGCCCCCAGGCCGGTCGCCCAGCGCAGGCCAGCCAGAACACCCGCGAGCGGCCCGCTGCCGCCGTGGGTACCATCATTCAGCACCGACAGTCCAAAGCTGCGAAATCGTTCAGGATCGCCATTGGCGGAAAGCGCGACGGCATCCGCCTGCGGGGCAAACCTGTCAAGCATGTGATGCACCATCGGGCGTCCGGCCAGCGGCAAAAGAGCCTTGTCGGCGCCGCCCAGACGGCGCCCCTGCCCTCCCGCCAGTATCACACCCGCGACACGCATGCGGTCCTTTCGCCCCTTGGTGAAGTTTGCCATCAGTCGCGACACCGGTCCAGCGTCACGATCGTCGGGCATCAGGGCCGTGTCGTCATCACGTCAACAATCTCGACCGGGGTGGCGTTGTTTTCGTCGTTATCGTAATATTTCCGGGTGCTGACACCGGGCAGGGTGGCAAAGCTGTCCTGAAGCCGGACCGGGAAAAACGTCTGGTCAAGCGATTCAAACCCGGGTGTTTCACCCAGAATGCTTGAAATGGAGTTGGCGCACATGGCCTTGGGCACCGCGCCATATTCCTGCACCCGTCGCAGCAGATATTCCGCCGTTTCGGGGCTGACCTGCCGCGTCTGCGCAACGACATGGAATGTCGGGCGGGCGTGGAAATTCAGATAACTGGCCAGCACGCCCGGTGTCATGCCGAAATGCACGTCGTTCCGTTCCGGGGCGATGTTCACTTCCCAGCTTCCTGCCGGGTCGAACAGCAGGCGCTGGCTGCCGTTGATCAGCAGGCCAGAATGCCCGCCCTCGCCGGAGCGGTTGTTGATCATCGTGTAAAGCGTGACAGATGGCGGTTCGGCCGACCGGTAGATCGCGCGTTGCACGGCGGCGTTCGGGGCCCAGACGGGCTCTGCCCCGCAGGCGGCGAGTGCAAGCGGAAAAAGTAGCGCAAGGATCAGGCGACGCATGGCAGGGCCTTTGCGAACAAGGCTGCTTATCGCAGGGGCGATCAGCTGTTGAAGATGGCGAGGAAAACCAGAACGCCCAGCGAAATGCCGGCGCCCCACATCGAAAACCGCATGAAGGATGCGAAGGTCTTTTCCTGAACCCGGATGTCCATGCTGCCGTGCTTGTGTTCGGCCATCGCCAAGCGCTCCCGCGTAAATTTCCTGTCAGGGGACCGGATAGCCGATAATTTCCGCGCTGTCACGGCCTTGAAGGTTCACATCTGCGGCGAATTGGCACTCTGCCACATCCATGCACCATCTGCTCGCCGCTGGCGGGTGATCTGCCCTTTTTTCAGCAGATGATTCAGATGGGCGATGGCCTCGGCCAACGCCAGCATGTGGGCCGACGGATCGATCGTCTTGTCAAAGACAGCCTCGAAACACCCCCAGGCCGTGTCCGGAGCGACAAGATGACGTCGCAGCCGGTCAAGCGCGGCTTCGTGACCGGCAATCATCTGCGACAGGCGCAGCGGCAGGCCGGTATAGGGCAGCTTGTGGCCGGGCAGCACCAGATGGGCATCGCTGGCCAGCCCGGTAAAATAGGCGCAGCTTTCCAGCCAGTCGGCCAGCGGGTCGGCATCGGCCTCGGTCACGTACACGCCAATGTTGGCGGAAATGCCGGGCAGCAACTGATCGCCACCCAAGACGATCGGCGCATCCGTCGCCCAGAATGTCGCATGCTCCGGTGCATGGCCGTGCCCGATCCGCACCAGCCAGTCGCGCCCGCCCATTCGCAGCACCTGTCCTTCGGAAATTCGGGTATACCCCACGGGCAGGGGTGCCACGACATCGGCAAAATTGAACGGCCGCTGCGCGGACCTTTCCGCCAGTTGGTCCGGCGGCATCCCGGCGCTGCGCCACCAGTCCAGCGTTTCGCGGGGCGGCAGATCCTGCACATCCAGCACCAGCATCCGCGCGAGAAGCCAGCTTGTCCGCGTTGTCAGGATCTGCGCCCCCTGGTCGCGGAACCACCCTGCAAGGCCAATGTGGTCAGGGTGATAATGGGTGACAACGACGCGGTTCACGGGCCTGCCCGCCAGCGGCCCGTCAAGAAGCGTCTGCCATTCGGTGCGGGCGCGACGCGTATCGACGCCGGTATCGATCAGGGTCCAGCCCGCCGCGCCGTCATCCAGCGCATAGACATTGACATGATCCAGCGCCATGGGCAGCGGCAGCCGCATCCACAGGATGCCAGGGGAAACCTCTGTTGCCGTGCCTGGCGCGGGCGGCGCGTCGAAGGGGTGACGGATGCCCGCCCGGCGTTCGGCGTTCATCCGCACAGGTCGTCGTCAGAAAGCGCCGACAGATCAGCATTGCCAAGCTTTGTTTCGGCCAGCAGCCCCGTACAGGCTGGCAGGATGCGACGGATGAACACCGCCGCCAGCGCCCGCTGCCGCCCGTCGCCTGCCTGCGCCGCACGAAGGTGATATCCGGCACCCAGCACAAGCGCGAAGGCCCGCAGATAGGCGACCGCACCCGCATCGCGATCCGCCACTGGCAGGGCAAGCATGTATTCCGTGGCTTCCCGCAGGGATTCGGCGGCCTCCCAGACCGGGCAGGCAAGATCGCCTGCCGTCGCGCGGCTTGCCTCGGCTGCTGCCTCGACCTCATCGATCAGTCGAAAGGCGGCTTCACCGCCGTCGGCCAGCTTCCGCCCGACAAGATCCATGGCCTGAATACCGTTCGTGCCCTCGTAGATCGCGGTCACCCGGACATCGCGAAAATATTGTGCTGCCCCGGTTTCCTCGATGAACCCCATTCCGCCCTGTACCTGAATGGCGGTATCGGCCACCTCGCACCCCGTATCTGTGCCGAAAGCTTTGGCAATCGGGGTCAGAAAAGCAGCACGCGCAGCCCATTCCCTTGCACCCGTGGCCCTGGCCATATCCAGCGCCACCGCGCAGGACATGGCTATTGCGCGCGCGGCAAAGACCTGCGCGCGCATCGTGGCCAGCATCCGGCGCACGTCTGGATGCGCGATGATCGGACCCATCTGATTCCGGTCGCGCGCGTGGCTTGCCGCCTGTTGCAGCGCCGCTTCGGCCACACCGATACCCTGCATGGCAACGGCCAGCCGCGCGTTGTTCATCATGGTGAACATTGCAGCCATGCCCTTGCCTTCCTCGCCCACCAGCCAGCCGGTCGCGCCTTCAAACGCCATGACGCAGGTGGGCGATCCGTGCAGCCCCATCTTGTGTTCCAGGCTGACCACCGACAGGCTGTTGGCCGTGCCGGGGTTGCCCTGCGCATCGGGCAGGTACTTCGGAACCAGGAACAGGCTGATGCCACGGGTTCCCTCGGCGGCACCAGGAAGCCGCGCCAGCACCAGATGGCAGACATTCGTGACCAGATCGCTGTCGCCCCAGGAGATATAAATCTTCTGCCCGGTGATCCTGTAGCTGTCATCCGCCGCAGGCTCTGCCCGGCAGCGAAGCGCCCCCACATCGCTGCCCGCCTGCGGTTCTGTCAGGTTCATGGTGCCGGACCATTCGCCAGAGACCAGTCTTGGCAGATACTGCGCCTGCATTGCAGGACTGGCGTGATGTTCCAGCGCCTCGATCTGTCCCTGTGTCAGCACGGGCTTCAGCTGCAACGACAGGCACGCCCCCGCCATCATGTCGTTGACCGCCATGCCCAGCGTCAGCGGCAGACCCATGCCGCCGTGTCTTGAATCGGCGGCAATGGCAACCCAGCCCCCGTCGCGGATCGCCGCATATCCTTCGGCATAGCCCGGACTGGCGCGCACAATACCGTTTTCCATCCGCGCCGGGTGCAGGTCGCCCGCGCGTTGCAGCGGGGCAAGAACATCATCGCAAAGCCGACCGGCTTCGGTCAGGATCGCCTCGGTCAGATCGGGGGGTGCTTCGGCGTAGCGGTCGGTTGTGGCAACCGTGCC
>JBOFCO010000124.1:0-1605 GCA_051646105.1 Paracoccaceae bacterium
TTGGTCAGATCCAGCCCGTCCGCATAAACGACGCTGCCCGCATGGGACACCTCGCACCCCAGGCCGATGGCAAAGCGGCGGACCGGTGCGTTGAAGGCCCCCGCATGTTTCGACACGTCGCGCGACATCAGCAGATAGCGCATTCCGTCCGGAGTTTCGGCCAGCTGGCGCAGGAACCGGCCCGGCTGTTCGAACGCCTGGTGGACGTTCCACAACGGGCAGGCCCCGCCGAAGCGGGCGAATTGCAGCCGCGTCGCGGAATGGCGCTTGGTGATGGTGCCCGCCTGATCGACGCGGACAAAGAAGAACGGCACGCCCTTGGCGCTGGGCCGTTGCAGGGTGGACAGCCGGTGCGCCACCTGTTCCAGGGATGCGCCGAACAGATGGGCCAGCCGTTCCAGGTCATGGCGTTCCGCCTGCGCGGCGGACAGGAAAGGGCGATAGGGCATCAGCGCCGCGCCGGCGAAATAGTTCGCGAGGCCCACCCGCGCGATGTCCCGCGCGGTCTGGCTGCGGAACCGCGCCAGATCCAGCGTGGCGTCCAGCAGGTCGGATTGCCGTTCCAGCGCCACCAGGTGCAGCAACTGGAACAGTTGTGTGGGCCGTTCGGCGGCGGCGTTCACATGGATCTCGGATCCTGCCCGACGAAAGACCGCATTGGCCGGCAGTTCGGCGCGCGTGACCCGGATGCCCCGCTGCGCCAGGGCCGCGACGCCTGCATCCCATGGATCCAGCCTCTGTCCCGCCGGGCAGGCAAAGCGTTCGGCGGCTCGGTCCACCGCGTCGATGTAGTTGTCGCAGTAATGAAAGAAGTCGCGCACTTCCTCCCACGGGGTGGACAGGGCGTTCTGGCCAGATGCGCCGATCGCCTCGTCCAGGGCGGCCAGCCGTTCCTGGCCCTGGCGATGGGCGCGATACAGATCCAGGAATGCGCGGGCCAGGACCGGGGCATTTGTCGCGGCCAGGCGCAGGTCGGCCAGGGCCGGGGCCGCGTCGAACAGCGGATCGGCCAGGGCTTCCTGCATGTCGATGACCATGCGTTCGGCATCGCCCGCCGCCAGCGTGGTCAGGTCGACGCCGAATTCCTGCGCCAGACGCAGCAGCACGCCAGCGGAAATCGGGCGATGGTTGTTTTCCATCTGCGACAGATAGGGCAGCGACACCCCCAGCCGTTCGGCAAAGCGCCGCTGGGTCAGCCCGCTGCGTCCCCGCGTTTCGCGCAGCGACGTCCCCGCATAAATCTTCTGCATGGCCATGATGCGTCCCCCCTTTTGCAAAAACTGCATTAGCGTTTGCAAAGCGGCCAGGACAAGGGCCGTGATAGGGGGAAAGGGGGTCGGTTGCGACAGGATCATGGAGTGATCGTGGCGCAAAAACCCTAAAATATCGTTGCCGCTTGCGAAGCGTCCGGAGGCACGCTTTCATCGCGCCATGAAGCAGCGCAGCAACAGCCGCATCCTGACCGGAACCCGCATCCGCGAACGCCGTCTGGCGCTGGCGCGGCGGCAGGCGGATGTGGCGCGGGCGGCAGGGATTTCAGCGGCTTATCTGAACCTGATCGAACACAACCGCCGTCCCGTGGGCGACCACCTGGTTCTACGCCTG
>JBOFCO010000177.1:0-63157 GCA_051646105.1 Paracoccaceae bacterium
CCAGCGCCTGTTCGAGATCGAGGGCGTGGCGCTGACCTTTACAGATGACGCGCTTTCGGCCATCGCCAAGCGCGCCATCAAGCGCAAGACCGGCGCCCGTGGCCTGCGGTCGATCATGGAAGATATCCTGCTGGACACCCTGTTCGAACTGCCGGGTATGGAGGACGTGACCGAGGTCGTGGTCAAGGACGAGGCGGTGAACGCCGGGGCCAAGCCGCTGCTGGTTCATACCGATACCAAGAAGGAAGCCGCGACGGCGGGGTGACCTGCGAGGCATGCGGCGGAAGGGTAAAGCGGCCTGCGGGTCGCTTTTCTTTTGGCGGTGCGGGTATGTGGGTCCGTGCCCCCTAGACCTCACCCCCGCCTTGGCTATAAGGAATTCAACGTGCTGCTTGCGAAGGATTTGCCATGAAATTCCTGCTTCGCCTTCTGACCTGGTGGAACAGCCAGACCCTTGGCACGCAACTTTTCACCTGGCGCAAGGGTGTCAAGGTGGGTGAGGACGATCAGGGCAACCGGTTTTATGAAACCCGTGACGGCAAGCGGCGATGGGTGATCTATAACGGTGAAAGCGAGGCCAGCCGGGTATCGCCCGACTGGCATGGCTGGCTGCATTTCACCTGGGATGAACCGCCGACCAAGGTCGCCTTGGCGCATAAGCCCTGGGAAAAGCCGCATCAGGAAAACCTGACGGGCACCGCAGCCGCCTATGCGCCGCCGGGATCGATCCGCCGCGCAGCACCGGCCGCGCGCCGCGATTACGAGGCATGGCAGCCCGAATAGGCACCATCGGGGGCTAGGGGGCCAGATGTCAGAAAACCGCACCGAATTGCTGGCGGGGGCCGCTGTTCTTGCCGTTGCAGCGGGTTTTGTATTTTACGCCGTGCGTGGCACCGATGCCGGCCACGGCAAGGGATTCTATCCGCTGAATGCCAGTTTCCGCTCGGTCGAGGGGATCACCGTCGGAACCGATGTGCGACTGGCAGGGGTCAAGGTGGGTACGGTGACGGCCCTGAACCTCAATCCGACGACCTTTTTTGCGGATGCCACCATCACCGTCGCCGACGACATCCTGCTGCCGACGGATTCGACAATCCTCGTATCCTCCGAAGGACTGCTTGGCGGCAGCTTCATCGAGCTTCAGCCCGGCGGATCGCCGGACAATCTGGCGGCCGGGGATGAAATCGAGGATACGCAGGGTGCGGTCAGCGTGGTGACTTTGCTGATGAAGTTCGCGGGTGGCGGCGGCGATGATGCGGGCGCTGCCGGGGAAGCGGGTGCGCTGGAATGATCTGCCGCTGGCTGCCGATGCTGGCAGGGGTCGCGCTGGCCATGGGGACGGCGACGGTCCATGCGCAGGATGCCAGCCAGCGACCGCAGCGATCCCCCCTGTCCATCACGACAGATGATACCTCCCGGACCGAAGGGGTGACCTTGACCGAGGAAGAGGTTCCCGCAGGCCGCAGCGCACTTCTGCGCGGTCTCGACAAGGTTTCGGGCGATGTCACCGACATCACCCTTGTCGAAGGCGAAGCTACCGTTTTCGGCAGCCTGAGTGTCGAACTTCTGGAATGCCGCTATCCACCCGACCGGCAGGCATCAGAGGCCTTTGCGCATCTTCGTATCGCCGAATCCACCGGCGGGAAGCCGATCTTTGACGGGTGGATGATCGCGTCGAGTCCGGCGCTGAGCGCGCTGGATCACGCCCGCTACGATGTCTGGGTGCTGCGCTGCCGTCAGGGTTAGGACCGGCCTTTGCCGATCAGGGCATCGGCTGGCCAATGGTCCGGCGGGCCGAAATTGCCGGGCAGGACGAGCGCCGCTTCCAATCGGTCCAGGTATTCCGCTCGCGGTATTTCAACAGCGCCCAGGCTGTGCAGATGTGGTGTCAGGAACTGGGTGTCGAACAGCCTGAACCCCCGGCGGTTCAGATGCGCAATCAGCCCGGCCAGCGCGCATTCTGACCCGTCACGGGCAGCCGAAAACATGCTTTCCCCAAAAAATGCAGCCCCCAGCGTCACGCCGTAGACGCCACCGATCATCTGCCCGTCCGCCCAGACCTCAAAGCTGTGGGCGTGACCCAGATCATGAAGCTGGCGGTAAAGTCCGGCAATCCGGTGGCTGATCCAGGTTTCCTGTCGGGCGGCGCAAGCGGCGACAACCGCCGGAAAGTCGCTGTCAGTGCGATAGATCAGATCGCCATGATGCAGGCGGCGCGCCAGTGAGCGAGAGATGTGGAACCTGTCCAGCGGGAATATCCCGCGCTCCTTTGGGGAAAGCCAGACAAGATCGGGATCGTCCCGGCTGTTCGCCATCGGAAACATGCCCCGGGCATAGGCCGAAAGCAGCAATTCGGGAGTGATGTCCTCTGTCATTCGCGGAAACGTGAAAAGATTGAATAAAGTTCAATGCTTAGCGGAATTTTCGCTGATCCGCGCCATGGTCCCCCCGGATGAAACCGGGGGTGGGCATGGGCTTTTTCGACTTTATTGACAGCGTGCCGGGCTATGATGCGCGTGGCCCCGACCGGCTGCGTCTCAACGCCCGGCATGACATGCTGATCGGCCGCCACCGCGGACAGATTTCCGCCGCGCGGGTGCTGGATCTGGCCGCCCATGACGGGCGCTGGTCCTATGCCTTTGCCGGGGCGGGTGCGGTGCAGGTGGTTGGGATCGAGGCGCGACCGGAGCTGATCACCCGGTTTCCGCATTTTCCCGATGCCGGTCTGAAAGCCCGTGTCGAACTGCGTTGTGCCGATGTGCATGACGGGGTGGAGGCCGCCAAAAACGCCGGGGAGCATTACGACGTGGTCGCCGTTTTCGGCATCTTTTACCACATCATGGATCATTTCAGGCTGTTGCGTGGCATCCACGCCCTGAAACCGCGGCTTGTGATCATCGACAGCGAATTCGTCGATGCCTCCGGACCGATGATCCGCCTGATCCGCGAGCGCACCGACAATCGCCTGAATGCGGCCGCGCAGTTTCCGGGACAGCAGGTTGCGGTAAAGGGTGTTCCCAGCTTTCGTGCGTTGGAAACGATGGCGGATGTTCTGGGATTCTCCGTCGACTGGATGGATTGGGGTGATGTGCCACCATGCGGTCGTCGCGGACTTGGCGATTACTATCGCGCGGGCGATATGCGTCGCGCGACCTGCGTGCTGCGCCCCGGCCGAATGGGCGTTGCATGATCCATTGGAACAGTGGCAGGGCAAGACCCGTGCTTGGTGGGACAATTGCGTTTGCCCCACCACCGTCAGCCCTGGTTCAGGTTTTCCGCAAGCCAATGTTCCAGCCAGTGAATGTTGTAGTCACCTGACAGCACCGCCGGTTCCTGTAGCAGCGCATGGAACAGCGGAACGGTGGTGTCGACACCATCCACGATCAGTTCCCCCAAGGCGCGTTCCAGCCTTGCCAGCGCCTCGGGACGGTCACGGCCATGCACGATCAGCTTGCCGATCAGACTGTCGTAATAGGGCGGGATCGAATACCCGCCATAAAGCGCCGAATCCATCCGCACCCCAAGGCCGCCCGGCGCGTGGAACACCCGCACCTTGCCGGGGCAGGGGGCGAAATTCGGCAGGCGCTCGGCATTGATCCGCACCTCGATCGCATGGCCGTTTACCACCAGGTCGTCCTGGCTGAACGACATGGGCAGACCTGCTGCCACGCGAATCTGCTCGCGCACCAGATCGACACCGAAGATCGCCTCTGTCACCGGATGTTCGACCTGAAGGCGGGTGTTCATCTCGATGAAATAGAATTCGCCGTTTTCGAACAGGAACTCGATCGTGCCCGCGCCGATGTAGTTGATCTTTGCTACGGCATCCGCGCAGACCTTGCCGATCTTTGCGCGCTGCTCGGGGGTGATGACCGGGCCGGGGGCTTCCTCAAGCACTTTCTGGTGGCGGCGTTGCAGCGAACAGTCGCGTTCACCCAGATGCACCGCCTTGCCCTTGCCGTCGCCAAAGATCTGAATTTCGATATGGCGCGGCGTGGTCAGGTATTTCTCCATATAGACTTCGTCGTTGCCGAAGGCTGCCTTTGCCTCTGACCGCGCGGTGCGAAAGGCCACTTCCAGCGTTTCAGGGTCATGCGCCACTTTCATGCCGCGCCCACCGCCGCCCGCCGTCGCCTTGATGATGACGGGATAGCCGATCTGCTTTGCCACCTTCAGCGCGGTTTCCACATCGGGAACCCCGCCGTCAGACCCCGGAACCACCGGAATCCCCAGTGATTTCGCGGTTTCCTTTGCAGTGATCTTGTCGCCCATGATGCGGATATGTTCCGCCGTCGGGCCGATGAAGGTGATGCCGTGATCTTCCAGCGCCTGCGCAAAGGTGGCGTTTTCCGACAGGAAGCCATAGCCGGGATGGATCGCCTCTGCCCCGGTGATTTCGGCAGCGGAAATGATGGCGGACACCGACAGATAGCTTTCCGATGATGGCGCGGGGCCTATGCAGACGCTTTCATCCGCCATACGCACATGCATGGCGTCGCTGTCGGCGGTCGAGTGCACGGCGACCGACTTGATGCCCATCTCGCGCGCGGCACGGATCACCCGCAGCGCGATTTCGCCCCGGTTGGCAATCAGGATTTTTTCAAACATCGCCCGCGCCCCTTATTCAAGGATCATCAGCGGCGCGCCGTATTCCACCGGGTTTCCATCCGCGACAAGAATACGCTTCACCGTGCCGGAACGCGGCGCGGGAATGTGGTTCATCGTCTTCATCGCCTCGATGATCAGCAGGGTCTGGCCCTCTTTCACCTGCGCGCCGACGCTGACAAAAGCATCTGCGCCCGGTTCCGCCGCCAGATAGACGGTGCCAACCATGGGCGAGGTGACGGCGCCAGGATGCTGCGCCGGATCGTCGGATGCGGCGGGCGCAGCGGCAGCCGGGGCTGCGGCGGCGGGTGCCGCCTGTGCTGCGGCCGGTGCATAGGATACAGGGGCGGCCATGTGCTGCACCACCGTCGACTGCTTTGTCACCCTGACATTCAGGCTGTCATTCTCGCCGTAATCCCGTTTGACCGACAATTCGGTCAGTTCGTTCTTGTTCAGAAGTTCGGCCAGCGCCTGGATAAAGGCCACATCGCTGTCGTGGGGTTTTGTCATGCCGTCCTCGCCCGGATTCCTGCACCCGTCTCATGCGGGCCCTGCCTTGTCTGGCGGTTATACGCGGTTGGGCAGCGGGTGAAAAGCGAGAGTTGGCCCCGGAGTCGTGGTTGATCAAAGCCAGTTGCCCTGTTTTCGGGCAGAGGAGTCGTTTCGCGGCAAACAGTGGGAATCGTCGGGCCGGATAAAAATTTACCATTTGATAAAATTTTGAACCCGTGGCAGCCTACTTTTCGAAAGCCAGCGACGGGAGGTTCCCTTGTCCAACAGCCAGCTTACCCCCGGCATCGTTCCGGGACGCCTGCCCCCGGAAGACTACGCGCAGAACTTCGGTGATCTTGAACCGCGGTTTGACCGGCATGAGGCGCAGGTCGCCGCTGACCGCTGCTATTTCTGCCATGATGCGCCCTGCATGACGGCCTGCCCGACCAGTATCGACATTCCGATGTTCATCCGGGAAATCCAGACCGGAAATCCGGAAGCGGCGGCGCGCACCATTTTCGAACAGAACATCCTTGGCGGCATCTGTGCCCGCGTCTGCCCGACCGAGCAGTTGTGTGAAGAGGTCTGCGTGCGCGAAGTGGCAGAGGGCAAGCCGGTGGAGATCGGGCGTCTGCAACGCTACGCCACTGATACATTGATGGCAAAGGGCGTTCATCCCTTCACCCGCGCGGCAGAGACCGGCAAGCGCGTGGCAGTGGTGGGGGCGGGGCCGGCGGGCCTGTCGGCGGCGCACCGGCTGGCCATGCTGGGGCACAGCGTCACGGTTTATGATGCGCGGGAAAAACCCGGCGGCCTGAACGAATACGGCATCGCCAGTTACAAGGCGCCGGGCGATTTCGCGCAAAGCGAAGTTGACTGGTTGATGAAGATTGGCGGCATCAGCATCCAGACAGGTAAGGCGCTGGGGTCAGGGCTGACGCTGGACGGTCTGCGCGGCGAATACGACGCCGTCGTGCTGGCCTGCGGGCTGGCTGGCGTGAATGCATTGTCTGCGGAAGGTGAGGACAAGGCGAATGTGACCGCCGCCGTCGATTTCATTGCCACCCTGCGCCAGACAGCCGACAAATCCAAACTGCCCGTGGGTCGTGATGTGGTGGTGATCGGCGGTGGCATGACGGCGGTGGATGCCGCCGTGCAGTCGAAACTTCTGGGTGCGGAAAACGTGACCATCGTCTACCGCCGGGGGCAGGGGGCGATGTCGGCATCGGGCCACGAACAGGAACATGCGACCTCGACCGGGGTCAGGATCGTAACCAACGCCGCCCCTGTGCGGATCATCGGCAACGGCAAGGCCGAGGCGGTAGAATTCGCCTATACGGAGGAGCGGGAAGGCAAGCTGGCCACATTGCCCGAAACCTTCACCCTGCGGGCCGATCAGGTTTTCAAGGCCATCGGTCAGACGCTTTCGGGCACGCCCGATGGGGTGGCGCTGGATGGCCGCAAGATCGCGGCGACAGGCGCGGGCCGCACCAGCCTGCCCGGCGTCTGGGCGGCGGGTGACTGCGCGGCGGGCGGAAATGACCTGACCGTGACAGCGGTGGCCGAAGGGCGCGATGCGGCGATGGATATCCATGCGGCGCTGACCGGGGGCTGACATGGGTGCGACCCGGATCAACTTCACTTCGATCCCCGTCGTCGATCAGGACCGGGCGATCGGGTTTTATACTCGGCATCTGGGATTTTCCGTGCAGGTGGATGTACCCTATGCCGAAGACTGGCGCTGGGTGTTTCTGACCTTGCCGGAGGCAGGGACAAAGCTGACTTTTTCCCGCGCGTCGGAATTGCAGGTTACCGGCGTTCCGGCGCTTTGCCTTGTCTGCGACAGCGTCGATGCCGAGGCAGACCGGTTGCGCGCGGCTGGCGTTGCCATCACCGACGGGCCGTCGGATGCACCCTGGGCGGCGCCGGTGCGCTATCTGATGATCCGCGACAGCGAAAACAATCTGGTGCTTCTCGAAAGCCTCAAGGAGGGCTGAGACATGGCTGACCTTTCCACCACCTTCATCGGCATCAAGTCGCCCAATCCGTTCTGGCTGGCTTCCGCCCCGCCGACCGACAAGGAATACAACGTCCGACGCGCGTTCGACGCGGGATGGGGCGGCGTGGTCTGGAAGACATTGGGGGAGGAGGGGCCGCCCGTCGTCAATGTCAACGGGCCGCGTTATGGTGTGGTCTACGGGGCCGACCGGCGGGTGCTGGGGATCAACAACATCGAACTGATCACCGACCGGCCGCTGGCCACCAACATCGCCGAAATCAAGCGGGTGAAACGCGATTACCCTGACCGGGCGCTGATCGTATCGCTTATGGTGCCTTGTGAGGAGCATTCCTGGAAAGCGATCCTGCCCGTGGTCGAGGAAACGGGCTGCGACGGGATCGAGCTGAACTTCGGCTGTCCGCACGGGATGAGCGAGCGCGGCATGGGGTCCGCCGTGGGGCAGGTGCCGGAATATATTGAAATGGTCACCCGCTGGTGCAAGCAGAACACGCGGATGCCGGTGATCGTGAAACTGACGCCGAACATCACCGATATCCGCAAGCCAGCGCAGGCGGCGAAGCGCGGCGGTGCCGATGCCGTCAGCCTGATCAACACGATCAATTCCATCACCTCGGTCGATCTGGACCTGTTCTCACCGCAGCCGACCATTGATGGCAAAGGCGCGCATGGCGGCTATTGCGGCCCGGCGGTGAAACCCATCGCGCTGAACATGGTGGCGGAAATCGCCCGTGACACCGAAACGCGTGGCCTGCCGATTTCCGGCATCGGTGGCGTGACAACATGGCGCGACGCGGCAGAGTTTCTGGCACTGGGCGCGGGGAATGTGCAGGTCTGCACGGCGGCGATGACCTATGGATTCCGTGTGGTGCAGGAAATGATTTCCGGCCTGTCGGAATATATGGATTCGAAAGGGATGACATCGGTTTCGGAGCTCGTCGGGCGGGCCGTGCCGAATGTGACCGACTGGCAGTATCTTAACCTCAACTATGTGACCAAGGCGCAGATCGATCAGGATGCCTGCATCAAATGCGGGCGCTGCTATGCCGCCTGCGAGGACACCAGCCATCAGGCGATCAGCATGAAGTCCGGCCGGGTGTTCGAGGTGCTGGACGAGGAATGCGTGGCCTGCAACCTGTGTATAGATGTTTGCCCTGTCGAAAACTGCATCACAATGAAGCAGTTGCCCATCGGGGCCACCGATCCGCGCACGGGACGGGTTGTCGGCACCTATGCCAACTGGACGACGCATCCCAACAACCCGATGGCCAAGGCCGCCGAATAACCGTGATCAGATCATCAGTTGCTGGCCCAGTTCCACCACGCGGTTGGTCGGCAACCGGTAAAAGCCTGTGGCATCGGCGGCGGATTTCGTCATCGAGATGAACAGGCTTTCCTGCCAGCGTGGCAGGCCGTGCTGGGGCGACGACCGGAAGCTGCGTCGGTTCAGGAAGAAGGTCGTGCTCATGATGTCGAACTTCTCGCCTTCCTTGCGGGCGAGTGCCAGCGCCTTGGGCACATTCGGTTCTTCCATATACCCGAAATTCAGGCCCACACGGACGAAACGATCACTAAGCTTTTCAAGGGTGATCCGGTCGTGATCCTCGGTCAGATAGGGCGTCGGGACCACCGAAACCGTAACGATGAAATTCTTGCTGTGCAGCACGTGGTTGTGTTTCAGGTTATGCAGCAGGGCAGTCGGCGCCATGTCTGGATCCGACGTCAGGAACACCGCGGTGCCGGGTGCTTCCAGCGGCTTTGACTTTTTCAGCATGCCGATCAGGCTTTCCATGTCGATCGCCCCCTGCCGTGCCTTGCGCTGAACGTGGCGCGACCCGCGCACCCATGTCCACATCAGCAGACAGACCACTGCCGCCATGATGATCGGCACATAGCCACCATCCATGACCTTGGTCATGTTCGCCGCAAGGAACAGGCATTCAATGATGAAGATCGGCAGCAGGATGGAAAGCGTCTTGGCCTTTGACCATTTCCATGCGCGGGTAAAGACGAAGAAGGCGAGGATCGAGGTGATGACCATATCCCCCGTCACCGCGATGCCATAGGCAGAGGCAAGGTTGCTGGAAGAGCCAAAGATCAGCACCAGCGTCACCACGCCAACCGCCAGCACCATGTTGATCTTCGGCAGATAAATCTGCCCGTACTGGGTTTCTGATGTGTGCAGGATTTCCATCCGTGGCAGCAGACCCATGCGCACGGCTTGCTGTATCATCGAGAAAGCGCCTGAAATCACAGCCTGGCTGGCGATGACGGTGGCGGCGGTGGCCAGGATGACCAGCGGCAGCAACATCCAGTCAGGTGCCATCAGAAAGAAGGGGTTTTCGGCCTTTTCCGGGTGGGCCAGCACCAGCGCGCCCTGACCAAGATACGACAGCGTCAGCGCCGGGAAAACGAGTATCCCCCAGGCGATGCGGATCGGCTTTCGACCAAAGTGGCCCATGTCCGCATAAAGCGCCTCGCCCCCCGTAACCGCCAGAAAGACCGAACCGAGCACTATGAATGAGGCAAGACCGTTGTGGACCAGAAAGCCCGCCGCATAGATCGGATTCAGCGCGGCAAATATCCGGGGATCGTCACCGATATGGGCAATGCCCATGATCGCCATGACCAGAAACCAGATCACCATGATCGGGCCGAACAGGATTGAAACCGTGCCCGTGCCCTGTGCCTGCACCGCGAAAAGCGCAACGATGATGACCAGCGTTGCCGGGATCACGAACGGGGAGAAGCCCGGCGCCACAAGTGACATGCCCTCCACCGCTGACAGGACTGACATGGCGGGCGTGATGATCGCATCGCCGAAAAACAGCGAAATGCCGATGACACCTACGCCGAGCAGCCAGGCCGGTCGCGCCCGAAGCGCTTTTTGCACCAGCGCCACCAGCGACAGCGTGCCGCCTTCGCCCCGGTTGTCGGCGCGCATGATGAACATGACATATTTCACCGTCACGATCAGGATCAGCGTCCAGATCAGCAACGAGATGACGCCGAACACATCGCTTTCGGTCAATCCGTCATGGCTGGCGGCATGTAGCGATTCCCGCATCGCATAAAGCGGGCTGGTGCCGATGTCGCCGTAGACAACCCCGATCGCGCCAAGCACCAGAAGTGCGATGTTTCCGCCGCTATGGCCGTGGGCCTGCCCCTGTTCCTGGGCAGAATCGGATGTGGCAGCATCGGTTTCGGACATAAGATCACCGGATCGTGTTTCGGGCGCGATATATCCGCAGGTCCGGCAACAGGCAATCTGACGGCGCTTTCCGATGAACGGGCGGTCAGTTTCGCAAAGGAAGATGCCTATTTTGGCAGCAGCAGCCTGGTCAACAGATGCGTCAGGAATGTTTCCGCCTCTGCAAAGGGATCGTGGCCTTCGCCCAGCACCGCGCGAACCTGCACGTCGAAGTCGGCGTAATGCTGGGTCAACGCCCAGATCGAGAAAATCAGGTGATGCGGCGATACGGATGCGATACGGCCCTGATCGGCCCAAGCCTGTATGACTTCCGCCTTTTCGTCGACGAGCTGTTTCAGTTCTCCCTTCAGCGACGGAAGTATGCGCGGTGCACCCTGAAGGATCTCATTGGCGAACAGGCGGCTTTCGCGGGGGCGTTCGCGGCTGATCTGCAGCTTGCGCCGCGCATAGCCGATCAGTTCGTGCAGCGGATCGCCTTTGGGATCGATTGCGTGCAGCGGGTCAAGCCAGGTTTCCAGCAGGCCTGCCAGCAGCTCGGCGTGGATCGCTTCCTTTGAGGGGAAGTAATACAGAAGGTTTGGCTTCGACAGGCCCGCCACCTCGGCGATCTGGTCCAGCGTCGCCCCCCGGAAGCCGTGGGTCGAAAACACCTCCAGCGCCGCCTCCAGAATGGCGGCGGTGTTCCTGCGCTGGATACGCGTGCGTGGCGCGGGTGCGTCTTCCATATTCCCGACCCCTTTTCCGGCCGTTTCCTGGCCTGCCTTGACTGGGCCTATGCCTCTGCTAGCGTGAACCTGACCGTTTGGTCAAACAATTGCCAGCGTCGGCCGGTCGGCCCAGCCCGCGCCGCGACAGGAGAGACCCATCATGGCGCTTGACCGCAAGACCGCACCCAATGACCTGAATGCATTCTGGATGCCCTTTACCTCGAACCGCCAGTTCAAGAAGGCACCGCGGATGTTCGTGGCGGCCAAGGACATGCATTATACCACCAGCGACGGGCGGCAGGTGCTGGACGGAACGGCGGGGTTATGGTGCTGCAACGCCGGTCATTGCCGTCCGAAGATCACCGAAGCGATCCAGCGGCAGGCGGCAGAGCTGGACTATGCGCCCGCCTTCCAGATGGGCCATCCTGTTGCCTTTGAACTGGCCAACAGGGTGATCGAGATCGCGCCCAAGGGCATCGAGCATGTGTTCTATACCAATTCCGGGTCGGAATCGGTTGATACCGCGCTGAAACTGGCCATCGCCTATCACCGCGCGCGGGGTGAAGGCACCCGCACGCGGCTGATCGGGCGGGAACGTGGCTATCACGGCGTCAACTTTGGCGGCATTTCCGTCGGCGGCATCGTCAACAACCGCAAGTTCTTTGGCACGCTGCTGGCCGGGGTGGATCACCTGCCGCACACGCATCTGCCCGGCCAGAACGCCTATGCCAAAGGCCAGCCTGAACATGGCGCAAACCTTGCCGACGATCTGGAGCGGATCGTGGCGCTGCATGGGGCGGAAACCATCGCAGCGGTGATCGTTGAACCAGTTGCGGGGTCGACCGGGGTCATCCTGCCGCCAAAGGGCTATCTGGAAAAGCTGCGCGCGATCACGAAAAAGCACGGCATCCTGCTGATCTTTGACGAGGTGATCACCGGCTTTGGTCGGCTTGGCAGCGCCTTTGCCGCCCAGCATTTCGACGTGCTGCCCGACATGATGACCACGGCGAAGGGCCTGACCAACGGCGTGATCCCGATGGGGGCGGTGCTGACGACGGCGGATGTGCACGACGCCTTCATGCAGGGGCCGGAGCATATGATCGAGCTGTTTCACGGCTATACCTATTCGGGCAATCCGATTGCGTCGGCGGCGGGCATCGCCACCCTGGAAACCTACAAGGAAGAAGGGCTTTTCCAGCGCGCCGCCGATATCGCCCCCTATTGGGAACAGGCGCTGCATTCGCTGAAAGGTGCGCGCCACGTCATCGATATCCGCAACATGGGGCTGATCGGCGCGATCGAGCTTGACCCGATCGCGGGAGAGCCGACGAAGCGCGCCTTCTCTGCCTTCCTTGCTGCCTATGACAAGGGCATCCTCATCCGCACCACTGGCGACATCATCGCCATGTCGCCGCCGCTGATCGTCGAGAAAGCTCATATCGATCAGTTGATTGGCACGTTACGGGAAGTTCTGGATAAGCTGCCGTAACGGCAAACCCCAGAATGGACGGAGTATGCGGATGAGTTTCTTTCGCGTCTTTCCCGCCGCGGCAGCGATGCTTGGTTTTTTTGCCGTGCCGGCGTCGGCGCAGGAAGCGCAAAGCCTGACCGGGCTTTCGGTCATCCAGGGAGAGGGCGCAGCGCCTGCGCCGATCACATATGCGACGGGGGACGGCGCGGTATCGCTTGCGCAGGTGCAGATCGCGCAGGGCCCGTTCGACCTGTCCTTTCCGCGCGGAAGCTGCGCCCCCGATCAGGAAGGCGTTCATATCCGGGTGCATCCGGCAGATAAGGTTGAAGAGGTTCTGGCGGGCGTGAACGAATTGGCGGCCATGGACATGCCGTCCGACGTCCTGAGGACAATTTTCCAGCCGGGTTACGGCATGGCGGCAGAGGCGGGGCCGGTTTCGGTGCTTTACACCGATGGCAGCGGTGCACCTATGACCGAACAAGGGTTCAACTATTTCTTTGAAGAGCGCTTCACGGCCGGCAACGCGGAAACGGCAACGATAGGGGTTACCGCCATCGACGCGGGTGGCTTCAACCTGCTCGATTCCGGCACGCCCTTCGTTCTCGTCATGGGGCGCAACGATTGCGATGCCGATCCGAAGCTGCTGCTGGATGTGCTGTCGGTGTCGTTCGACTGAATCGTTTCGGTCGGTTACGCCTGCACCTGCCTGGAAACCCGGCGACATAGGCGGGTTTCCGGTCGCGGCGGGGAGTTTCGCAAGAAAGTCGTTGCCGCTACGTAAATGCCGCTGTTGCCGTTCCGTAGCAAGAAAAGCGGGTGACGGTCATGCGGTTTGGGTGGATTACTTTTCTGTTGCTGGCCCTGTTCGCCGGGTTTTCTTATCCCGCACTGGCCCAGGATACCGCCCCAGCCGAAACGCCTGCCCCGGTCGCGGAAAGCACCGGGGAAACCACCGCTGCCGACAACCCGTCGGGAGAGCCAAACAAGGTCTTTGTCGGGGTCTATGTGAACGATATCCAGCAGATGGATCTGCAAACGCACAGCTATGCGATGGATTTCTACATCTGGCTGCGCTGGAAAAATCCCGACATCAATCCATCTGCCACGCTGGAATACATGAACCCGTTCCAGCTTTGGGGGCACATGGCCATGCCGATCTATGAAGAGCCGCAGGATCTGGACGATGGCAGCAAATACTTGGCCCTTCGCTATCAGGGCCATTTCAACAGCAAGCTGCCGCTGGAAAAATATCCGTTCGACGACCAGAAGCTGATTGTGGAGTTCGAGGACAACGCCGCAGGGGCCACCAGGCAGGTCTTCGTTCCCGATCCCGTCAACCCCATCAAGCTGAACCCGGAAATGACCCTGCCGGGATACATCTTCGGCACGCCGACGCTGACCGTTGCGTCAAAAGCCTATCCGACAAATTTCGGCGACACGCGCCTGACCGAACTTGAACCCTGTTCCCGCGTGACCTTTTCTGTTCCCGTGCACCGGCCCACGCTGACCTATGCGATCAAGGCAATCCTGCCGGTGTTTCTTGTCGTCATCTGCGCAGCCTTGGTGTTCTTCATCCACCCGAGCTTTGTCGAAGGCAGGATCGGCATGGGCATCACGGCACTGCTGACACTGGTGGCACTTCAGATCACATCGAATTCGCAACTGCCGGAAGTCGACTATCTGATGATGATCGACATGCTGTATTTCGTCGCCTACGTCTTGGTCATTGCAAGTCTCGGGCAGGTCGTCCGCACGTCGTGGACGGCGTATCGGAAGGAAGACGCCCGTGCCATCCGGCAGGATCGCTGGGGTTTTGCCGTGTTCTCGCTGCTTTATGTCGCGGCGTCTGCGGCGGTGATGATCTATTCCCTGTCGCGGAAAGGCGGATCAGCATCCGCGCGGGATTTTTCGGCAATTTGCGCGGTTTGCACGGCGAAGAGTGTCTTGCCGTGCCAAAAGCCATTGACCGGATCGCAGGGCTGTGGTCGCCTTTGATTTGACCGATTGGTCAAAGACTCGGGCCTAGCCAGCGAAAGGTTGCAGCCATGCCGACACCCGGTGAAAACCTTCGGATCAACGACACAAGGCTGTGGGACAGCCTGATGGAGATGGCGAAGATCGGTCCCGGTGTTGCGGGCGGCAACAACCGCCAGACCCTGACCGACGCCGACAGCGAGGGGCGGCACCTGTTCGCCCGCTGGTGTGCGGATGCGGGCATGACCATGGGCGTCGATACGATGGGCAACATGTTCGCCACGCGGGCGGGCACCGACCCCAAAGCGCTGCCGGTCTATATCGGCAGCCATCTGGATACCCAGCCGACGGGTGGGAAATATGACGGCGTGCTGGGCGTTCTTGCGGGGCTGGAAGTGATCCGCAGCATGAACGACATGGGGATCAGGACGAAACATCCGGTCGTCGTCACCAACTGGACGAATGAGGAAGGCGCGCGCTTTGCCCCGGCGATGCTGGCGTCCGGCGTATTCGCGGGCATCCATACCGAGGATTATGCGAAAGGGCGCAAAGATCTGGACGGCAATGTGTTCGGCGAGGAGTTGCAGCGCATCGGCTGGGTCGGGGACGAGGTCGTCGGGGCCCGCAAGATGCACGCGATGTTCGAATACCATATCGAACAGGGGCCGATCCTGGAGGCCGAGGGCAAACAGATCGGCGTCGTCACCCACGGGCAGGGGTTGTGGTGGCTGGAAATCACCCTGACCGGCAAGGATGCCCATACCGGCAGCACGCCGATGAACATGCGGGTGAACGCAGGGTTAGGCATGGCGCGGATCACCGAGGCCGTCCACCAGATCGCGATGAGCCACCAGCCGAACGCCGTAGGCGCGGTCGGGCAGGTGAAGGTCTTCCCGAACTCCCGCAATGTGATCCCCGGCCGTGTGGTGTTCACCGTCGACATCCGCTCGCCCGAACTGGCCAAGCTGGATGCCATGCGGGGTGAGGTGGAACGCGCGGCGCACCGCGTTGCGCGGGAACTGGGGTTGGGCTGCGAGATCGAGGCTGTCGGTCATTTCGACCCGGTGGCGTTTGATCCGGGGCTGGTCAAGGTGGTGCGCGGCGCTGCGGAAAAGCTGGGCTATTCGCATATGGATATTGTTTCGGGGGCCGGACATGACGCCTGCTGGATCAACCGGGTGGCCCCGACAGTGATGATCATGTGTCCCTGCGTGGGGGGGCTTTCACACAATGAAGCCGAGGAGATTTCACCGGAATGGGCGGCGGCGGGGACCGATGTGCTGCTGCACGCGGTGCTTGAGGTCGCGGGGGTGGTGGAGTGAGGGTTACGGATGCGAAGTAGGAGTGACTTGGGTAAGGTGGTATCGTCCCAAAACCAAAAGATGCTTGCTAAACTATCCTCTGGGACGAAGACGGCGAAAGGTGATCTATCACATATCGCTGGTGAGCATAGAAGAGCACTGGATGAACAGAAATTTGTCCATGAGATCATTGAGCGTTTCATCCGAAATGCCGATGCAAACAAAGGAATAACTCTTTCTAGCGCGGAGCTTCGGGCTTTCTGCCGATACTTGGGGGCGTTGGAATGATTTCGTCCAAAATTGGGAGCCTATCATGACCACCATCATCCGCAACGGCACCATCGTCACCGCCGACCTGACCTACAAGGCTGACATCGCCATCGAGAACGGCAGGATCACCGCCATCGGCCCCAATCTGAAAGGTGACGAAACCCTCGACGCCACCGGCTGCTACGTGATGCCCGGCGGGATCGATCCGCATACGCATCTGGAGATGCCCTTTATGGGCACCTATTCTGCCGACGATTTTGAATCCGGCACGCGGGCGGCCCTCAGCGGCGGGACCACGATGGTGGTGGATTTCGTGCTGCCGGGGCAGGGGCAGGGGCTCATGGATGCCATGAAGCTGTGGTCGAACAAGACCACCCGCGCGCATTGCGACTATTCCTTCCACATGGCTGTCACCTGGTGGGGGGAACAGGTGTTCAATGAAATGCCGAAGGTGACGGCGGCGGGGATCAACACCTTCAAGCATTTCATGGCCTACAAGGGCGCGTTGATGGTGAACGATGACGAGATGTTCGCCAGTTTCAACCGCTGCGCCGAAATCGGGGCGATCCCGCTGGTTCATGCCGAAAACGGCGATGTGGTGGCGGCGCTGACCGCGAAGCTGCTGGCAGAGGGCAACACCGGCCCGGAAGCCCACGCCTATTCCCGCCCCCCGCAGGTGGAGGGCGAGGCGACGAACCGCGCCATCATGCTGGCCGACATGGCGGGGGTGCCGCTGTATGTCGTGCACCTGTCGTGTGAGGAAAGCCACGAGGCGGTGCGGCGTGCCAAGATGCAGGGCAAAAGGGTGTGGGGGGAGCCGCTGATCCAGCACCTGACGCTGGATGACAGCGAATACCGCCACCCCGACTGGGACCATGCCGCGCGCCGGGTGATGTCGCCGCCCTTCCGCGACAAGCGCCATCAGGACAGTCTTTGGGCGGGGCTGGCGAGCGGCAGCCTGTCGGTGGTGGCCACCGACCATTGCGCCTTTACCACCGCGCAGAAGCGGTTTGGTGTCGGCGATTTTTCCAAGATCCCGAACGGGACGGGGGGCTTGGAGGACCGGATGCCGATGCTGTGGACACATGGCGTGAACACCGGCCGCATCACCATGAACGAATTCGTGGCCGTTACATCAACGAACATCGCCAAGATACTGAATTGCTATCCTAAAAAAGGTGCGGTTCTGGTGGGGGCCGATGCCGATCTGGTGGTCTGGGATCCCAAGGCGAAAAAGACCATCTCGGCCAAATCCCAACAATCCGCCATCGACTACAACGTGTTCGAGGGCAAGGAGGTGACAGGCCTGCCGCGCTTCACCCTGTCGCGGGGGCGGGTCATGGTAAACGACGGCAAGGTGACGGGGCAGGAAGGCCACGGCCAGTTCGTCGCCCGCGAACCGAATGGCACGGTGAACCGGGCGCTCTCCACATGGAAGGAACAGACCGCGCCGCGCCCGGTGGAGCGCACGGGCATTCCGGCGACGGGGGTGTAGGCCGTGGGAATGACAGAGCCGAAGATGCGAACGGCTTGGCCAGCGGCGATTGCCGCAGGGTTTGTCGGCTTTGTTTGCGCGAGTTTCGTCGGTGCAGCGGTGATGATGCTCTGCGCGCAGATCAGCAGGCCAGACCCGGCGGCATTGGGAACGATCCCGGTCATTGCCCTTGTCGTGGCAATCCTTTCCCTGCCGGGGTTTCTGGCGCTCAGGGCGGTGCTGCTTGCATTGGATGCCAAGAGTTACGGTGCCTTTGGGCTGGCCGGGGCGATCAACGCTCTGGTCATTTCGGCATGGCTCGCGTCATCGTCCAGTCACGGCTGGGGGCAAACCGATTTTATCATGATGGCCGCATTCGGGTTGTCGGGCATCGCAGCCGGCATTGTCTATCGAAAGGTCGAACGCGCGCTGCTGCGCCAGGCGGAGGCTGTGGCATGAACCCGGCCAGCGGGATCGAGACAGCCGATGTCGGGGTGATGTGCAAAGTCAATGAGGAAAGTTGATTTGAAGCCCTTCCTCCGCATCATGGTCGCGATCCTGATCGCCTATGCTGTCGCATGTGCTGTCGTCGTGCTGATCTGGCAAACCGCCAACGGAAATCCGTTCACGGCTGAGGCGCTGGTATCGGGAATGTTCCTGACTGCGGTCTGTTCCGCGCCCGGATTCGTGGTTTTGCGGCTGGCGATGTGGGCGGGGCGTATGTCCAACGTCCTTGGATTTGCAGGTGCAGGCGCGGTCAATGGCCTGATCGCCTTGAGTCTGTTTTTCCGGGCCCCGACCATCGACTGGTTCTTCGCAGCGATGGGTGTTGCGGCGGGGGGCGCCTACTGGTTGGTTGAGCGGATGATAGCGGGCGAAGTTCTGGCACGGAGCGCGCACCCTACAGGAGAGCGGGCGTGAAAAGCAACATTCAGCAGGTTATGCAAGACCATGAACCTGTTGGCATGGAACGATTTTTGAACCGGTTCGGTTTGAATGACCACTATCTGGTGCTTCCGATGATTTCCGCGCCCCTGACCGGACTGGTTTTTGTGCTGTTTGGCGTTTTGACAGAACCCCGTTCCATTCCGACACTGAACTGGGCTTTTGTCGAAGTGCTTTTGTTTGTCGTCATGGTGGCCTTCGTAACCGGTATTCTTTCAATCCTGACAGGCCTGCCCGGATGGCTGACAGGATGGGCAATCGCGCGAAAACTGGGCCTTGGAACCAGAATGGCAGGTATTGTTGCTTCCGGATGCGCAGCCTTCAGCGGGGTTGCACTCATGATCACCGCGATGAAGTTCCGATATGGCCTGTCGGCAATGGATATGCGGGGAATGTTTGCAATCTCTCTCGTGGCGGTACCCGTTGCCATGCTGGTTGGCGCATGGCTCTTTGCCGAGAAGAAAAATGAACTGAAGGGTGGGCAGGAATGAAGGATAGCACTGGCCACGCGCCTTCAGTGATCGAGGCAAAGGGCGTCGGGCTGACGTTCCAGACCGGCGACGGGCCGGTTCATGCGCTGAAGAATGTGAACCTGTCTATCGGGCGCGGGGAATTCGTCAGCTTTATCGGGCCTTCGGGCTGCGGCAAGACCACATTCCTGCGCTGCGTGGCGGCGTTGGAGACGGCGACCGAGGGCGCGCTGACCGTCAACGGCATGACGCCCGATGCGGCGCGGCAGGCGCGGGCCTATGGCTATGTGTTTCAGGCGGCGGGGCTGTATCCGTGGCGGACCATCGCGGGCAATATCCGGCTGCCGCTGGAAATCATGGGCTTTTCCCGCGCCGATCAGGATGCGCGGGTGGAAAAGGTGCTGGCGCTGGTCGATCTGGAGGGGTTCGGCAAGAAATTCCCCTGGCAGTTGTCGGGCGGGATGCAGCAACGCGCCAGCATCGCCCGCGCGCTGGCCTTTGATGCCGATATCCTGCTGATGGATGAACCCTTTGGTGCGCTGGATGAAATCGTACGCGACCACCTGAACGAGGAATTGCTGAAGCTTTGGGCGCGCACACAGAAAACCACGCTGTTCGTCACACATTCGATCCCGGAAGCGGTCTATCTTTCCACCCGCATCGTGGTGATGTCGCCGCGTCCGGGCAGGATCACCGATGTGATCGAAAGTACGCTGCCGCGCGAGCGTCCGCTTGATATTCGTGACAGCGCCGAATTCATTGCCATCGCGCATCGCGTGCGCGAAGGTCTGCGGGCGGGGCATGGCGATGCAGTCTGAACTGATGAGCATGAAGACAAGGCTGGCCAGCGGCGCCGTCTGGGCCATCTTTGCCGTGGTCTTTGTCTGGCTCGTCACCATGGCGGCGCGGACAGACGGGCTTGGCTGGATCTGCTATGGCGCCCTGGCGCTGCTGATGCTGGTCCTGCCATTCTGGTTTCTGGCAGGGGTAAAGGAACTGGCGCGGGACCTGTCCGATGATCCCCCCGACACGGATGACAAAGGTGCCGCGCCTGGAAAGGGTGAATGATGGGCGGACCGACCCTGCTTTGGCTGGCGACGGCGATGGCGGTGTTTCTTGCGGCAAGTGCCGCGTTGCGCGCCCATGTCGGTAACGGGCAGACCGGCTTTCTGCTGCTGTCTCTGGCGCTTTATTGCGCGGGCAATCTGATGATGGTGCGGCTGATGCGGGAAAGCGGCATGGCCGTGGCGATTTCGGTTTCCGCCGTGCTGCAATTGGTGCTGGCGACGCTGGTAGCCGTGACCATTTTCGGTGAACGGCCGGGCGGGCTGCAATGGGCAGGGATCGCGCTTGGCGTCGTTGCGGTGGGGATGATCGTCTGGCCGCAGGGGGGGCGGGGATGAGCGTACTTCGTAGCAAAAATTTTTTGCGCGCTGTGGCCTTCCTCGCAGGACTTGTGCTCGTCCTGCTTGTGTTCCTAGCATTGGCGTCGGGTTCGGAATTCCATCGCCGTAATTGTGGTTCCATCCCGCCATCAGGTTGGGCATTCACAAGCGACTGTATTGACGCCCATTCTGTAATGTGGGGCGCATCGATATTTGCTTCGGCGGCGCTTGGCTTTCTGTGTTGGGTAGTCTGGAGGCTGCGGCATGTCTAGAGCGCTGCCCATCCTGACCGTCGTCGCGGGAATCATCGTGGTCTGGTATGCCGCGACCTTCGCGCTGAACCGACAATGGGCCTACGATCAGGCGGCGCGCGCGGGCACCAACCCCGGCTTTGCAGAAGTGCTGGCCGATACAATGGCGCAGGAGCGTCCGGTGCTGCCCGCCCCGCATCAGGTGGGCGCAGAGCTTTGGAAAACCGTGGTGGCCACCGCGCCGACATCGAAGCGCAGCCTGCTGTTTCACGGATGGGTCACGCTGTCGTCGACCGCGCTGGGCTTTGTGATCGGCACGCTTCTGGGCATTCTTCTGGCGGTGGGGATCACCCACAACCGCGCCATGGACCTGTCGGTCATGCCTTGGGCGATTGCCAGCCAGACGGTGCCGATCCTGGCGATTGCGCCCATGGTGATCGTGGTCATGGGGCAGCTGAACGTGCCCGGCATCATCGCCAAGGCGGTGATTGCGGCCTATCTGACCTTCTTTCCGGTCGTCGTTGGCATGGTCAAGGGGCTGCGTGCGCCCGATGCCATGCAGCTTGACCTGCTGCGCACCTACAATGCCAGCCGTTCGGAAACCTTCTGGAAACTGCGGCTGCCTGCATCCGTGCCGTTCCTGTTCGCCTCGCTGAAGGTCGCGGTGGCTGCTGCGGTCGTGGGCACGATTGTTGCCGAACTGCCCTCGGGCGCGACACAGGGGCTTGGCGCGCGGCTTCTTTCGGGCAGCTATTACGGGCAGACCGTGCAGATCTGGGCGGCACTGATCGTGGCGGCAGCGCTGGCGGCGGGGCTGGTGGTGGTAATCGGGCTGGCAGAGCGGGTGACGCTGCGACGGATGGGGCTGGCCCGATGAATGGTGTGAGCAGCCTTGCGATCCTGCTGGCGGTCTGGCTTTCGGGCTGGGGGGTGAATGTCTGGCTGTCGCGGCAAGGCTGGCCCGCCGTGCGCTGGCTGGTGCCCGCAGTTTTCGGGGCGACGCTGCTGCTGCTTTGGGAACTGGCTGTGCGGCTTTACGGGATTTCCCCGGTGATCCTGCCCGCGCCATCCGCGATCTGGGCGGCGATCACCGGCAACCTGCCGGTGCTGTGGGGCGATTTTCGGCAAACAATCCTGAAAGGCGCGCTGTCCGGCTATGTCATTGGCTGCGCCGCTGCGGTTCTGACGGCGATCCTGATCGACCGCAGCCCGTTCCTGCAACGCGGGCTGCTGCCGGTGGGCAATTTCGTTGCCGCGCTGCCCATTGTCGGCATCGCGCCGATCTTTGTGATGTGGTTCGGTTTCGACTGGCAGTCGAAGGCGGCGGTGGTGGTGCTGATGGTGTTCTTCCCGATGCTGGTGAACACGGTCGCTGGCCTTGCCGCCACAGACCGGATGCAGCGCGATCAGATGGCCACCTGGGGCGCAAGCTGGGGGCAGGGGCTGATGAAACTGCGCCTGCCCGCCGCCATGCCATTCGTCTTCAACGGCCTGAAAATCTCTACAACCCTTGCGCTTATCGGGGCGATCGTGGCGGAATTTTTCGGCAGCCCCACGCAGGGCATGGGATTCCGCATCAACGCATCGATCGGGCAGCTTGCCCTGCCGATGATCTGGGCAGAGATTGCGGTGGCAGCGCTGGCCGGTTCGGCCTTTTACGGGCTGGTCGCGATGGTCGAAAAAGCGGTGACCTTCTGGCATCCCTCGCAGCGGGGGCGTGCCTGAAGCGGAGTTTAACGACAAGTCCAACCAACGGAGGTAAGAATGAAAAAACTGCTCACGACGGCACTGGCACTGGCGTTTGCCACGGGCGCGCAGGCCGAAGATGTGACCCTGCAACTGAAATGGGTCACGCAGGCGCAGTTCGCCGGATATTTCGTGGCGAAGGACAAGGGGTTTTATGAGGAAGAGGGGCTGAACGTCACCATCCTTCCCGGCGGCCCCGATATTGCACCGACGCAGGTGATCGCGGGCGGATCGGCCGATGTGGTGGTCGACTGGATGCCATCGGCCCTTGCCGCGCGGGAAAAGGGGCTGGCGCTGGTCAACATCGCACAGCCGTTCAAGTCTTCGGGCATGCAATTGACCTGCCTGAAGGAATCTGGCGTTGAAACCTCGGCCGATTTCAAGGGCAAGACGCTGGGTGTCTGGTTTGGCGGCAACGAATACCCGTTCCTGAACTGGATGGGCAAACTGGGGCTGAAGACCGACGGCACCGATGTGACCGTGCTGAAACAGGGCTTCAACGTCGATCCCCTGCTGCAGAAGCAGGCGGCCTGTATCTCGACCATGACCTACAACGAATACTGGCAGGTCATCGATGCCGGCATCACGCCCGAGCAACTGGTGAACTTCAACTACACCACCGAAGGCGTCGCGACGCTGGAAGACGGGCTTTACGTGATGGAAGACAAGCTTGCCGATGCGGCGTTTTCGGAAAAGATGGTGAAGTTCGTCCGCGCCAGCATGAAAGGCTGGAAATATGCGGAGCAAAACCCCGACGAAGCGGCGATGATCGTGCTGGAAAATGATGAGACCGGTGCGCAGACCGAAGCCCACCAGAAGCGGATGATGGGTGAAATCGCCAAGCTCACCGCCGGATCGAATGGCGCGTTGGACGAGGCCGACTATCAGCGCACGGTTGATGCGCTGATGTCGGGCGGGTCGGATGCCGTCATCACCAAGGCCCCGGAAGGGGCATGGACTCACGCGATCACCGACGCGGCGCTGCAATAAGCCTGTCGGTTGACCGAAAGCTAATACCCCGGCGCGGCTGACCCCGCGCCGGGTTTCTTTCATCCCCAGCTGTCGCCTGACAGCATCGTAAGCCCTTCGATCACCAGCGTGTTGTTCCAGCCGCTGAAGCGCAGTTCGACATGCGTGCCAAGATTGGCGACCGACCAGCCCTTGTCGGCGGAATTGATGATTCCGTCGCCGTTCCAGTCCGGGTTGATGACGGCGGTGCCATCGGCGTAATAGCATCCGCCCAGGCTCACCTCGTCCAGATCGTTCTGGAAATCCTTGATGGTGAAACGGTGTCCAGCAGAGGAGAATTCGTTGCTTCCGTTGTAGGTGCGGAAAACAAAGCGATCCTCTGTCGCCACTACGCCCGCGCCGTCGCCCGTGATGACATCAAGCCCGCTGCTCGCCGTGATCCAGTCCCAGCCCTCCCCGCCGTAGATCGTGTCATTCCCCGCACCGCCTGACAGCGCGTAATCGCTGGCTGCGCCGCCATAGACAAGATCATCGCCATCGCCGCCCGCGATAACGTCCTGACCGGCCCCGCCATAGATCGTGTCGTTGCCCGCCCCGCCTTCCATATGATCATAGGCCCCGTCACCATACATCAAGTCGTTGCCGTTGCCGCCGAACATCGAATCATGATCGTTGCCGCCCCGCAGGGTGTCGTTGCCAAGGTCGCCATAGAGCGTATCCATGCCGGTACCGCCCCAAAGCGAGTCCGCATCATAGCCGCCGTTCAGATAATCGTCGCCCTCGCCGGCATCGAGCACATCCATACCCGCATCGCCGTAAAGGGTATCGTTGCCGCTGTCCCCGGTCAGCGTGTCGTGTCCGAAACCGCCCCGGACCAGATCATTGCCGTTGCCGCCAAAGACATGATCGTCCCCGTCGTCGCCATACAGACTGTCGTGGTCGTCTTCGCCATAAAGCCTGTCATTGCCAGAACCCCCATGGATCGTGTCAATGCCGGTGCCGCCCCAGACGCTGTCGTTGCCGCCATAGACATAAATCAGATCGTTGCCGCCTTCGCCTCTCACCGAGTCGGCCCCGGTATCGGTAGAGGGTAGCCCCCGCGGGCCACTATAGATAAAATCGGCAAGCGTGGTGCCGATCAGTGTGTCCGCCCCATTGGTTCCGTAATAGATTGGCATGAAGTTTTCCTCCGCTAACGACAACAAATTGATTTCCTTGAGATTCAATTGCCGTAACCGACAATGACACATCCTATCATTGTGAAAGCTGTAAAGGCAGTAACCCAAAAAGGCAGGTCAGTATGTCAACTCAACAAGGTAGTTTCTATAACTACTTATACATGCTATTTTTTTCTGTAAATTCATCGTCGGAAAGATAGTAAATGCCCCGCGTCTCCCTTGCCGGAACCCGCATTCGAGAGCGCAGGCTTGCGCTTGGCCTGCGACAGGCCGATGTGGCGCGGCGAGTGGATATTTCGTCATCCTACCTGAACCTGATCGAACATAACCGGCGCCCGGTCGGCGCCCGGCTGCTGGCCCAGCTTGCGGGCATATTGGGTGTTCCGACCGCGGCCTTGACCGAGGGTGCGGAACAGGCGCTTGTGACCGGGCTGCGTGACGCGGCTTCGCGCCCGCAGGAAGCGCCGCTGCTGGGCATCCTGCCGGAAACGGATCAGATCGACGAATTTTTGGGGCGGTTTCCGGGCTGGTCAGGATTGATCGTCGGACAGCAGCGGCTTTTGACACGCATGGAAATGGCGATCGAGGCGCTGAATGATCGCATGGCGCATGACACGCATCTATCCGCCGCCCTGCACGAAGTGCTGTCGGCCGCAACCGCAGTGCGGTCGACCGCGACCATTCTGGCCGAAACGCCCGATCTGGAACCGGAATGGCGCGATACCTTTCACACCAACATTGCCGCCGACAGCCTGCGGCTGACCCGTGGGGCCGAGGCCCTTGTCGGCTATCTTGATACGGCGGTAGCGGGTGAGGGCGACGGTGGCCTTGCCGCCCCGCAGGAAGAGCTGGAGGCCTGGCTGGCCGCGACGGGCTATCACGTGGCAGCGATGGAGAGACCCAGCCCGCCCGAGCCGGAGGAGCTTGTGGCCGATGCCGCCGAACTGGCGACAGTGGCGGCGCGGCGTATGGCGGTGGACTACCTGAAACAGCTCAGGGCGGATGTGCAGGCCATGCCGCTGGACAGGATAAGCCAGGCATTGTCGCTTTACGGGCCTGACCCTTCGGCCCTGGCGCGGGATTTCGGCTGCGATCTGGTTCAGGTGTTCCGGCGTCTGGCCAGCCTGACGGACGAACATCTGGGCACCCGCCTTGGACTGGTGCGCTGCGATGGATCGGGCACGCTGACCTTTCGTCGCCCGGTCGAGGGATTTCCGCTGCCGCGTTTTGGTGGGGCCTGCCCGTTGTGGCCGCTGTATCAGGCACTGGCGCGACCGATGCAGCCGATCCGCGCGCGGCTGGAAATGCCGGGCCGACCAGGGGCACGGTTCATCGCCATGGCAATCTGCCAGCCCCGAACGGCGGCGGGATTCGACATGCCAGAGGTCTGGGATGCAGCGATGCTCATCCTTCCTGACACCGGGCGTGACTTGCCGTCCGATACAGCGCCGCGCCCCGTGGGCACAGCCTGCCGGATTTGCCCGCGCAGGGGCTGCCCGGCCCGGCGCGAACCGTCCATCGTGAACGAAGAGCCGTGATCCGGGCAAAGGTTTTTGACAGGACCAGGCTTTCCCGCAATAGTCGGTCAGCCCGGCTGGTGTGGGTGACCCGGAATACGGGGGCAGTGCGGGCGGCGTGCAGGCGCGGGGAGGGCGGCTGTTGGCAAGGCATGTTCTTCTGGTGGAGGATGAACCTAATATTGTCGAGGCGATCCGCTTTGTGCTCAGCCGCGACGGCTGGACAGTCAGCACCCAGTCCGACGGGCGCGAGGCATTGACCGACGTCGCAAGGGTCAAACCCGATGTCGTTATCCTTGATGTCATGCTTCCGGGCCGGACGGGGTTCGAGATATTGCAGGATCTGCGCGCCAGCCCGGCCCATGCCGGTCTGCCTGTGCTGATGCTGACCGCACGCGGGCAAAGCCGCGACCGCGACATGGCTGTCCAGCAGGGTGCCAGCATGTTCCTGACCAAGCCGTTTTCGAACGCCGGGCTGCTGGAAGCCCTGAATGCGCTGGTGACCCGATGATCCGGCGGCGCAGGCGTCCGGTCTTTGTCGCACGGGCGTCTTACCGTCTGCGGCGCCGGATTGATGCGCTGCGACTGCTGCCCTTCGTCGGCGGTTTTCTGGTGTTGCTGCCCGTGCTCTGGCGCATCGGTCAGGCCGAAGATGCGCCGCCGACGGCGCGGGGCACCGTCTATCTGTTCGTCGTCTGGGCCGGGCTGGTGCTGGCGGCGGGCATCCTGTCACGCGGGCTGAGTGACCGGACCCAGACCGATGACGGTTCGCTTCAGGATGACTGAGCCGCAGGCAAGCGGGCGGGGCTGTCGCGGATGACAGTCTCGTTCAACCTGCTGGTCGCGATCAGTTTGGCCTATGTCGCGCTTCTGTTCGCTGTGGCCTTTCTGGCGGAACGCCGCGCCCGGCTTGGCCGGCTTGGCTGGTTACGGTCCCCGCTCGTCTATACCCTGTCCCTGTCGATCTATTGCACCGCCTGGACATTCTACGGCGCCGTGGGCTATGCGGCGCGGTCGGGGCTGGAGTTCATAACCATCTATCTTGGCCCGACACTGGTCTTTGTCGGCTGGTGGTGGATCCTGCGCAAGCTGGTCAGGATCGGGCGCAGCCAGCGTGTCACCTCCATCGCCGACCTGATTTCATCGCGCTACGGCAAATCCAGCACGCTTGGCGTTGTGGTCACGCTGATCTGTGTCGTGGGGATCACGCCCTACATCGCCCTGCAACTGCAATCCGTGGCGCTGTCGGTCGGGGTCTTTGCCGGTGACACGCCAGAGGAATGGGGGCTGGAAGGACCACAAGCCACCGCGCTGTGGGTGGCGGCCGGGTTGGCGCTGTTCACCATCCTGTTCGGCACCCGCAACATCGATGTGAACGAACGCCATCACGGCGTGGTCACCGCCATCGCGCTGGAAGCCGTGGTCAAGCTGGTGGCCCTGGTCGCGGTGGGGGTTTTTGTTGTCTGGGGCATCGCGGGCGGCCCCATGGCGATCCTCGACCGCATCGACACATCCGCAATTTCGCAATGGCAGGTGCAGCCGGGGCGCTGGGCCGGGCTGACATTCCTGTCGGCGGCGGCGATCCTGACCCTGCCGCGCATGTTTCAGGTGATGGTCGTCGAAAACGACGACGATACCCATCTGGCCACTGCGGCATGGGCTTTCCCGCTGTATCTTCTGGTGATGAGCCTGTTTGTCGTGCCCATCGCCGTTGTCGGGCTTGACCTGATGCCAAAGGGGTCGAACCCAGACCTGTTCGTGCTGACCGTGCCGCTGTCGCAGGGGCAGGGCGGGCTTGCGATGCTGGCATTTCTGGGCGGGTTTTCTTCGGCCACGTCGATGGTCATCATGGCCTCGCTCGCGCTGGCGACAATGGTATCGAACCATATCGTCGTGCCGTTCTGGCTGGCCCTGCGGCAGGACGAGGAAAGCCGTGGCAGAAGTGCCGCCGTACCCGGCGATCTGCGCTTTCTGGTGCTGATGTCGCGCAGGCTGTCGATTGGCGGTGTCCTTGCGCTGGGCTATTTCTATTTCAAGCTGACGGGGGGCAGCACCTCGCTGGCGGCGATCGGGCTGATCTCTTTTGTCGGGGTGTCGCAGACGCTGCCCTCACTTCTTGGGGGCATCTTCTGGCGGGGCGGCACCCGGCAGGGGGCGATGGCGGGACTTTGCGTGGGGTTTGCCATCTGGCTGTACGCGCTGTTTCTGCCATCCTTCGGCAAGGACGTCTTTCTAAGCGCCGGGTTGCTGGAAAATGGCCCCCTGGGCATCGGCTGGCTGCGTCCGCAGTCGATGTTCGGGGTGGTGGGTGTCGACCCTGTTCTGCACGCCCTGTTCTGGAGCCTTGTCCTTAACACCACGGCCTATATCGGCCTGTCGCTGCTGGGGTTTCCCAGCCCCGAAGAGCGTCTGCAAAGCGCGCGTTTCGTCAACGTCTTTGACCTGACATCGGAACCGCAGCGCTGGGCGCGCGGCGGTGCGGAAAGCGAGGATCTGCTGGTCGTGGCGCAAAGGGTGCTGGGTGCAGATGTGGCCCAGGATTTCTTTCAGAAGATGGCCGGGGATCAGGGCAAACCGGGCTATCTGCCCGATGCCACCCCAGATTTCATCGAGGCGCTGGAACGGCGGATGGCCGGATCGGTCGGGGCCGCGGCAGCGCATGCCATGGTGGGGCAGGTGTTCAAGGGCGCCAGTGTTTCGGTCGACGACCTGATGGCGGTGGCCAACGAAACTGCGCAGATACGGGAATATTCCCAGCAACTTGAAGCGAAGTCTGACGAAATCGAACGAACGGCGCGGCAGTTGCGGGATGTCAATGAAAAGCTGACGGCACTTTCGGTGCAGAAGGATGCCTTTCTGGGTCAGATCAGCCACGAGCTGCGCACGCCGATGACTTCGATCCGGGCCTTTTCCGAAATCATCAAGGATGACCCCGACATGCCGACCGACATGGTGGGCAAGTATTCGGGCATCATCCATGATGAAACCATCCGCCTGACCCGGCTGCTGGATGATCTTCTGGATCTGTCGGTGCTTGAAAACGGGCGTGTCAGCCTGAACATCGGCGTCGGGAACCTGCATGATCTGATCGGCAGGGCGGTCATGGCGACGGCCAACGTGATGCCTGACCGTCCGCTGACCCTGCACCGCGATCCGGTTTTCGAGGATATCGTCATCATCACCGATTGCGACAGGCTCAGTCAGGTGTTCATCAACCTTGTGTCCAATGCCCGCAAGTATTGTGATGCTGCCCGCCCGGAACTTCGTATTGCCGCCCGCGAAAAGGGCGGGCGGGTGACGGTGGACTTCATCGACAACGGATCGGGGATTCCCAAGAAAAGCCAGTCGATCATTTTCGAGAAATTCTCGCGCCTGACCGATCACAACCGCGCGGGCGGGGCAGGCCTGGGTCTGGCGATCTGCCGTGAAATCATGGTCAATCTGGGCGGCGACATCGCCTATTTGCCGGGGCAGGGCGGCACCGCCTTTCGTGTCAGCTTTCCGCTGATCCTGAAAAGGCCAGAGGCAGAGAGCGTTCACGCCGCAGGCCGGTGACTGTGTTGGCCGGGAGATGGTCCGCAATCTTTTGGTAACCGAATTCGGGCAAGGATGCCGCCAGGCGACGGGATGGTCGCGGTCAGGGCGGCGCGGGCATGAATGGCAGCGGCGAAAACGGACTGGTAGCAGGTGACGTGGCAGGCTTTGTAAGCGGGGCTGCGGGGCAGGCGGATGGGGTGTTGCGCCGCAAGGTGCAGACGATGCGTGCCGCGTCGCTGGATGAATTTGCCAAGACGCCGGGCCGTGCGCTGACACAGGCGCTGGCGCAGGCCGGGCAGGCGTTGCGTCTGATGATCGATGTGGCCGATCTGCGCGAACTGCGGATGACGCTGGCGGAATTGCCCGAACTGCTGGAGGATCATGCCCTGCTGGCCGTGATCGAAGGCCCCGAGGAAGGATTGGGTCTTTGCGCCCTTTCCCCCGCTGTCATGTCCGCGCTGATAGAAGTGCAGACCACGGGGCGCGTACTACGGGGGGAACCGGCACCCCGCAGGCCGACACGCACGGATGCCGCCATGTGTACGGACAGCGTCGATATGGTGCTGCGGGAACTGGAATCCACGCTTGACCAGACCGATGACCGGACCTGGTCCTATGGCTTTCGTTTCGCATCCTTCCTTGCCGATCCTAGACCGCTGTCCCTGCTGCTCGAGGAAACCCGCTATCGCGTGTTCGTGGCCAGCCTTGCAATGGCGGATGGCGCGCGGAAGGGCGGCATCGTGCTGGCCTTCCCGGCAGAGGGGCGGGCGCCCGCCCTGAGGGTCACCCCGCAGAGCGGACAGACGAATGACGATGAAGTCTGGGTTGACGGACTGGGTCGCGCGGTCCGCGCCGCATCCGCAGACCTGCGCGCCGTGTTGTGCCACCTGACCCTGCCGCTGGCCGAGGTGATGGCGTTGCAACCGGGGCAGCTGCTGACCTTCCCGACGGACAGGCTGGGGCAGGTGCGGCTGGAAGGGGCGGGCGGTGTCGCCGCCGCGATTTCTGCCCGGCTGGGACAGTTTCGCGGCTACCGGGCCCTGCGGCTGACAGGCGAGAATGCGTCGGAGCGGGCTCCCGACGAAGATGCTGGCTGGCCTGTCGACAGACTTTCTTCGGCAGCGCAAGTTTCCTACCGCGATCAGGACCATCCGGAAGGCCCGCCATCCCCCGGAACGGGTGGCGGCACGCAGGAAAATACCGGGGCTGGCCTGCCACACGGGTCGCCAGCCGCGCATCAAGCTATGACAACGGCAGGAGAGATGGCCGGGGCATGATGCGTTCTGCCTGACCGGGATAGGGGATGCGCCGCCCACCGCGTCGTGCGACAACTACCCTTGCGCTGCTTCCAGTGTCGGGCGAAGCCATTCCAGTTGGTAGCCATACCGGGCGGGGGTCGAGATCAGCACATCAGCGCTTTGCCGCCCCGCATTGGCCAGCGCCCAGATCACCGATGACCGGTTTCCGGACGCGCAATAGGCAAAGACCTTGCCGCCGGAAGCAGCGCCCCGGTCGATGGCATCGCGCTGGATATCGACATTGCCCTGGGTGATCTGGCCCGAGACGACCGGGTTATCGACAAAATCCATCCCCGCAGCCAGCACGGCGGCGCGCATTGCCGCAGCATGTATCGGGGCCGGGATTTCGGCATCGGGGCGGTTGTCGATGACGATGGTGAAGCCCGCCGCTTTCAGTGCGGCAATATCTTCCAGCGCGATCTGCGGCGAAACGGCATAGGTTTCGGTCAGCGGGCGGATTTCCATGGTGAACCTTTCCTGGGCGGCAACCGGGCTGACCATAGCCCCCGGAACGGAGCATAGAAAGAGGGGCGCACAAAAACCGGGGCATTTGGAAGAAAACAGATGAACCTTTTAGCGGTCCTCGCATTATCCTGTTGATGTGGGTCAAGGCAGAACCGACCCGCAGTGCCAAGACTGATCTTCATCGCGTGGGCCAGAGGGGCAAAGGATCATGACCAGCAATTCCGATTACAAGACAAGACTCGTGGCGCGACGCGACCAGCTTGACCGTCGGCTGCACAGCATCGAGGGAGAACTGGACGCCCCGGCGCCCGCAGACTGGGAGGAGCGTGCGACCGAGCGCGAGGGGGATGAGGTTCTGGAAAGCATGGGCCTGTCCGCGCAGCAGGAAATGCGGATGATTCTTGCCGCGCTTGACCGGATTGAGACCGGCGAATTCGGTTTTTGCACGAAATGTGGCAGCAAGATCGCGGAGGCGCGGCTTCAGATTGTGCCCGCGACGCCATTCTGCGCAACTTGTGCTACCTGAGGGCTTTTCGCGGACCCGTCCACCCGTCATAGTATCCTGAAACAGACCGGGACGGGGAATGGCGGGACTGCTGGAAACGATCACGGACGAGGGCGTCATGCTTCTTGTCATGGTGGGACCGCGCCGCAACCGGCTTGTCGCACATCTGCGCGGTGCGCTGATTGCTGCGCTTGGTCGTGCTTCCGGCAGCGCGCGGGTGCGCGCTATCGTTGTTTGCGGCAAGGGTGTCGATTTTTCCGAAGGTGCCGGACAGGCCCTGGCTGCCGGATCCGATTCCGATCCTGGATTGGACCGGGTGACGCAAGCCATCGCCGGTTGCACAAAGCCGGTTGTCGCGGCGCTTCAGGGCGCTGTTCTGGACGGGGGGCTGGAATTGGCGCTGGCCGCAGATGCGCGGATCGCCAGCCCCGATGCCCGGATCGGATTTCCGGCCAGCCGTCGTGACCTGCTGCCGCAGGCAGGGGGCGGGCAGCGGCTGGCCCGATTGGTCGGTGCGGAAAACGCGCTGCGTATTTTGCTGACCGGGGTGCCGGTCAGCGGAACCACCGCCCGGGCGCTGGGGCTGGTCGATGAACTGGCCGAGGGCGATGTGACCCGTGCGGCGATGGACTGCGCGCTGTTGCTGGCGGAAGCCGCAGGCAAGGGCATTCGGCTGCAACGGCCGATGCCCTGGGCCGGCGATGGACGCGCTTTTGAAAAGGTCATCGCCACGGCGCGCGCCGGGCTGGCCCAGCCTTCGGCAGGGTCGGCGGTGGCCAGCCGGATCGTTGATTGCGTGGAATCTGCGCTGCTTCTTCCCGAAGAACTTGCCATGATGCGCGAGCGCTCGGCCTATGAGGATTGTCTGGGCGATGCTGGTGCTGCGGGGCTTTGCCATCTGGCCGAGGCGACCGAAGCAGCCGAGGTTCTGGCAACCGGCGCCCGCGTCGGTGCGGTTCCGGTCCCGCAGCAGATTGCGGTGGTCGGGTCCGGTGCCGCCGCGGCCGATCTGGCCGGTGCGCTGCTGGAAGCGGGCTGCGAGGTATTGTTGGTCGAACGTGACATCGCGGCGATGACTGCCGGGCTGAAACGGATCGCGACACGGCAGGAGATTGCGGTTCAGAACCGCGCACTTGATCCTGTGGAACGCGATGCGCGCTGGGCGCGGCTCAGCGCCGCAACCGATATGTCAGGGCTGGCGAATATTGCTCTGGCCATTGATGCCATTCCCGACACCCATCCGGGGAAAGAGGGTATTCTGGCCGAAATCGATGCCGCGCTGCCCCCGCTGGCCTGCATGGGCAGCTTCGTCGGCCAGCGCAGGCTTTCGGAATTGACGACCGTCACCTCGCGCCGGGAAAGCATTGCCGGGCTGCATCTGCATGGCACGGGCGGCGTGCCGCGGCTGGCCGAAATCGTGCTGCCGGAATCCGGTGCGCCGCTGGCGGGGCGGATGCTTGCGGCGGTGTTGTCGCGGGCGGGGATCGTGGCGGTGCGTGCGGGTGAAGGCGATGGCCTGATCGCCGGACGGCTGCTGGATGGCTGGCGCGCCGCGGCGCTAAGCCTTCTGCATGATGGCGCCACACCTTCGGGCATCGATCGGGCGGCGCGGGCGTCGGGCCATTCCTTCGGGCCGTTCCGCGAAATGGACGAAGCCGGGCTTGACCGGGTTGCCGCGCGGTTTTTCCGGGTGCGACCCGATATTTATGTGCCGCTGCTGGAACATCTGTGCAGCGCCGGGTGGACAGGGCGACGGGTTGGCAGGGGCTTCTTCCGCTATGATGGCAATGCGCATCGCGAAGACCCGGAGGTGAACACCCTTGTCATCGAGATGATGGCCATGGACGGGCGTGTGCCGCTTCGGCTGACCGCGCAGCAGGGCATCCGCCGCCTGCACCTCGGGTTGATGCTGGCGGGTGCCCGGCTGCTGGAAAGCAAGGGGGCGCATCGCGCGGGCGATGTCGATCTGGTGGCCGTGCAGCTTACCGGGGCTTCCCGCCGCTGGGGTGGGCCGCTGCACGCCGCCGACCGGATAGGCCTGGGGGTGGTTCTGGCCGAAATGCGGGCGCTGGCGTCCACCCACGGGCCGGGATGGGAACCGCCGGAACTGCTGGTCGATCTGGTCAAGCACGGCATGCGCTTTGCCGATTGCCTTCAGCCCGGTCCGCTGAGCGTTGCGGCCTGAATATCTGAATGCGTGACGGGCTGTCAGCCCAGCATGATCCCGGCAACGACCATGATCAGCCCCATGGCCGACAGGAAGAATGCCGCAAGGTTGATGACGACGATCCGCTGCAGGCGGTCGCGCAGGGCGCTGTCCTCCATCCCCGCACGGCGTGCGGAAAAGGCGGCATAGATGCACCACAGGATCACCGCCAGCCCTGTCACCGAAACCGCTGCCCCCAGCCAGACCAGCCAATCCATTCCGTTCCCCCTGCCCGTTGTCGGTCCTTCGCCTAGACCGGCGCGGGGCGATAGGCAAGGAGGTGCCCTTGATCCGGCCCGTCCGCCCCTGTAGTCAGGCGGGATCGAACCACCCGGAAACACCCCCGATGAGGCCAAGATGACCGATACGACAGGCAATGATGTCTATGCCGCCAATGCCGATGAAATCCGTCAGTTCATCGAGCGCTACGAACATCTTGAGGCCGAGAAAAAAGACATCGCCGAGCAGCAGAAAGAGGTGATGGCCGAGGCTAAGGGACGTGGCTATGACACCAAGGCGCTGCGCAAGATCGTGGCGATCCGCAAGCGTGACAAGGATGATCTGGCGGAAGAGGAAGCCGTGCTGGAGGTTTACATGGCTGCGCTTGGCATGGTCTGACAGCCGGAGACAAAAAGGAACAGGATAGATGCTGGACCACCTTCCTTCGGCGGCGCCGGTATCCATGCGGCGCTACGGTGTGCAACTGATCCTTTGCATGGTAGGCTTGGCCGTCGCTTCGGTCGCTGCGTCGGCCATGCTTCGCTTTCAGTTGCCAGGCGCGATGGGCATCATCATCCTGATGGCTTCGCTGACGGTTCCGGCCAACCGCTTTGCCACCCATGAACGCCGTGACATGACGTCGGGCGAAAAGGCGCGGCTTGGCTTTTGGGCGGTGGTCGGCACCCTGATTCCGGCGGCGGTGATCGTGCCCGGTTTGCTGATCTGGGCAGGGCTACCGCTTACGCTGGAGAACGCAGCCATGGTTTTGTCTGGCGACCTCGGCTTTCCGGTCAATGCCTGGCTGATCGTCATCGCTGCTTCTGCTGCGATAGCTTTTCTTGTCACATACCTGTCAGCAGGCTTCATGACGCGCGGTCAGCTCAAGGCGCTGGTGCGGCAGGAAAGCCGCCCGAAAAGCTGACATCACGCCATCAGTATCCGCACGCCGGGCATGTCGCGGATCTGGGCGATGTCCGCCTCATATCCTTCGGTCAGGCGGTCGATATAATCCTGTGTCCATCCGGGCAGATCGATATCCACGGCCAGTGCGCCGGGGTTCGCGAACTTTTCCAGAAAGGCGGCCATTGTGCGCCGACGGATGCGGGCCAGCATGGGCTGCCGCGCGTCGATCCAGGCGCGCATCCGCCGCATGCCCGCCTCTGTCATCAGGCTGGCGATCATGTCGAACCCCCCGGCGATGGCGGCGCCCGGCTGCAGCCCGCCCACGGCCCGCAGGATTTCGGGCCAGATGATCGGGCTGTCCTCGTTGCACCAGACGGTGATGGGCAGGCCGGGATTTTCGGACTGAAGCCGCGCGATCAACTCTGACCAGCTCAGCTTGGCCGGGTCGCCCCCTGCAATGAAATCCTGCCAGGACAGTTCCGCATTGCGGGCGCGCAGCGCCGGGACAAAGGTTGCCGGATTGCAGATGGCAAGGAACAGTTCGGCATCCGAACGGGGGAACAGCGCGCGCAACCGTGCAACCCGCGCCGGACCGATCGGGTAAAGCATCCCCTCGTCAATGGCACGGGCGGGACCGCCCATGAAGTGCTCGCTCGACAGCACCAGCCGCTCCGGTTGGTCATCCTCGATCACCGCGTCACGGACAAAGCTGATGACTGCTGCCCCGGGCGGAGTGTCGCCAAGGGCGTTGACCGCATCGCGCAGCACTTGCCGGTAGCGGCCGGGCGCGGGCACCAGCGTTCCGGCATCGGCCAGGCGCCCCCGGTTTTTCAGCAGCGTCCGCAGCAGGCGGTCGTCGTCGGTGCAATGCGCGCCAAGATGGAAGATGACTTTCATGCCTGCCAATCGGTCTAAGTGCCCGGTTTTTCGTTGCCGCGACTATACCGGCCATTTCTGGACATGAAACTGCAATCCGACTATCCCTCGCGGTCATGAGCGTGACACCGGAGCACCGAGGAGGCGACGCCGCGCCCGGCATCGCCGGCGCAGCCCGGTCTGCTGTCGGATGGCAATGGGCGGCACTGGCCATTGTGATCGCCGGGCTGGTGATGGTGCCTGTCGTTGCGGTGCTGGTCATGGCCATGGCGCCGTCGGGCGACACGCTGGCGCATCTGATCTCGACGAGCCTGCCACGCTATCTGAGCAATACGCTGATCCTGATGGCGGGGGCGGGGATTCTGGCCGCCTGCGCAGGGGCGGGGGCGGCCTGGCTGGTGGTGATGTATCGGTTCCCCGGCGCGCGGGCGCTGGAATGGCTGCTGCTGCTGCCGCTGGCGGTCCCTGCCTATGTCGGGGCCTATGCGCTGATCGATTTCCTGCAATATTCCGGCCCGGTGCAGACCGGTTTGCGCGGGCTGATGGGCTGGCAAAGTGCGCGTGACTACGCCTTTCCCGAAATCCGGTCGCGCTGGGCGGCATCTGTCGTGCTGGCGGCGGCACTTTATCCCTATGTCTATCTGCTGGCGCGTGCGGCGTTCCGCGAACAGTCCGGTGCGGCCTATGAAGTGGCCCGCGCGCTTGGGGCAGGTCCGTTCGGATTGTTCTGGCGCGTGGGTCTGCCGCTGGCCCGCCCGGCCATCGCGGCGGGCACCGCGCTGGTGATGATGGAGGTCGTGGCCGATTATGGTGTCACCAGTCATTTTGGCGTGCAGACGCTGACCACCGGCATCTTTTCGGTCTGGCTGACCGAGGGCAACCGCCCGGCGGCGGCGCAGCTTTCGGTGGCAATCCTTGGGCTGGTGCTGGCGCTGGTTGCGGTGGAACGGCTGGGGCGGGCACGGGCGCGGTTTCACCAGTCGGCGCGCGGCGCACGGCGGGTGCAGCCCATACGGCTGCGCGGACTGCCCGCCGCCGCCGCCAGCCTGCTGTGCCTGCTGCCCTTCGCGCTGGGTTTCGTTCTTCCGGTCGCGGTCATGTCCGCCCATGCGCTTGCCAATCCGGAAGCCTGGGTTGCGCCCGGCCTTGGCCCCGCGCTGGTCAACACGCTGCTGACGGGCGGAATCGCGGCGCTGGTCACCGTGCTGGCGGCATTGCTGCTGGTCTATGGCGCGCGACTGTCATCAAGCCCGCTTCCGGCGCGGCTTCTGCCGCTGACATCGCTTGGCTACGCCGCACCGGGGGCGGTTCTGGCTGTGGGGCTGCTGTTTCCGCTGGCCGGTCTGGATCACCTGATTGCCGGCTGGCGCGAGGCACTGTTCGGCACGCCGCCCCGTCTGCTGCTGACCGGAACGGCGGCGGCGCTGATCTATGCCTATGCGGTGCGGTTTTTCGCTGTGGCGCAGGGGGCGGTTGATGCTGCCTTTGGGCGGGTGCCGCCCAGCCTGGCCATGGCGGCACGGTCGCTGGGGCAGGGCAGCGCGCCCGTGCTTGGGCGGGTCTACCTGCCGCTGATGAAAGGATCGCTGGGCACGGCGCTGCTGATGGTCTTTGTCGACTGCAGCAAGGAACTGCCCGCCACGCTGCTGCTGCGCCCGTTCAATTTCGACACGCTGGCGACGCGGGTGCATGAAAAGGCCAGCCTTGAAAACCTTGGCGACGCTTCCCCCGGCGCCCTTCTGGTGATCGGGGTCGGGTTGGTGGCGGTGCTGTTGCTGGCACGCGCGAACCGCTGAAGCCAACGGGTCAGACGGCGCGGTCCAGTTTGGTTGACAGATGGATCAGGCTTTCGCTGCCGCGCACGCCGGTCATTTCCCCGATCTGGTCCAGAACGCCGTCCAGAACGGCGGTCGAAGGCGCGGCCACCTGCAACAGCAGGTCGATGCGGCCCGACGTGGTGTGCACCCGTTCGACCTCCGGTATCGCCCGCAGACGGGTCAGCACATTGGGCTGTGCACGCGGCTCGATGGTCAGCAGTACCGTCGCGCGGATACGGCCCTGACGCGCCGCTTCCCCCAGCTTTACCGTGTAACCCGCGATGATTCCTGTGGTTTCCAGCCGCTCAAGCCGCGCCTGAATCGTTGATCTGGCCACCTTTAGACGGCGCGCCAGTGTCGCAACCGATATGCGGGCGTCTGCCCCCAGAAGCCCCAGTATGCTGCGATCAAGATCGTCCAAGTCACACCTTTCACTTTGACCGAAATTTTCGTCATTATAACGACAGCGCGACGCAATTCTACACTTTTGATCGGTGAAAATGTGCCCCATATCCGGCATCCTCGATTTCAGGAAAAGGGCGGCTCATACGCACCTTGTCTGACAAAAAAACGAACGCGTAAGCGGCTCTGAATTCGGGTCTCCGGGCAAGAGGTGGCTGCGCTCTGTTGGCAACGAAAGGACACGCCGATGGGGCTCTCGAAAACGATCTGGGCATCGCCTTCTGAATTCCTGCGTCAAAGTCGCCCGGAAAATCCGGTGCTGTTCTTTGCGCCGACCGTGTTGCAGGCCACTGCGCGCCGCTTCATCGACGGCTTTCCGGGGCTGGTGACCTATGCGGTCAAGTCGAACCCCGATGAAATCGTGATCCAGAACCTTGTTGCCGCCGGGATTCAGGGCTTCGATGTGGCCTCGCCGGCTGAAATCGAGATGATCCGCCGTCTGGCCCCGGAAGCGGCGCTGCATTACAACAACCCGGTCCGTGCCCGGCATGAAATCGCCTTTGCCGTGGCGCAGGATGTGCGGTCCTATTCCGTCGACAGCCGGACCGAGCTTGCCAAGCTGATCGAGATGGTACCCGCCGAAGGACGGGAAATTTCGGTGCGTTACAAGCTGCCGGTGCAGGGTGCTGCCTACAATTTCGGGGCCAAGTTCGGGGCAACCGTCGAACTGGCGGCAGAGCTGCTGAAAACCGTGGCCGATGCCGGGTTCATCCCCTCGCTCACCTTCCATCCGGGCACACAATGTACCGACCCGATGGCCTGGGATTCCTACCTGCGCGCTGGTGCCGAAATCTGCCGTCTGGCCGGGGTGAAGGCGCATCGCCTAAATGTTGGTGGCGGCTTCCCGAACCACCGGCTGCATTCCGAAGTGCCGCAGCTTGACGCGATCTTTGCCCTGATCGACCGCGTGGCGACCGAGGCTTTCGGGGATGACCGCCCGGCGCTGGTCTGCGAACCGGGGCGTGGTCTGGTCGGCGACGCCTTCGCCTCTGCCGCCTGTGTCAAGGCGGTGCGTGACGGCAACCATGTGTTCCTGAACGACGGCACCTATGGCAACCTGCTGGAAATGCCGATGATCGGCAATGTCGACCGGGTTTCCGTTGTGGCGCCCGACGGCGAACACCGCACCGCCGCGCCGGTCGCCCGCACCATCTTTGGCCCGACCTGCGATTCGGTTGACCGCCTGCCCGGCGAACTGCCGCTGCCCGGCGACATTGCCGAAGGCGATTACGTGATGTTCTACGGCATGGGCGCTTATACGCTGGCCACCAACACCCGTTTCAACGGGTTCGGCAACGTCGCCATCGTCACGGTGCTGTCACTCAAGCCCTGACGCCTTGGAACTGCCACAGCCGCGGTCTACTCTTTTCTGGAAGAGGCCGCGCCGGTGGCAGGGTGCAGGGGTGCAGGATGCGGAAATTCGGAACCAGCCAATCCGGCAACCGGGCAGAGGACACGCGGTTTCTGACCGGACAGGCGTGCTACGCCGACGATATCGCCCCGATTGCGGCCCTGCAGGATGCGCAAGCCGCCCCTGGCGTGGGGCGCATCGGCATGCCATTTACGCCTGTCAGGGTTTTGGAAAGTTTGTTGACCGCATCACGGGGGGCCGATGGCGTTTCGTGACCTGTGGAGCAGGCTGCGCGGGCTTCGCCCCCGCGTCGAGCAGAAAAGCGAACCGCGCAGGCGGGGCGCCACCGATCATGTGGTGATCCTTGACGGCACCATGTCCTCGCTCAAACCAGGGTATGAGACGAACGCCGGTGTTATCTACAAGCTGCTGGCAGAACAGCTGCCAACCGCGCGCCTGTCGATCTATTACGAGGCGGGCGTGCAATGGCCAAGCTGGTGGCAGACCCGCGATGTTGCCTCTGGCCGGGGCATCAATATGCAGATCCGGCGGGCTTATGGCTATCTGGCCAGCCGCTACCGACCAGGCGACCGCATCTTTTTGTTCGGCTATTCGCGGGGTGCCTTTGCCGTTCGCTCTCTGGCAGGGATGATCGACCGCATCGGGTTGCTGCGTTCAGACCATGCGACCGAACGCAATGTGCTTCAGGTCTGGCGGCGCTACCGGCATTCGCCCCAGGCCCACAGCGTGAAACCCTTTGCCGAACGCTTCTGCCATCCGGATGTGGAAATCGAGATGGTGGGTGTGTTCGACACGGTTAAAGCGCTGGGCCTGCGGCTGCCGCTGTTGTGGACGCTGACCGAGGCCAAGCATGGCTTCCATGACCATTCGCTTGGAAAAAGCGTGCGGCATGGTTTTCACGCCCTGGCACTGAACGAAACCCGCGCTGCCTTTGCTCCGGTGATGTGGCATTGCCCGCCCGATTGGAAAGGCAATGTCGAACAGGTCTGGTTCCGGGGCGCGCATGGCGATATCGGCGGCCAGATCGGCGGCTATACCCGGTCGCGCCCCCTGGCCAATATCCCGCTGGTCTGGATGCTGGAACGGGCCGAACGGCGCGACCTGCCGCTGCCGCAGGGCTGGCACGACCGTTTCCCCTGCGATGTAAACGCGCCTTCGGTCGGCACGATGCGCGGGGTCGGGTCGATGTTCCTGCTGCGCAGCAGGCGCATTGTCGGTCGTGACCGGTCAGAGGCGATCCATGCGACAGCGCTGGGTGTCAAGCGAGCCCGCCGCATCGCCGAACGGCTGGAGGCGGAACGCGGCAAAGAGGCGTTGCAGGACCAGCCCTGAGGGCGTTTCAGCCTGGCCAAAATATCCCTGCCAGAGGCACTTTTACCCGGCTTAGGAACCGCTGTCTCAGCTTCGCACCCCCGCGAAACGCTGCTGCCAGTCGGCGCGTTCCTCATCTGCGATCTTGCGGAACAGAACCTCGGGCGTGGTAAAGGCATGGCCTGCGGGCAGCACCGTCAGCGCCGCAGCCACATCTTCGGGCCACGACCAGTCCGTGCACTGCATCGCCGCCATCATCGCCGCCGCCGCGTCAGGGATGAAGGGCTGCGAAAGAACGGCATACAGCCGGACAAGGTTCAGCGACAGCCGCACCTGCGCCGCCGCAGCGTCCGGGTCGGTCTTGTGGACTGTCCAGGGGGCTGCCGATTGCAGGTATTCGTTGCCTGCCACCCAGATCGCCCGCAGTTCACTTGCTGCCTTGCGCACCTCGATCGCATCCATATGGCCCGAATAGGCCGCGACACGCGCGGTCAGCTCGGCGATCAGCTCCACCTCTCGCGGGCCGTTTGCGCCACCTTCCGGCACAGTTTCCCCATATTTGGACCGGCAGAATTTCGTGATCCGGCTGACGAAGTTGCCCAAGACATCAGCCAGATCCTTGTTCACCGAGGCCTGGAAGTTTTCCCAGGTGAATTCGCTGTCACTGCTTTCGGGCGCGTGCGACAGCAGCCACCAACGCCAGTAATCCGACGGCAGGATCGACAGCGCCTGATCCATGAACACACCGCGGCCCTGACTGGTCGAAAACTGCCCGCCATCATAGTTCAGGTAGTTGAACGACTTGATGTAATCGACCAGCTTCCACGGCTCCTTGCCGTCATGGTTGGCCCCGATGACCGTCGCGGGGAAACTCAGCGTGTGAAAGGGCACGTTGTCCTTGCCCATGAACTGGTAATAGGTCACGTCGCCCGCGCCCATGTCGGTCCGCCACCAGCGCTGCCAGTCGGCATCGGGCCGACCGTTGGCATCGGCCCATTCGGCGGTGGCGGCGATATATTCGATGGGGGCGTCAAACCAGACATAGAAAACCTTGCCCTCCATCCCCGGCCAGGGCTGGTCGCCGCGCATGACCGGCACGCCCCAGTAAAGGTCGCGGGTAATACCCCTGTCCTGAAGGCCATCGCCGTCATGCAGCCACTTCTTTGCAATCGATGTGGTCAGGATCGGCCAGTCCTTCTTGCTGTCGATCCAGTCGGAAAGCTGGTCGCGCAAGGCCGACTGCCGCAGGTAAAGATGCTTCGTCTCGCGCACTTCCAGATCGGTGGAACCGGAAATGGCGGAACGCGGGTTGATCAGGTCAGTCGGATCAAGCTGTTTCGTGCAGTTCTCGCATTGATCACCGCGGGCCTTGTCGTAGCCGCAGTTCGGGCAGGTGCCCTCGATATATCTATCCGGCAGGAAGCGGCCATCGGCGTTGGAATAGACCTGCTTTTCCAGTTTTTCCGCGATCAGGCCCGCATCGGCCAGGCGGCCTGCGAAATGCTGGGTCAGGCGATGGTTGCGCTGGCTGGACGACCGGCCGAAGTGATCGAACGACAGGCGGAAACCCCGCGCGATTTCCGCCTGTACGGCGTGCATTTCCGCGCAGAATTCCTCGACCGGTTTGCCAGCCTTGGCGGCGGCCAGTTCGGCGGGGGTGCCGTGTTCATCGGTGGCGCAGATGAACATCACCTCGTTTCCGCGCGCACGGGCATAACGGGCGAACAGGTCGGCGGGTAGCTGGCTGCCCACCAGATTGCCCAGATGCTTGATCCCGTTGATATAGGGAATTGCCGAGGTGATGAGTATGCGTGCCATATGCGCCCGTCCGACTGTGATGCGACGGGTTTACATGCAGCATCGGGCAAGAGCCAGACGCAAGAGCGCCCTGCGTGTCAGCCGCGCCGTTCTATCCGGGCAAGGATGCGCAGGCGCACCTCATCCCCGACCTGGCCGGAAAATCCCGTCGAGCCAAAGTCGCTGCGCCGGACAGCACCGGTCAGCAGGATCGAAAGCTGCGACAGGTCGCCCGGTCTGGTGCCGTGCTGGCGGTACAGGCGTGCGGTCAGCCGCACCGGCCGGGTGACACCCCGGATGGTGATGTCGCCGTCGACGACTGCGCCGTCGCCTGCCGACCGTACTCTGCGCGAGGCAAAGGCGATTTCCGGATACCGTTGGGCATCAAGCACGGAACCGCCTTTCAGCGCTTCGGTGGCAAAGGGAATGCCAGCCTGCGCGGCCCGTACACTGACCCGGACCGCCACGCGGCTTTGCGACACATCGTCGAAGTCAAGCATCAGTTCGGCAGACAGGATCGGCATCGTGCCCTTGATGCGGCCCGCGCCAAAGTCGGTTTCAAAGCCCACCGTGGATTCATCGGGTTCCAGCGCATAGCTGATCGGGGCCGCCTGGGTTGCCAGTGCGGTAGACAGCAACAGGATCAAGGCAAGGACCCGGCGCATGGCGATGCCTCCTGTACGCAGAATACCCCGAAACGCGACCAAATCGTGGGAAATGCGCGGGTATCGGACGTTGGGCCGGTCAGGGGGTGCCGGTTCCGGCATCGGCGCTTGTCCCCGACGGCACAAGAGCTAGTCTGGACAATGAAATGACACGACAGGCAGGAGCAGACAGATGCGGCAGGTTTCCCTTGGCGACAGCGGGATCATGGTTTCGGAAATCTGCCTTGGCACGATGACCTGGGGCACACAGAACACCGAGGCAGAGGGCCACGCCCAGATTGACATGGCATTGGATGCCGGGGTGAATTTTCTGGATACGGCAGAGATGTATCCGGTCAATCCAGTAGCCGCCGAAACCGTTGGCCGCACCGAAGAGATCATCGGAAGCTGGCTTGCCGCGCGGGGCGGGCGCGACAGGCTGATCATCGGGACAAAGATCACCGGCGCGGGACAGGGCGCGGTGCGCGGTGGCGCCCCGATCAATGCATCGGCCATCCGCAAGGCCGTCGACGGATCGCTGCGCCGCCTGCAGACCGATTACATCGATCTTTATCAACTGCACTGGCCCAACCGCGGTTCCTATCATTTCCGGCAAAGCTGGGCCTTTGATCCTTCGCATCAGGACAAGGCCGCCACATTGGGCCATATGGCCGAAGCGCTGGCTGCGCTGGAAGACCTGCGCAAGGCTGGCAAGATCCGCCATATCGGCCTGTCGAACGAAAGCGCCTGGGGCATGACGCAATGGTTGCGGCTTGCCGATCAGGGGCTTGGTCCGCGTCCGGTCAGTATCCAGAACGAATATTCGCTGCTCTGCCGGTTGTATGACACCGATCTGGCAGAGCTTTCGGTGAACGAAAACATCCCGCTGCTGTCGTTTTCACCGCTGGCCTGCGGTTTGCTCAGCGGCAAATATGCAGGCGATGTGATCCCGGAAGGCAGTCGCCGCACGCTTAATCCCGACCTGTCGGGACGGGTGACCCCACGCGTCTGGGGGGCGATTTCTGCCTATCTGGGCGTTGCACAGCGGGCGGGGCTTGACCCTGTGCAGATGGCGATTGCCTGGCAGTTCACGCGCCCCTTCGCGGTGATCCCGATCATCGGGGCGACCAACACCGATCAGTTGCAGGTCGTGCTGGGCGCGGCGGGTCTGGAGCTTTCGGCGGAAACCCGCGCCGAAATTGCCGCCGCTCACAAGGAACACCCCATGCCCTATTAGCGGCCGGGGATTCCATGCTTTCGGCTTGCCCTTTGGTGGCAAACGGCCCATCAGTCGGGAAATAACACCGGTCAATGCGGGGACGGGCATATGCGGTTTGTGGCACTTTTGGGGTTGGTCCTGCTGACGGCAGCCTGCCGCGAACAGGTGGACGAAGGCCCGCCACCGGTGGGGCCGGAGCTTGTTGAACAGCAGCGCGCGCTTTGCGAGAAGACAGGCGGCCGCTTCGCGCAGGGCGGTGGCGGCGCCGGTCTGGTCTGCTATCGCGATACCGACGACAACGGCAAGCAGTGCAGCAAGAAAGCCGATTGCGAAGGGGAATGCCTGGCGCGGTCGGGCACCTGCTCGCCCGTGACGCCGCTGTTCGGCTGCAACGAGGTTCTGACAGAGGACGGGGCAAGGACAACACTATGCGTCGACTGATCGCTGCCCTGATCCTGCCCGCGCTGGCGGCCTGTACCCCTGCGCCCAAGGGCGATTTCCGCGATGACAGTGCCAACATCACCTCGGTTGCGCTGTTCGACGCGCCGCGTTTTGCCGATGTCTGGCATGTGGTTGCCGCCTATGGAAGCGAAGTGGACTGCGGGCCGCTGATCGAAACCTGGGCACCCACCGGGCCGGACAGTTTCCGCGTTACCGGCACCGCCTGCGGGCCGCGCGGGCCACGGGCGTTTCTGGCCGAGGCGCAGCAAAGCGGGCCGGGCCGGTTCGTGCGTACGGGCGCTGCCGGACGCGAAGATCTTTGGGTGATGTGGGTTGATGAAGGCTATCGCGTCGCCGTCATCGGCACACCCGACGGTCGGTTCGCCCGTGTCTTGTCACGCGAACCCGCCCTGCGGGACGATCTGATGGTGGCCGCGCGCGAAATCCTGTCGTTCAACGGCTACGATCCGGCGCAGCTTCGCCCGATGCGGCGGGGCTGATCCTGCCGCGCAGATCGCGCAGATAGGCCGGAACGTCCCGCGCTCCGAACGCCGCCTCGCGCACCAGCCAGTCGAAGTGCTGGATGATCCCGGCAACACGGGCCGTGTCGCGGAACGCCAGAAAGCTGCGCCCCAGATAGATCACCGCAAGCCCGGTGCCAAAAATCGTGACCGGGGCGGAAAACACCCGACGCGCGTCAAACAGATACAGACGCAGCGCAGGATAAAGCTGATCCAGAAGGCCAAGCATGCGGTCAATCTGGGCAAGTCTCAGCTCGGACCCTACGCCCGCATAATAGCCCGTGCCGGCAGCGAAGCTTTCGATTTCGTGCAACGGCATGGCGATTTCATAGTCCGACCGTGCGTTCCGCATCCAGTCCAGACGGTCCGCCGTCGCACCGACGGCCTGTTCGGCCGTGCGGCCAAGCTGTGGCGTATATTCCCATTCCAGCAAGGCGCGGGATTTCAGCAGGTCCGGCATGGTCGCCGGCACATGGCGGATCTTGTATCCTGCGGCGGCGCGATGCCAGGCAAAGATCTGTTCGTCGATTTCGGCACGGGGCGCATCCGTCAGGCTGACACTGGCGGCAAGAAGATCGGCCAGCGGCTCGGGTCGTTCCGACAGGCCCAGCAGCCAGTCCGCTGAAACACCCAGTACGGCGGCGCAATCCCCGACAACCTGGGCATTGGGCAACCGCGCGCTGTCCGCCCCGGCAAGCTGCGATACGGTCGATCTGTCCACGCCGATGGCGCGGGCGAGGGCGGCCTGGGTCAGCCCACGTTCTGCCATGGCGGCGGTCAGCCGCGCACGGAAAAGCTGCGCCCGGTGACGTTTGTCGATTTTATCCATCATCTGTTGAATATATCACGCATTGTTTGATTTTTGCAGCGCATTCCTAGCGTCGTTCGGCCGATGGGAAATTGATAGCTGTTGTGCGATTTCGGCGTATTGGCGGGAAAATGATGCGGACGGACAGATGGGCTGCTGTCGAATGGCCAACGATTGGTCTGATTGCTGCCGTTCATCTGCTCTGGGCTATCCTGACAATCTGGCTGGCCGGGGCTTCCGTCGTGCTGGCCGTCGGGATTCTGGTGCCGGTGATTGCGCTGTTTTCCTCGCTTCAGCACGAGGTTCTGCACGGCCATCCGTTCCGTAGTCGCCGGTTGAACGAGGCGCTTGTCTTTTTGCCTTTCACGCTGTTCGTGCCCTATGGCCGGTTCCGCGACCTGCATCTGGCGCATCACCGCGACGAATTCCTGACCGACCCCTATGATGACCCGGAATCGAATTACCTTGACCCTGCGGTCTGGCAGCGGCTGCCGGGTGTTGTCCGCGCGGTGCTGCGGTTGAACAACAAGCTGGCGGGGCGAATCCTGATCGGACCGGCGATTTCGACCCTGGCGCTGTTACGGACCGACGCTGCCGCAATCCGGTCGGGCGACCGGACGGTGCGCGATGCCTGGCTTCTGCATCTGGCAGGGCTGGTGGCGCTGGTCCTGTGGCTGGCATTGCTGTCACCCTTGTCGGTTCCCGCCTATGCGCTTGCTGCCTATCTGGCCTATGGCGTGCTGAAAATCCGCACCTTTCTGGAACACCGCGCGCATGAACGTGCGCGCGGGCGTTCGGTGGTGATCGAGGATCGCGGCCCGCTGGCCTTTTTGTTCCTGAACAACAACCTGCATGCGCTGCACCACGCAGCCCCGCAGATTTCGTGGTATCGCCTGCCCGCAGCCTATCGCGACAGGAGGGAGGAAGTCCTGCGTCGGAACGATGGCTACCGCTTCGCATCCTATGCCGAAGTGTTCCGCGCCTATTTCCTGCGCGCAAAGGATCCTGTGCCGCATCCGGCCTATCCGCTTCGGCCCGCTGTCAATGAAACCGACGGCGACTCAGTCGATCCTTCGCACCCCGCCGTCTGAAAGCCGGTTGTCGAAAAAGGGCACGAAATCGGGATCGCCCGTCATTCCATCCGCGATCATCAGGGCCACGCGCGACAGCACGGATCGGGTGACAAAGGGCAGGTCCAGTGCCAGCGCATCCACAAGCGAAAGCCATTGCAGGCCCGACAGTTCGCCCGACGCGGCGGAAAGGTCGTCGGCATCCGTCGACAGCGCCATGGCATCGACCAGAAAGAACCGCGCATCGAAACGACGGGGCAATCCGGGTGGGGTAATCGCGCGGAATATATAGCGCAGTGGTGAGGCCGAGGGCCGCAGCCCCCGCGCGCGGAACATGGCCCAGTCGGCAGGTGCGTCGTGCCACGACGCCTCTGTCCCGACAAGCAGACCGGTTTCCTCGGCCAGTTCGCGCAGGGCCGTGGCGGCAAATGTATCGGCTCCGGCGCCGATGCGCTGCGCGGATCGTTCGGGCAGGGGGGACGCAAGCGCCACATCGCCATCGCCCGGATCGACCGCCCCGCCCGGAAACACGAATTTCGATGGCATGAACGCTGCCCCGGCGGCCCTTTGCCCCATCAGGACGCGCGGCCCGTCACGCCCGTCGCGAACCAGCACCACACTCGCCGCATCACGGATTGGTGGCGCGGGAGTCACTTTCCGAAACCGATCACGGCAGTTCCGCCGCCGGGGCGGCACCACCAAAGCCGTGCATCCGCTTGGCCCACTGGATGGCGACCACCATTCCCTTCATGCGGGGCAGCAGGAACAGGGCCAGCGCCACCGTGCCCAGCGTGAAAACGGATGCCAGAACCAGCGGCTCCGGCCGCCAGACGGTGAAGGCAATCAGGATCAGCGGTGCCATGATATGCCCCACGATCAGGATGGTCAGATAGGCAGGGCCGTCATCGGCGCGGTGATGGTGCAGCGCCTCTCGGCAGACCGGGCATGTGTCGCGCACCTTCAGATAGCTGCGCAGCATCGCGCCACTGCCGCAGTTCGGGCAACGGCAGCGTAACCCGCGCAGGATCGCCGGGCCAAGCGGGCGGTCGTCTGCCGTGTGGCCAGCGGTTTGCACAGGGTGCGGCTGGTTGTTCATCGGAAAGATACCTTTGTTCGCGTCCGTGCAGTGTAGGGCCAAAGTGGGGGGCGGGGCCAGCACGCAGAAGGCCCCCGCGTCTCCATGTCGCAAAGCGGTGTCGCAGGGTGCCTTGGTGGCCTGCCGGAAATTTTGTCGACGGGTGTGACGGGCCGCGACGGAAATCCCGATGCCCCACGTAATACACACATAAGGCAGCACGACGCTGCCCGAGCTTAGGAGCAGAAAATGACTGCAATCAGAAAATCCGTCCTGGCACTTGCTGGTATCGCTGCGATTGGCGCCGGTTTTGCCGCCACGCCCACTTTTGCCGATCTGGGCATGGGCGGGATGCGCGGTGCGGGCGGGATGGGGGGCATGATGCCCGATTTCGCCACGCTGGATGCCGACAAGGACGGCAAGGTCACCCAGGCAGAGATTGACGCCGCCCGGCAGGCCCGCGTGACGTCGCTGGACACCAATGCCGATGGCAACATCTCGGCAGAGGAACTGGTCGCAGGCCATATGGCGGATGCCCAGACCCGCGCGCAGGAAATGGCGACCCGGATGATCGAAAACCGTGACGCCAATGGCGACGGCGTGCTGAGTGCGGCCGAGATGATGACGCCGGCCATGCCAGAGCAGATGTTCACCCGCCTTGATGCCGACGGTGACGGTGCGATTTCCGAGGCCGAAATGACCGCCGCACGCGATCGCATGGCCGAGATGCGCGAAGGCGGTCGGCGCGGCAAGGGGCGCGGCGATGGCGATCACGGGCGTCATGGCCGGGGGCATGGCTTCTGGCAGGACATGATGGGCGGGGAGAGTGAGGCCGCCCCTGCGGAACCGGCGGCCCCTGCCGAGCCGGCCCCGACCGAGTAAGATGGGCGGGTGCGGGACATTGCTCACGACCGCATGGCGGCACGAACCGATGCGCCCGCACCGCTTTTCCCGCCTGTCCCCAGCCGGGGCGACGTTCCGCAGTTGCGCACTGAGGGATGGAAGGTTAGGCCAGATCACGGATGACCATGCCTTACGACGCCATGACCGACGTTCCGGACGAAGCGCTGCTGGTGCGATATGCCAACGGCGATCCGCAGGCCGCGCGCGTGTTGACCGGGCGGCTTGCCCCCGGTGTGCTGCGGGTGGCGGCGCGCATGCTTGCCGACCGTACCGAGGCAGAGGATGTGGCGCAGGAAGCCATGTTGCGCCTGTGGCGGATCGCGCCAGACTGGCGGCAGGGCGAGGCAAAGGTTTCCACTTGGTTGTTCCGGGTGGCGACAAACCTGTGCACCGACCGCCTGCGACGCAGCCGCCGGGTTGTGGCGCTGGAGCCAGCCCACGACCCCGAGGACGGGCAGCCGGGTGCCGTGGAGCGAATGACGGAGGATGCAAGGCTGGCGGCCCTGGATGCGGCACTTGCAACCCTGCCCGAACGACAGCGGCAGGCTGTGGTGCTGCGGCATCTGGAAGGCCTGTCGAACCCCGAGATCGCCGCTATCCTGGATATCGGTGTCGAGGCGGTGGAAAGCCTGACGGCGCGAGGCAAGCGGGCGCTTGCTGCCGCCCTGTCGGGAGAACGCGAGAAACTGGGGTATCAAGATGACTGATTTTCCCAAGAATGAATCCAAAGGCGGCAAGGGCCGCACAGAGCGGGATGATGACCTGCTTGCACTGTTCCTGGCGGCGGCGCCGGATCGGGATGATGGCGCGAAAACCGTCCCGGATGATCTTTTTGCCCGTATCCTTGCCGATGCGGATGCTGTGCAGCGCGGATTTTCCGCCCCTGTTTCCGCTGCGCCGGTTCCTGTCGCAGCGCGGGGCGGGTTGCTGACCACGCTTCTGGGTGTGCTGGGCGGCTGGCCGGCGGTTGGCGGGCTTGCCTCTGCCGGGGTGGTCGGTGTCTGGCTTGGTTTTGCACCCCCGACGGCGGTCAGCACCGTTGCGTCGGATTATCTGGGGATCGACTATCTGGGCGCGGCGGGCGCGGTTGATCTGGAACTTGTGCCCGGATTTTCGGAATATGGCCTGGCCGAAAGTGAATTGACCGATGGATGAAGATCACAACAAGGATGCCGTTTCCGAAGCCAAAGGGGCGACCTCGCCCGGGCCTGTATCGGCTCGGCCACAGGCGCCCTCACGCGTGTTGCGCTGGCTGCTGGTCGCGTCGCTTGCGCTGAATATCGTGGTTCTTGGCCTGATCGTCGGGGCCGGGATCGACCGCTGGCGCAATGGTCCCCGTCTGGGAGAGGTGCGCGAGGTGAGTTTCGGGCCGTTCAATGCGGCGCTCAGCCCCGAAGACCGCGATAGCCTGCGCCAAGCCTTTGCCGAAAGGGTCGGGGCAGGCATGCGCCTGCGGCTGGAGGCGCGGGCCGATTTCCGCGCCTTTGCCCAGGCCGTGCGGGCAGAGCCTTACGATCCGGCCGCCGTCGCTGCCGTGCTGGAATCGATGCGGGGCCGGAATATGGAGCGGTTGCAGGTGGGCGAGGATCTGCTGCTGGAGCGGATTTCGGCCATGGACCCGACAGAACGCGCGGCTTTTGCTGACCGTATCCTCAAATCAGCGCGCAAGGGTGGGCGCGGCCATGACGATGGCCGTCACGGGAAACCTTGATCCGCTTGCTTGATCCGGATGCGTGATCTCAGGAGGGGCGGTCTGCCCCTCTCTGCCGTCAACGCATCGCTCCCTTCAACTTGCTGCAACACGGGGCGGGCAGGTGATGTCATTCACCCCCGGTCCGGCGATGCAGACGCGGTTTCGTCCGGTGGCCTTGGCCCGCAGCAAGGCGGCATCGGCATGATCAAGCAACCGCTGGGCCGGTGTCTGGCCGCTTGCGGCAGCACCCGTTTCGGGTCGTGACCTGTCGCCGCCCAATGCGACACCGACCGAAATCGTCACGGTCATCTCACCCCGCCCGCCCGGCAGCTGTACAGGTTGGGCCGCCAGAATCCGGCGCAGCCGTTCCGCAGCGCCTGAGGCTTCGGCAAGCGATGCCTCAGGCATCACCACCAGAAACTCCTCGCCGCCGATGCGGGCCACCAGATCGGCACCGCGAAGGTTGTCGCGCAAACGTTCCGCCACCGTGACAAGCACGGCGTCGCCTGCCGCATGGCCCCAGGTGTCGTTCACGTCCTTGAAATGGTCGATGTCGATCAGCAGCACGGCACAGCTGCGCCCGGTTTCGCCCGCCCTTGCATCAACGCGCGTCAGGTGGGGCAGGGCGTAGCGCCGGTTGTAAAGCCCGGTAAGAACATCGGTGACCGACAAACGCAGGCCATCATGCAGCGTGGCGCGCAGCAGGTCCGACTGGCGCTTGCGGCGCAAAAGCGAGGTCAGTCGCAAGGCGCATTCCTGCGGGTCGACGTTGGCGGACACCAGATCGTTCGCGCCAAGATCAAGCGCAATCGCGGCGGTCTCCCTTTGCCCCGCAGGCAGGATCATGCAGACGGCCGCGTGGCGGGTAGCTGGCCGCGACCGCAGTTCCGACATCAGCCGCAGCCCGTCGGATTGCATCGCCATATCCCCCGCGATCAGGAACACATCCGGCACCGGCCCGGCCCCTTCGGTCAGGGCGTCCGCGCGGGCCATCGGTGACAGGCGATGCGCAAGATGTGGGGCAAGACCATCGCACCAGCCCTGCGCCTCGATCGGATCAGCGGCGATTACGCCGATCAACCCCGGTCCTTCGAATACGTCTTCGGCTTCCGCAAAGCCAAGTTCACGGCAGATCGTATCACGCAGGCGCAGTTCGTCGGCGGTTTCCCGTGCCCGCAACAGGCTGCGCAGCCGCGCCAGCAGCATCAGGTCATCCAGCGGTTTTGACAGAAAATCATCGGCCCCGGCGGCCAGCGCCTGCATCCGCGCCGCGGCGTCGCTGAAGGCGGTAATCATCACGATGGGAATTTCCCGGGTCAGGGGATCGGCTTTCAGCCTGCGGCAGACCTCCACCCCGTCAAGATCGGGAAGCATCACATCCAGCAGGATCAGGTCGGGCAGGGACTCGCGCGCGGTGCGCAGCGCGGCATGGCCGGTTTCGGCCTGAAGGATACCGTAGCAGGCTGCGGCCAGCTTGACCGTCAGCACAATGCGGTTCGTGGCCACATCATCCACGATCAGGATCTTGCCTGCCATATGCCGGTCTTCCGCAGTTCAGACGCGCTTCGTTCGCCGTGTCTTGTATCTATGATGTTTCTTGGCCAAAGGTTAAGAAACACTTTTATATGGACAGGGTCGCAGAAAGATGCGGCAAGAATACGCCGAAACGCTTGCGTTGTCTTCACTGGTCTGGATGGCCGGGCAGGAGGACGCGTTGCATCGCTTTGTCGCGCAGACCGGAATCGGCCCGGAAACATTTCGCGGGCGGGCCAATGATCCCGCGTTTCTTGGCGCGGTGCTCGATTTCCTGCTGACGGAGGATGCGCTTGTCATGGCGTTCTGTGACGCCGAGGGTATTGCCTATGACCAGCCGCGGATGGCGCGGGTCGCGCTTCCTGGCGGTCGTGACGTGGCCTGGGGCTGACCCGTCCGTCACAGGAAGGTTGCAATCGCGGGCCATGGTTGTCAGGCTGGGCCGGGTCACAAGACGATGCGCCGCGACAAGACGGCAGCGGGACAGCCGCAGGAGGAACGCATGACGGATGTTGACGCGATCCTGTTCGACAAGGACGGGACCCTGTTCGATTTTCACGCCAGTTGGTCTGACTGGACACGACGGCTTGTCGAGGAGCTTGCCGGGGGCGATGCGCAGCTGGCCGCAACGTTGGCGCGGTCTGTCGGATATGAAATGGAAACAGCCACGTTTCAATCGGGCAGCCCTGTCGTCAGCGCCACGCCAGACGAGATCGCGCGCGACCTGCTGCCGCATCTGCCAGGTGCCAGCCTGCCCGGCCTTGTCGCGCGTATGAATGTCATGGCGGCAGAGATCGCCCTGCGACCGGCCGTGCCGCTGGCCCCGCTGTTTTCGGCGCTGCGCCGCCGCGGGTTGCGGCTGGGTGTGGCAACCAATGATGCCGAACAGGCCGCCCGTACCCATCTGGAGGAGGCGGGGATCACGCATCTGGTCGATTTCGTCGCCGGATTTGACAGTGGTCATGGCGGCAAGCCCGCACCGGGGATGCTGCTGGCCTTTGCCGCAGCTTTCGGGTTCGATCCCGCCCGTGTGGTGATGGTGGGCGACAGCCGCCACGACCTGATCGCGGGGCGTGCCGCCGGAATGCGGACATTGGGTGTGCTGACCGGACCTGCCCGCGAAAGCGATCTTGCCCCGCTGGCCGATGAGGTGATGCCGGATATCGGACATATTCCCGGCTGGCTGGACCGGCAGCGCGCCATGGAAAGCGTCGGCTGACGCTTGAAAGCGACCTTTCCTGTCGTGAACTGAACGCCGCGTCTTGTCAGGCTTCTGTCTTCTGAACCGCAGGGACAGGGGGTGTCATGAGCGACCATGCGGCGGATGACAAGCGTGACGGCAGACGGACGGGGAGCCGCACGGGAGGGCGCGCCGGTATGGCGGCCCGTGCGGGCAAGGCTGCCATCGACCAGATGCCCTGGCGGCTGCCGCGCAACCATGACCGCCCGACCGAGCCGCTGACCGAGGAGGGTGTGCAGGCGATCCACGACGGGGCGATGCGCATCCTGTCGGAGACGGGCATCCGGTTCCTGAACGACGAAGCCTTGGCGTTGTTCCGTCAGGCGGGCTGCCGCGTTGACGGACAGACGGTTCGCATGGACGCGGATTTCGTCATGGAGATGGTGGGCAAGGCACCGCCCGATTTCACCATCACCCCGCGAAACCCCGACCGGCAACTGGTGATAGGCAAGGGTCATATCCTGTTCGGCAACGTCTCTTCGCCGCCGAATTCCTGGGATCTGGCACGCGGCAAGCTTCCCGGAAGCTTCGAGACATTCCGCGAGTTCATCAAGCTGACGCAGTATTTCAACTGCATTCATTTTGCGGGCGGTTATCCTGTGGAACCGGTGGATATCCACCCCTCTGTCCGGCATCTGGACTGCCTGTTCGAAAAGCTGACCCTGACCGACAAGGTCGTGCATGCCTATTCGCTGGGTCGTGAGCGGATCGAGGACGCGATGGAAATGGTCCGCATCGCCGGCGGTTTGACAGAGGCGGAATTCACCGCCAGTCCGCGCATGTTCACCAACATAAACTCCGTATCGCCGCTGAAACATGACCAGCCGATGATCGATGGTCTGCTGCGCTGTGCGCGACGCGGGCAGGCGGTGATTGTCACGCCCTTTACGCTGGCGGGGGCCATGGCGCCCGTGACAATGTCGGGGGCGGTGGCACTTTCCATCGCCGAGGCGCTTTCGGCCATCGCTCTTCAGCAATATGTCGTGCCGGGGTCTCCTTCCGTGCTTGGCACGTTCACCAGCAATGTCGATATGAAGTCGGGCGCGCCTGCCTTTGGCACCCCCGAGTATATGCGGGCCACGCAGATGACCGGGCAGATGGCCCGCTTCTATGGCCTGCCGCTGCGGTCATCGGGAACCTGCACCTCGAACGTGCCCGATGCGCAGTCGATGTGGGAAACCTGCAACTCGCTTTGGGCGGCGGTGCAGTCGGGCAGTCATGTCGTCTATCACGCGGCTGGCTGGCTGGAGGGCGGACTGATTGCAAGCCCGGAAAAATTCGTGCTGGATTGCGAGGTGTTGCAGATGATCCAGCGCTATATGGAGCCTGTCACCTGGGCGACGACAGCCGATGACATTGCGGCAGAAGCCATTGCCGCTGTCGGGCCTGACGGCCACTATTTTGGGGCAGAGCATACGCAATCCCGATATACGAATGCGTTTTATGCGCCCATCGCATCCGACTGGCGGAATTTCGAGGCATGGAATCTGGACGGGGCGATCTGGTCGGCCGAACGCGCGCACCGTATTTACAAGGCCATCATGGCCGATTTTCAGCCCCCGGCCATTGACGATGCGGTCAGGGACGAGCTTGCGGATTTCGTCGCAAGGCGGAAGTCCGAAGGCGGTGCACCGACGGATTTTTAGGACATCCCCCGCCAGAACGCCTTATGCGTGTGCTTTCGCATTAATAATCATGCAGTGAGGGTAAATCGTTTGCGCTTTGTTAACCCGTAGGCCGTAGTTTGGCGGCACGGACAGAACTGGCGCGACGCAACATGCATGGGCTTATCAACCGGGCAATCCAGTGCTTTGTGACAGACACGCGCGGGCCGCTGGTCTGGGCTTCGGTGCGCCGGACGATCGGTCCCGCGCTTGTCGACGACGGGTTCGAGGCGCTGGAAACCTATGATGACAGCGTGACCGAGGCAACCCTTGCCGCAGCGCAGGATGTTCTTTGCATCCCCCGCGACATGCTTCTGGAAGATATCGGCACCTATCTGGTGTCGCACCCCCGGCGGGAACGGCTGCGTAGGCTGTTGCGGTTCGGCGGTTCGGATTTCGCCGACTTTCTGCATTCGCTTGACGATCTGCCGGAACGGGCGCGCATGGCTTTGCCGGATCTGTATCTGCCGCAGCTTGGTCTTCGGGCACATGCCTCGGGCCGGTTCACGGTCATCTGCCACAGCACGATGCCCGGCTGGGGGCATGTCATTGTCGGGGTGCTGCGCGCGATGGCCGATGATTACGGCGCGCTTGCCGTACTGGAACACCAGGGCCGTACGGACGACGCCGAAACCGTTGCTGTAACATTGCTTGACCTGCGCTTTGCGGCGGGACGGCACTTTTCCCTGGCAACGGGTGCGTCCGGATGACGGGGCAGCACACACCCCAGGCCCTTGTCGGGCTACCCCCGGCGATGCTGGGGCTGCTGATGCCGTTTTATCTGCTGATCGCCCCGACGGGCAATATTCTCAGCGTTGGTCCGACGCTGGAAAAGCTGATGCCCGGCGGATTTGTCGGGGCGCGATTTCTTGAAGTTTTTGAACTGAAGCGCCCGCGTGGCATGTTCACGCTGGCGCAGCTTGCCGTGGTGGAAAGCCAGCGGATGCAGCTTGTGCTGCGGGCCGGTGACATCACCACCACCTTTCACGGTCAGGCCATGCTGCTGCCTGCGGGGCAGGGGGCGATCATCAATCTGGGGCTGGGCGTCGGGCTGGCGGAAACCGTCGCCGGTCATGGTCTGACCCATGCCGATTTTGCGCCGACCGACCTGTCGGTCGAAATGCTGTATCTGGCAGAGGCGAAATCCGCCGTTGCGGATGAGATGGCGGAACTGAACCGCCGCCTGCGCCGCGCCCGCGCGGAGGCCGAGGATCAGGCCCAGACCGATGCCCTGACCGGGCTGCAAAACCGGCGTGCGCTGGATGCGGCGATGTTGCGCATAACGACCGAGAGCCGGGCCTTTGCGCTGATGCACATGGATCTCGATTTCTTCAAGGAAGTGAACGACAGCCTGGGCCACGCGGCGGGCGATCTTGTCTTGCAGCACATGGCCCGCATCCTGCGGGAGGAAACCCGGACCGGCGACGTTCTGGCGCGGGTCGGGGGCGACGAGTTCGTGGTGATCCTGGACGGCGTGCGCGATCAGGCCAGGGTTGATGCCGTGGCGGGACGCATCCTGAACCGTCTGGCCGAACCTGTACTGTTTGAAGGGCAGCCGTGCCACGTTTCGGCCAGCATCGGCACAACGCTGTCGCAGAACTATGCGCTGTGTGATCCCGACCGGATGCATGCTGACGCCGATGGCGCGCTTTATGCGTCGAAGCGGGCCGGGCGTTGCCGGGCAACCGCATGGTCGGCGGAGCAGGCAAACGAAACAACGGATGCCAATCGCGACGGTGCATCTGCGACGGATCGCGGGCAGGTTCCAGCTTCTGAAATGGGGCAAGATATGCCCGTGCGCCGGTCGGAATCCGCAGCACAGGCCGGTTTCGGTCCGACAATCAAAGCATCAGCCGAAAATGCAGCCGCCGATACTGCGCGATGCCCACGGCTTCGCGACGTGAACGCTGGCTTGCCGCCAGTCTCTTCATCGGGGGCGGTCGGCGCTGCCCGAATGCCGACCACGCAAAAGTCGGCGGGGATAACCGCCGGATAGCGCAGGGGAACCTGACACATGGCAAGGCGCTGTGGCAGGAACGATGGCGAATTCTGCAGACCCCGCGATTGCCGGGAAGTGTCATCAGCGGGCGAAGTCTGTTGCGGGCTGTCCGGCGCACAGCAGCCGACAGGGCCCCGGCCCCGGATATTCATCGACCGGTTCGGTCGCCGCGGCTTGCCGATATGTCATTCCTGATCGGCCCACATCTTTCACAGGTCTGCCCATACGACCGTCGTCCTTCCCCGCATTCGTGCTGGCATGACAGGGACAACTGCGCTAGGGTTTCGTCCAGACCCGGCAAACGGGCGACCTGAGGCAGACAAGGCAGTTCGCATGACTGAAATGGTCTACGGATCGATCCCCGCGCGGGCCGGGGATCCTGTTCTTCCGCGATGGTGGCGGACGCTCGACAAATGGACGCTGTCCTGCATCCTGTTGCTTGGTGCTGTCGGGCTGCTGCTGGGGCTGGCCGCTTCTCCCCCTCTGGCCGCCAGGAACGAGGTTGATCCCTTCTATTATGTCGAACGTCAGGCCTGGTTCGGCGCTCTGGCAATCGGCGGGATGCTGTTCCTGTCGATGCTATCCGCTGGCACCATCCGCCGCCTGGGCGTCATCGTCTTTGCAATATCCTTTGCGGTGCTGCTGCTGCTGCCGCTGATCGGAACAGACCACGGCAAGGGAGCGGTCCGCTGGCTTTCGGTCGCAGGCATCAGCCTGCAACCTTCGGAATTCCTCAAGCCCGGTGTCATCCTGCTTAGCGCGTGGCTGATCGCCGCAAATCAGGAAATCAACGGCCCGCCCGGAAAGCTGATTTCCTTTGGGCTTGTGGCGATGGTCGTTGTGCTTCTGGCGCTGCAGCCCGATTTTGGCCAGGCGACGCTGATCCTGTTCGTCTGGGCCGTCATGTATTTCGTGGCGGGTGCGCCGATCCTGCTGCTCAGCATCATTGCCGGGCTGGCGGCGGGCGGGGGGATGTTGGCATATAACCTGTCCGAACATTTCGCGCGGCGGATCGACGGCTTTCTCACCGCCGAAATCGATCCCCGCACCCAGATCGGCTATGCCACCAATGCCATCCAGCAGGGGGGGTATTTCGGTGTGGGGCTGGGCGAGGGGCAGGTGAAATGGACCCTACCCGATGCGCATACCGATTTCATCATCGCCGTCGCCGCCGAGGAATACGGGCTGGTTCTTGTTCTGGCCATCATCGCGCTTTACGCTGTGATCGTGGCGCGGTCGCTCTTCCGCCTGATGAAGGAACGCGATCCCTTCATCCGCCTTGCCGGTGCCGGGTTGGCCTGCGGGCTGGGCGTTCAGGCGCTGATCAACATGGGTGTCGCCGTGCGGCTGCTGCCAGCCAAGGGGATGACACTGCCGTTCATTTCCTACGGGGGGTCGTCCTTGCTGGCCAGCGGTATGGCGCTTGGAATGTTGCTGGCACTGACGCGGACGCGGCCTCAGGGCCAGATCGGGGATATTCTATCGGGACGGGGGCGCTGACATGGCCGCGAGCGCGGAGCAGGAGCCGCTACTTCTGATCGCGGCGGGCGGGACAGGCGGGCATATGTTCCCGGCACAGGCATTGGCAGAGGCGATGGTGCGGCGCGGCTGGCGGGTGCAGCTTTCGACCGACGCGCGCGGCGCCCGATATGCCGGTGGCTTCCCGCATGTGGTCAAGGTGGAGCAGGTGTCATCAGCCACGCTTGCACGCGGCGGCATCGGTGCAAAGCTGGCTGCGCCCTTTCGCATTGTCGGCGGGGCAACATCGGCGGCAATGCGGATGTTGCGCGATCGGCCCGATGTCGTCGTCGGTTTCGGCGGCTATCCGACGATCCCGGCACTGTCTGCGGCTACGTTGCTGCGTGTGCCCCGGATGATCCACGAACAGAACGGTGTTCTGGGCAAGGTGAACCGCCTGTTCGCCAAGCGTGTATCCGCCTTTGCCTGCGGCACCTGGCCCACCGACCTGCCCGAGGGGATCGAGGGCTTTCATACCGGCAATCCGGTGCGTGGCGCCGTGCTTGAACGCGCGGGCGCGGGCTATATTCCCCCCGGCGACTATCCGATGAGCGTGCTGGTCATCGGCGGCAGCCAGGGCGCGCGCATCCTGTCGGATATCCTGCCCGCCGCCATGGCGCTGCTGCCTGAAAAACTGCGCCGTACCATCCGCGTTGCCCATCAGGCCCGGGAAGAGGACATGGCCCGTGCCGAAACCGCCTATATCGAGGCGGGCGTAAAGGCAGAACTCGCCCCGTTCTTCACCGATATCGCCCGCCGTCTGACCGAGGCGCAGCTTGTCATTTCCCGGGCGGGCGCGTCCTCCGTCGCGGATATTTCCGTGATCGGGCGGCCCTCGATCCTGATCCCCTTCGCTGCTGCCACAGGCGATCACCAGACTGCGAATGCGCGTGGGCTCGTCGATGCGGAAGCTGCAATCCTGATCCCGGAATCGAAACTGACGCCGGAAACGCTGGCCGGGCAGATCGAACTGGTGCTTGCCAATCCCACCGCTGCCGAGCATATGGCCCGGGCCGCGTTGAAGGCGGGGCGCCCCGACGCGACCGAACGGCTGGTGGGTATGGTCGAAGCCCTTGCAGGAGAGGTGAAGCAATGAACGCGGCGACGAAACTTCCCGGTGAACTTGGCCCGATCCATTTCGTCGGCATCGGCGGTATCGGCATGTCGGGCATTGCCGAGGTGCTGATGACGCTGGGCTACCGGGTGCAGGGATCGGATGCGAAGGCATCGAAAATCACCGACCGGCTGGTGAAGCTGGGCGCAGTCTTTCACGAAGGGCAGCGGGCAGAGAATATCGGTGATGCGGCGGTTGTCGTCATTTCCTCCGCCATCAAATCCGGCAACCCGGAGCTGGAGGAAGCCCGCCGCCGGGGCCTGCCCGTGGTGCGCCGCGCGGAAATGCTGGCCGAACTGATGCGCCTGCGGTCGAACATCGCCATCGCCGGAACCCACGGCAAGACCACGACCACAACGATGGTGGCCACACTGCTGGACAAGGGCGGCTTTGACCCGACCGTCATCAACGGCGGGGTCATCCACGCCTATGGATCGAACGCGCGGGCCGGGGCAGGGGAGTGGATGGTGGTCGAGGCGGATGAAAGCGACGGTTCGTTCAACCGGCTGCCCGCGACCATCGCCATCGTCACCAACATCGATCCGGAACATATGGAGCACTGGGGCACCTTCGACGCGCTGCGCAAGGGCTTTTACGACTTCGTCACCAACATCCCGTTCTATGGCCTTGCCGTCTGCTGCACCGACCATGCCGAGGTGCAGGCGCTGGTGGGCCGTGTCACCGACCGCCGCATTGTCACCTTCGGCTTCAACGCACAGGCCGATGTGCGGGCGCAAAACCTGACCTATGATCGGGGCGTGGCACGCTTTGACGTGGCCCTGCAGGGCGAAGGCGCGGGTGCCGTGATCGAGGGCTGCACCCTGCCGATGCCGGGGGACCACAACGTGTCGAACGCGCTCGCCGCCGTCGCCGTCGCCCGTCACCTGGGCATGAAGATGGATGAAATCCGCGCCGCGCTTGCAGGCTTTGGCGGTGTCAACCGCCGCTTTACCCGCGTGGGCGAGGTTCTGGGCGGCGTCACCCTGATCGACGATTACGGCCATCACCCGGTGGAAATCGCCGCCGTGCTGAAAGCCGCGCGTCAGGCGGTGGCGGGCCATCCCGCGGCCCGCGTCATCGCCGTGCACCAGCCGCACCGCTACACCCGGCTGTCGAACCTGTTCGAGGAGTTCTGCACCTGCTTCAACGAGCCCGATGTGGTGGCGATTGCCGAGGTCTATGCGGCGGGGGAGGATCCGATCCCCGGCGCATCCCGCGACGATCTGGTGGCGGGCCTGATTGCCCACGGTCACCGCCACGCCCGCGCCCTGCTGGCGGAGGAAGACCTTGAACGCCTCATCCGCGAACAGGCCCGCCCCGGCGACATCGTCGTCTGTCTTGGCGCGGGCACGATCTCTGCCTGGGTCAACGCGCTGCCCGCCCGCATGAACGGCCGCCCTGCGGCGGCATGACCGCATCGCTCATCCTTGCCTGCGTCTGGCTGGTGGTGGCCAATGTCACCGCCATGTTCCCCAGCCGCGACAAACACTGGCGCTTTGCCTATGCCATGATCGCGCTGGGTGTGCCGTTGCTGGCCTTCGTCTGGTGGCAGAACGGCATCTGGTGGACGCTGGCGGTGCTGGTCGCGGCAGGGTCGGTGCTGCGCTGGCCGGTGTATTTTCTGGTGAGGTGGGTGAGGGGGCGGTAGGGCGGGGTTCACCCCGCCGGCATCCCCGCTGCCCCGTCATCCCAGCGCAAGCGGGGAACCATCAAGCCCGCTCTGGACCTCCGCCTGCGCGGGGGGTGACACGGGAACACCCCCCCGCTTTTCACCTTGCGCGGGATCATGCCGCTGCGGATAGTCGCGGGATGAAGGCTGAGGATATCAGGGACGAGAAAACGCTGCGTCGCTGGCTGGAAGAACGGCCAGAGGAGACGCGTCGGCGCGATTCATATTCCTTGGCGCAGCGGTGCGTGTTGCGCGTATTTCCCGTCTTTGGCCGGTTAATGGCGAACAACTGGTTCTGGCAAGCAGACATGTCGGTGCTGCCTGCACTTCGCGCACTGCTCATTTTGGGGATCGAAAATGGACAGTCAAACGGGACGTTGAGCAGCGAAGTAAATTTGGCCATCAAAGAAATTGCAGATCTACAGAAAAAAATGGCAGATCCAAAATCAACCAAAGCCCCCAATGATAGATCCGATCAACGCGGTCAGCCTGCAATAGATGAAGCTTATAACGTACTTAGCGCAATTATTCAGCTTGCATCGATTCCAAGGCATCACGATTCCAATGAAATAGGCAGGATTGTTTATCTGATACATACTTCTCATGGTATAGCATCATCGTTTGGTTTTGACGGAAATTCTATTTATAGTTCTATTAGACTTGATTGCGCATGTATTGGATCGTCAAAGGATTTGCAGTCTACACCGCTGTGGTATGACCAACCGCCAATGTGGTTCGCCGAAAGTGCCGGAGAGCTATACCTTCAGCTAAAAACCATAGGTTCAGGCGAGCATAAGTTTTGGCTGCGCTGGTGGAATGGAGTGCTGTCCGGCAAGCAGATTGACTCGAAAGTACAGCGCGAGGTGGCGCTAATTCCGGATGCGGTCTGGCAGGCTGGACCGGGCGCGGTAGCGAAACAGATAAATTTGCTGATAGAAAAGAATTTGCTTAAAGCTGAGGCTACAGCAATCCGTATGGTGCTGAACGATCTCACAAACGACAGAGATTCTTTGGGTCGTTTTCCGCACAATGGTCCGCCAGATGATGGTGAATCCCCTTCCGCCATCCGAAGTAAATTTCAGGAAGTCGACAAAGCGCTAGCCAAAATTGAGTCGGAGCTGTCTGAGACAAATGTACTGCCAGGAAATCTGAAAACACTTTCGAATGAATTGAGAAGCGCTTGGAACGCTTTGTCTTTCAAGACCAAGGTTTTTGTTGGCGCGATATTCATATCAGTATCCACAGGTTTCTTCGGCGCAATGGGAGAAGACCTTTATCAGAAGGTAAAAGTGGAT